>NZ_JBSHAO010000003.1:0-283527 GCF_053611545.1 Streptomyces sp. NPDC054796 | reverse complement strand
GCCTCCGGCTACCCGCCGGTCGCCAACGCCCTGAACGTCAACGGGTCCGGCGTGGACGGCTACGACATCGAGCTGCACCACCCCGACGAGTAGCCAGCACCACACCCCCAGACCCCCCGGGCCGGAAGGCGCGCGAGTGATGCGAGCGGAGCGCGCGTCGACCGGCCCGGTCAGGGGAAGGCCCCGGCCCCCGCGAACTGGGAGCGCGGGCAGGGGACGGCCCGCACATCGCGGGGCCCGGGGCCGGTCGTGAAGCAAGAAGGAGCGAAAGACTGATGGCAGGCGCAGGAGCGGGCGTACGGGCGCAGATCCGCACTCGCGACGGTTGGGCGGTCCAGCACGCGGTGCTGACCGTGACCGACATGACGGGCACGCAGGTTCTGCGTGCCGAGGCGGACGCCGAAGGCGTCGTACGCAGCGAGGAACCGCTGCCCGCAGGGGCGTACACGGTGATCGCGACCGCCATCGGCTACGCGCCGGCGGCCTCGACCGCGATGGTGACCGCCTCCGGGCGGGCCGACGTGGGCGCGCTGGTGCTGGCGCGGCAGGGCGGCGTCGAGCTGCCGCCGCCGGGTCCGTGGACCATCGACCCGATGCACTCGACGGTGGCGGCGACCGCGCAGCACCTGGGGATCACCAGCGTGCACGGGCGGTTCACCCGGTTCGGCGGGCGCATCGAGATAGCCGAGGACACCGAGAAGTCCACCGTCGAGGCGGCCATCGAGGCCGCCAGCATCGACACCGGCAACGAGATGCGCGACGGGCATCTGCGCTCGGGCGACTTCCTCAACGTCGAGGAGTACCCGCAGATCACGTACCGCAGCACCGGCGTGGACACCGCGGGCGCCGACCGCTGGACGGTGCACGGGCAGCTCGCGATGCACGGCGTCGTGCGCGACGTGGACCTGGACCTGACGTACCTGGGGACCGGGCCCGACCCGTGGGGCGGGGTGCGCGCGGCGTTCCGCGCCACCGCCGAGCTGCGGCGCGAGGACTTCTCGATGAACTACAACCAGGTCGTCGCCGCGGGCATCGCCGCCATCGGCACCACCCTGAAGGTCGAGCTGGACATCCAGGCCGTGCAGGGCGACGCGCTGCCGTTCGCGGGCTGAGCGGACGCGTGACGTTCGCGGGCTGGCGTGGCTGACGCGGGCGGCTAGGGCCGCTGGGCCGACTGAGCCGGTTGAGCCGGTTGCGAGGGACCGTGCGGGTTTTCCGCGCGGTCCCTCGTCGTGTGCGTGGCGACGGTCAGCGCGTCCATGCCCGCGAGGATGCAGTCCAGCGCGACGGTGAAGTCGCGCTCGCGCATTTCGTGCACCGTGCTGCCGCCGCCCTGCTCCATGAGGCGCAGAGAGTCCTCGTACTCGGCCCGGCCCTCGATCTTGCCGTAGACGGTGGAGAGATACTCGTCCGCGCTCAGCCCCGCCGCGCGGCAGCGGCCGTTCCAGCTCGCCTCGGTGGTGCTGTAGCCGTAGACGAACTGGAAGAGCGCGGCCATCGCCCCGGTGAGCTGCGGCGCGGGCAGGCCCGTGCGCCGCATGATGCCCTGGGCCGCGTGCGAGAAGGCCATCGCGTGCGGGCCGATGTTGAGATAGCTGCCGACCATCTGGGAGACCCAGGGGTGGGCGTTGAACAGGCGCCGGTACTCGTAGGCGAGGTGGCGGAGCTGTTCGCGCCAGTCGGCTTCCGTGTCCGCGGGGTCGGGGAGGTCCAGCTCGCCCTCGGCCGCGTCCATGGCCAGCTCCAGCAGGTCGTCCTTGCTGTCCACGTACCAGTACACGGACATGGCCGTGACGCCCAGCTCGGCGGCGAGACGGCGCATCGAGAACTTCGCGAGCCCGTCCGCGTCGAGCAGGCGCACGGCGGCGGCCGTGATCTTCTCCCGGTCCAGCCCCTCGGGCTGCCCGGACTGCCCGGACTGCCCGTGCTGCTCACGGGCCCCGCTCGCGGCCGTGCCCTTGCGCTTGGAGGCGGGACGCTCCTCCAGCCACACGCTGGTCCGCGGTGGACGGCCGGTGCGGGTGTCGGAGGATGCCATGACGCGCGCTCCTTCTCAGAGTGGGAGGGGGTCGGAGGTCGGGGGAGGAAGGATGAACGGACCAGCGAATTCCGGGCGTTCACCTTCGACTCTAAGCCGTGCGTCGTCCGCGTACCGGAACGTACTTCACCGCCTGCCGACTCCCGTGTAACAGCCATGTACTGGGAACATGGGTCGCGCAACTGACGCAGGTGACGGACGTGTCAGGAGAGACAGATGATCTCCCCCCCACACGAAGGACGGCACCATGCGCGCTCGGAAGATATCGATGCTCACCCTCGCCGCCGTGGCGGCCACCCTGTCGCTCACGGCCTGTGGCCCCGACGGGACCGGCAACGCGTCGTCCTCCGCGCCCAGCTCCAGCTCGTCGGCCGCCGCCAGCACCTCGCCCGACGCCGCCACGACCGACACCGGCTCGAAATCGGAGAGCACCCCGGCGTCGGGCACCCCCGCGAAGGACGGGGTGAGCTGCACCGACCAGATCAATTACGCGGGCGACCCCAGGTCCAACGCCACCATCAACAGCATCGGCGACAAGACGGGCGAGTGCCCCGACCCGCAGAAGGCCGACACCCCCGAGGGCACCCCCGCCGACCCCGACAAGAGCTGCACCGACCAGGTCGACTACGCGGGCGACCCCAGGTCCAACGCGGTCATCAACAGCATCGGCGACAAGACCGGCTACTGCCCGCCGGTCGAGGGCCAGTGACCCTCTCCGACACCGCCGCTCCGGCCTGACGACGACGGCCGCCGCGCTCCACGGGCCACGGTCCGGACCGCGGCGGCGGCCCCGCCCGCTCACCCCACCGCTAGTCCGCGCGCACCGCATCGCGCCCCCGCTCCGCGCGGCTCAGCAGCAGCGCGGCCAGGAGACCGCCCGCGAGGACGGCCGCCGCCCCGGCCAGTTGGGCCGTCTCGATGCCCCGCGCGAACGCGTCCGCGACGGCCGCCCGCTCCCCTCCCGTACGTGCAGCGGCCACGGCGGCGGGCAGCGAACCGGCCCCCGCGAGCGCGGCGGGCAGCAGCGCGGTGAAGCGGGCGTTGAGCACCGCGCCGAGCACGGCGACGCCGAGCCCGTTGCCGAACTCCATGAGCGTGCCGTTGATCCCGGCGCCCACTCCGGCCTTCTCGGGCGGTATCGCGGACATGACGGCGTTCGCCATGGCGGGCATGGACAGCGCGATGCCCGCGCCCATCACGACGAGCCCCGTCAGCAGCCCCGCGTAGCCGTCCGGCGAGGCCAGCACCGCCACACAGGCGAGCCCAGCGGCCAGCAGCCCCATCCCGGCCACGATGGTGCGCGGGGTGCCCAGTGCGGCCAGCACCCTGGCGCCGACGCCGGAGAAGTTGAGCAGCACCGTCGTCAGGGCGAGCGGTGCCGTGTGGAGACCGGCGCTGAGCGGGCCGTAGCCGAGGACGAGCTGGAGCTGCTGGGTGAGGAGATAGAGCGAGCCCGCCATCCCGAACGCGACGAGGATGCCGCCCGCGACGGCGCCGACGAAACGGCGGTCGCGGAAGAACCGCATGTCCAGCATGGGGTGTTCGACGCGCAGCTCCCAGCGCGCGAACCCGGCCAGCACCGCCGCGCCGACCAGCGCGGGCAGCAGCACCCGCGCCGAGGTCCAGCCGTGCACCGGGCCCTCGGTGATCGCGTAGACGACCCCGACCATGCCGACGGTCGACAGCACAGCGCCCACCAGATCCGGCCGCTCCCCCGCGCCGCTCCGCGACTCGGGCACCAGCCTGGCGACCGCGAACAGGCCGACGGCCACGACGGGAAGGTTGACGAGGAAGATCGCGCCCCACCAGAAGTGGTCGAGCAGCACCCCGCCGATCAGCGGCCCCGAGGCGAAGCCGAGCGAACTGACCGCGCCCCAGATGCCGATGGCCTTCGCCCGCTCGGCCTCGTCGAAGACCTGCATGACGACGGCGAGCGTCGTCGTCATCAGCAGCGCGCCGCCCACGCCCATCCCCGCGCGCGCCGCGATCAACTGGGCCGAGGACTGGGCGAGCCCGGCGGCCAGCGAGCCGACGCCGAAGAGCGCGAGCCCGGCGAGGAGCATCCGCTTGCGGCCGTAGCGGTCGGCGGCGTTGCCCGCGGTGAGCAGCAGCCCCGACTGCACCAGCGCGTACGCGCTGATCATCCACTGGGTGTCCGTCGTGGACGCGTGCAGCTCCCTGGTGAGGGAGGGCAGCGCGACGTTCAGCACCGTGTTGTCGAGCAGCACGGTGAGCTGCGCGAGACACACGACGCCGAGGATGAGCCAGCGGCGCGGGTGCGGGTGCGGATGCTTATGGGGGGACGGGTGCGGTGTGCTCGCCGCGGAGTCCGCGCGCGGTGCGTGCTGGGTCAACGGGGCTCCTCCCGTACGGCGTATAACCAAGGTGCTCTACACCGTACGGGAGCCGTGCGCGACGGAAAACCCGGTTTTCCGCCGAACGCGCGTCAGGGCCGGTCCCCCGGAGGGGCCCGGCCCTGACGTCCGACGTGTTCCGTGCGACGTGTCGGGGGCGCTCAGCTCTTCTTGGTCAGGTCGTAGAACGTGGCCTGGCCGACGGTGACCTTCTTGTAGTGCTCGGTCACCCAGGAGCTGATCTTTGACGCGGTGCCCTGGTCGCCGCCTGGGCCGCCCTGGGAGCCGCCGATGAAGTAGTGGATCTTCCCTTCGGCGACGTACTTCTTGAACTGGGCGAGGGTGGGGCTCGGGTCGCTGCCGTTGAAGCCGCCGATGGCCATCACCGGTTTTCCGGTGGCCAACTGGTAACTGGCCGCGTTCTGCGAGCCGATGGCCGCGGCTGCCCAGGTGTAGTCGTCGGCGTCCTCGCTCAGCTTGGCCTTGGCCTTGGCGCTGACGGAGGCACCGTTGAGCAGTCCGCCCATGCCGCCACCCATGCCACCGCCGCCCATGCGGCCCTCGCGGGCTCCGGCGCCGCCGGGCATGCCCTGCCCCTGCTGCCCTTGGCCCGGTCCGCCCTGCCCCTGCTGGCCCTGACCGGGCTGGCCGCCCTGGCCCGGCATCCCCTGCGGGGGCCGACCCTGCGCCTGAGCACCGCCCTGGCCCTGCTGCTGGCCCTGGCCCTTGCCCTGCTGGCCCTGCATGCCGGGCGGTCCGCCCCGCATGCCGCCGCCTCCGCCGCCTCCGGGGCCGCCGCCCATGCCGCCGGGTCCGCGGCCCGACGAGGGTCCCGCCGTGATGATCGAGCCCGTGTGCGGGGTGTCCACGGTGCTGAGCGTGTACGCGACGGGCCCCGCGACCGAGGCCGCCAGGCCCAGCGCGGCGACGCCGGCACCCACTCGACGGGGCAGCCGCGAGAGCCCCAGCAGCGCGATCGCGGCGACGGCACCGGCGACGAGCACGGTCCAGCGCAGCCACGGCAGCCAGTCGGTGGTACGCCCGAGCAGCACGTACGACCACACGGCCGTGACCGCCACCGTCAGCGCGAGCGTCCCCGAGGCGAGGAGGTGTGCGCGACGTCGCCACAGCAGCACCGCGCCCATGGCGACGAGCGCCGCGATGTAGGGGGCGAGGGCGATGTTGTAGTACTCGTGGAAGATCCCGGACATGAAGCTGAACGTCGCCGCCGTCATCAGCAGCGCTCCGCCCCACAGCAGGAACGCGGCGCGTTCGCCGTCCGTACGGGCCGCCTTGCGCGTCACCACGAGGCCCGCTGCCAGCAGGATCAGTGCCGCTGGCAGCAGCCAGGAGATCTGGCCGCCCATCGACTCGTTGAACAGCCGCCCGATGCCGGTCTCGCCCCAGCCGCCGCCACCGCCACCGCCGCCGGGACCGCCGCCCCCACCGGGGCCGCCACCGGGCGCGCCGCCGCCAACACTCCCGGTCTCGTTGCCGGTGATGCGGCCGAAGCCGTTGTAGCCGAAGGTCAGCTCCAGGAAGCTGTTGGTCTGCGAGCCGCCGATGTAGGGACGCGAGGCGGCGGGCCACAGCTCGGCCAGCGCCACCCACCAGCCGCCGCTGACCACCATCACCAGCCCCGCCAGCGCCAGTTGCCCGATGCGGCGCGGCAGCCGGGCGGGCGCGCACACCGCGTAGACGACCGCCAGCGGCGGGAGGATCAGCCACGCCTGGAGCGTCTTGGTCAAAAAGCCCAGCCCGAAGCAGAGCCCGGCGCACACCAGCCACCTGATGCGCGCGTCCTCCAGTGCCCGCTGCACGCCGTACAGCGCCGCCACCATCAGCAGGCACAGCAGCGCGTCGGGGTTGTTGAAGCGGAACATCAGTGCCGCCACCGGGGTCAGCGCCAGCAGACCGCCCGCCAGCAGACCGGCTGCCGGGCCGAAGCGGCGGCGGACGGCGGCGAACAGCACCGCCACCGCTCCCACGCCCATCAGCGCCTGGGGCACCAGGATCTGCCAGGAACCCAGCCCGAACAGCCGCACCGACAACCCCATGGGCCACAGCGCGGCCGGGGGCTTGTCCACGGTGATCGCGTTGCCCGCGTCCAGCGAGCCGAACAGGAACGCCTTCCAGCTCGCCCCGCCCGCCTGCGCGGCAGCGGAGTAGAAGGAGTTCGCGTAACCGGAGGCACCCAGCCCCCACAGATACAGCACCGCGGCGACAACGAGCAGGCCCCAGTACGCGGGCCGCTCCCAGCGGGGCCTCACCGCACGCGCGCCCGCCGCATCCGTGCCGTCTGTTCCATCCGTTCCGTCCCGGTCGGCACCGAGCGGGGGCCCGGCCGGGTGAGTGAGGGTGGTCATGCGGGGGTGCGCTCCTTGTCGATTCCGTCGGCGCGGTTTCCGTCGCCGTACGGGCTGTCGCCGTACGCGTGGTCCGTGTCCTGGCCCAGGCCCTGGTGGATGCCCTCGGCGGTGTGGCCGCTGTCCATGCCCTGCCCCTGCTCGTTCTTGGCGGAGAAGACCCAGGCGCGGAAGAGGACGAACCGCAGCACCGTCGCCGCCAGATTCGCCGCCACCAGCACCGCCAGCTCCGTCGCATGCGAAGCCCCCGGGCTCCCCGCCGACAACGCCGCCAACGACCCACTCGTCAACGCCAGCCCGATCCCGAACACCACCAGACCCTGCGCCTGATGCCGCACCACCCTTGAGCGACCCCGCACCCGGAACGTCAACCGCCGGTTCGCCGCCGTATTCACCACCGCCGACAGCAGCAACGCCAACCCGTTCGCCGCCTGCGCCCCCACCCCCAGCCGCAACAGCGAGAACAGCACCAGATACAGCAGCGTGCTCACCACACCCACCGCAGCGAATCCCACCAACTGCCGCGCCAGACCCCCCGGCACCCCCACCACCCCACGATCCCGCGGATCATCCCCGAACGGCCGCGCCAACCGCCCCAACGGCAACGCACCCGACGCCAACGCCCGCCCCACCCGCCACACACCCCGCAAGTCCTCCACCGCCGTGGCCACGATGTCCACCCGCGAATCCGGGTCATCCACCCAGTCCACCGGCACCTCATGAATCCGCAGCCCCGCCCGCTCCGCCACCACCAGCAACTCCGTGTCGAAGAACCACCCCGAATCCTCCACCAACGGCAGCAACCGCTCCGCCACCTCACCGCGCACCGCCTTGAACCCGCACTGCGCGTCCGAGAACCGCGCCGCCAGCGACCCCCGCAGAATCAGGTTGTACGAGCGCGAGATCACCTCCCGCTTCGTCCCCCGCACCACCCGCGAACTCCCCGCCAGCCGCGACCCGATCGCCACATCCGAATGCCCCGAGATCAACGGCGCCACCAACGGCAGCAGCGCGTTCAGATCCGTCGACAGATCCACATCCATATACGCCCGCACCGGCGCGTCCGAAGCCCCCCACACCGCACGCAGCGCCCGCCCCCGCCCCTTCTGCTCCAACCGCACCGACTCCACCTCGGCGAACGCCCCCGCCAGCCGACGCGCCACCTCCGGCGTCCCGTCCACACTCGCGTTGTCCGCCACCGTGATCCGGAACCCGTACGGAAAATTCCCCGACAAGAACGCGTGCAGCCGCCGCACACACGCCTCCAACCCCGCCTCCTCGTTGTAGACGGGGACGACGACGTCCAGGACCACCCGGTCCGACGAGGCGGCGGGCACATGGCGACGGGCGGGAAGCGTGCTGGTCAGCGCTCCGGCATGAGTGTCTGTTCGCATGCTCCAGAGGCTCGCGAAACGGTCTGTCAGCGCCTTGTGGCGAAGCTGTGCCCCAGCTATGAGTTCCGGCGCACGCCGTGCGCGGTGTCCGTGCCCGCGCCCATACCGGTGCCGGTGCCGGTGTCCGTGTCCGTCGCGCCCATGTCCGTCGACGCGTCCGGGCACGCGCCCGTATCCGCACCCGCGCCCGTAGCGACGACGTCGGCGCCCGTCCCGTCCCACGCCGGGAGGCCCACCGTGAACACGGTGCGGCCCGGGACGCTCTCGACCTCCACCCGCCCCCCGTGCGCACCCACCACCGCCCGCACGATCGCCAGCCCCAACCCCGTCGACCCATGCGCCCGCGAACGCGACACATCCCCCCGCGCGAACCGCTCGAACACCCGCGGCAGCATCTCCGCCGCAATCCCCGGCCCCCCATCCTCCACCTCCACCACCACCTCACCCCCCACCCGACGCACCCGCGCCCACACCACCGTCCCCACCGGCGTATGCGTCCGCGCATTCGCCAACAGATTCACCCACACCTGCTGCAACCGCCCCGCCTCACCCACCACCCACACCGGCTCCGGCGGCACATCCAACCGCCACACATGCCCCCCACCCGCAACCCGCGCATCACTCACCGCATCCACCACCAACCGCGACACATCCACCACCTCACACGACACCACCCGCCCCCCAACCCCCGCATCCAGCCGCGCCAACAACAACAAGTCCTCCACCAGACCCGACATCCGCGCCGACTCCGCCTCGATCCGCGACAACGCATGCCCCGTATCAGGCCCCACCCGCTCCCCACCCCGCCGCGTCAACTCCGCATACCCCCGAATCGACGCCAACGGCGTCCGCAACTCATGCGACGCATCCGCCACAAACCGCCGCACCCGCATCTCACTCTCCTGCCGCGCCACCAACGCCGACCCCACATGCCCCAACATCCGATTCAACGCCGCACCCACCTGCCCCACCTCAGTCCCCGGATCCGTATCCCCCTCCGGCACCCGCTCCCGCAACCGCACCTCACCCCGCGCCAACGGCAACTCCGACACCCGCGACGCCGTCTGCACCATCCGCCGCAACGGCCGCAACGCCACCCCCACCAACACCGTCCCCGCAATCCCCGCAGCCACCAACCCCGCACCCGCCACACACACCTCCACCACCAGAAGGGTGTTGATGGTGTCCTCGACGGAGGAGGTCGGCAGGCCGAGCACGAGGGTGCCGCTGCCGGTGGGCACCGCCTTCATCCGGTAGCCGCCCGCGCCGGGCACGTCGACGGTGTGCGCGCGGCCGTCGCGCGGGAACGAGGCGAGGGCCTCGGCCTGCGCGCCGGTCAGCGACTCGACGGTCACCTGGGGCCGTTCGCCCTCGTCGCTGTCCTGCTGGACGCTGATCCCGGTCTCGGTGACCTCGCCGTCGGTGACGACCGCGCCGACCGTGCCCACGGGCTGGCCGCCCAGCGCCAGGAAGCGCAGGTCGATGTCACCGGGCGGCCTCTTGTGTCCGGGCGGCCCGGGGCCCGCCGCGCGCATGCCGACGTCGGCGAGCTGCGTGTCGAGCTGGTCGTAGAGGTAGGAGTGCAGCGCGATCGTCGTCACCGCACCGATCACCGCCGCCACGACCGCGATCAGCGCCACCGACGAGACCACCAGCCGCGTCCGCAGCGAACGGCTGCGCCGCCGCGTCCGGACGTTCCGGTCACTCACCGGGCTTGATCAGGTATCCGGCGCCGCGCCGCGTGTGGATCATCGGTGAGCGGCCCGCGTCGATCTTCCGCCGCAGGTACGAGATGTACAGCTCGACGACGTTGGCCTGTCCGCCGAAGTCGTAGGACCAGACCCGGTCCAGGATCTGCGCCTTGCTCAGCACCCGGCGCGGATTGCGCATCAGGAAGCGCAGCAGCTCGAACTCCGTGGCCGTCAGCCGGATCTCCTTGCCCGCGCGCTGCACGTCGTGGCTCTCCTCGTCGAGCACGAGATCGCCGACGACCAGCAGCGACTCGTTGCGCGCCATCGCCGCGCCCGACCTGCGCAGCAGGCCGCGCAGCCGTGCGACGACCTCCTCCAGGCTGAACGGCTTGGTGACGTAGTCGTCGCCGCCCGCCGTCAGACCCGCGATCCGGTCCTCCACCGCGTCCTTGGCCGTGAGGAAGAGGACGGGCACGTCCGGGGCCTCGCGGCGCAGCCTGCCGAGGACGGTCAGGCCGTCCATGTCCGGGAGCATGACGTCCAGCACGACCGTGTCGGGCCGCCACTCGCGCGCGGCGCGCACGGCGGAGGCGCCGTCGCCCTCCGCCCGTACCTCCCAGCCCTCGTAGCGCAGCGCCATGGAGAGCAGATCCGTCAGCGACGGCTCGTCGTCCACGACGAGCACGCGCAGCGGGCTGCCGTCGGGCCGCCGCAGTTCGGTCCGCGACTCGGTGCGCGGCTCGCCGCGCGAGGAGGACGCCGCGGGGGACGTGGGGGAGGCGGAGGTCTCATGCATACGTCTCAGCGTGGGCAGCGGTGCTGAGAGCGGCCTGTGGCGAGTCTGTGAATTCACTGAGAAACGGTCCGGCTGACCGGAAAGCGCCCGGTGAGGGGCCGGCCCGGGAGCCTGCGCGGGCGCCACGGCGGGGGTCGCGGCGCGGAGGTCGCCCGGCTGGGAGCGGCGGGTTCGCGCCGTGTTCCCGTACGTCCGGGACGGTACGTATCCGGCCATGCGCCCCGCGTGGCGGCTCCCGGGGCCGCTCCACCGTGCCGAAGCGCTGGTCCGTGCCCCGCGGCCCGGGGAACCCGACCGTCCGCCTGCTCACTTCGCGCCACTGATTCAACACACAACGTTACCAAATACCGCTCCCCGGATATGCGTCCAGGCGGCGGCCCGGCAAGACTTCCGTCCGCTATCCGACACCACAAGCGGAAGGATGCACGATATGCGGAACACCCACCGCGCCACGGCCACCCGTAACCGGACCGGCAACCAGACCGGCAACCGGACCGGCAACCGGACCCGTG
Source organism: Streptomyces sp. NPDC054796 (assembly GCF_053611545.1). Lineage (NCBI taxonomy): Bacteria > Bacillati > Actinomycetota > Actinomycetes > Kitasatosporales > Streptomycetaceae > Streptomyces > Streptomyces sp. NPDC054796. The sequence continues at coordinate 272,376 of NZ_JBSHAO010000003.1, read as the reverse complement.
ACCGGAGGAGACTCGGCGGGGCGGTACTCGCGCTGCTGGTCGCGGCCTCGTTCGGCCCCCTGAGCGGCACGGCACTCGCAGCGCCGGCCCCCTCGGCGGCCCCGGCCCCCTCGGAGCCGCCCACCGCCACTTCCCTCTTCGCCCCCTCGGCGCTGACCCTGACCGTCGCGCGGGGCGAGCGCGCGGAGACGACGGTGCCGCTGCGCGCTGTGACGCTCTCCTGCCGCCCGGCCGCGACGGGAACCCACCCGGCACCGGCCGCCGCCTGCGGCCAACTCCGCGCCGCCCAGGGGGACTTCGACGCACTTCCCGGCCGAGGACGTAGTGTGTGCACGAAGATCTACGACCCGGTGGTCGTGACGGCCGAGGGCGTCTGGGAGGGCGAGCGCGTGCGGTATGAGCGCACGTACGCCAACTCGTGCGTTCTGCGCTCCGAGGGCATGTCCGTCTTCTCCTTCTAGGGAGTTCCGGGTACCAAGGACGTCCCGCACGCCTCCCCGCGAGCGGGACGGGCCGTCGGTGGAGCCGCGGCCCCCAGCCGGGGGCGGCCCGGAGAGTCCCCCGCTCTCCGGGCACGTCCCCGGTCCGGACCGGAACGCCAGACGGACGACGCCAGACAGCCGCCCGCCGGCCGCCCGGCCGGAATAACGCGCCGAAACCGGAGGCTGTGCGTCCTATGGCAACGAACGATTCCAAGCCGAGCAAGGCAAGCGAGACGAGCAAGCAGAACGAGGCGACGGGAGCGCCCGGAGCAGCCGGGTCCGCCGGAGCAGCCGGAGCAGCCGGAGCCCCGGGCAAGGGCCTGGGCACCGTCGGCATCTGGAGCGGTGCCATCCGCACGGGGGACAGCCCCGAGCGGGACGCCGAGATCGCCGACGCCGTCGCGGAGCTGGACGAGCTGGGCTACGGCACCGTCTGGATCGGCGGCAGCCCGAGCGTCGGCCAGGCCCTTCCGCTGCTGGCGGCCACCAGCCGCGCCGTGATCGCTACCGGCATCCTCAACATCTGGGAGCACCCGGCGGCCGAGGTCGCCGCGCAGACGGTGGAGGCGAACGCCGCGCACGACGGCCGTTTCCTGCTCGGCATCGGCGTCAGCCACAGCATCGCCGTCCCGCAGTACGGGCGCCCGTACACCGCGATGAAGGAGTACCTGGCGGGCCTCGACGCCGCCGCGACGCCCGTGCCGAAGGAGCAGCGCGTCCTGGCGGCGCTCGGCCCGAAGATGCTGGAGCTGTCCCGCGACCGCGCCGCCGGCGCGCACCCGTACCTCGTCACGGCCGAGCACGTGGCGAAGGCCCGCGCGACGCTGGGCGAGGACGCGGCGCTGGCGCCGGAGCTGAAGGTCGTCCTGGACGACGACCTCCCCCGCGCCCGCGAGGTGGCCCGCGCCTATCTGGACCGCTACCTCCAGTTGCCCAACTACACCAAGAACCTGCTGCGGCTCGGCTTCGAGGAGGAGGACTTCGCGGGCGGCGGCAGCGACCGGCTGCTCGCGGCGGTCTTCGCGCTGGGCGACGCGGAGACGGTACGGGCGCGCGTCGACGAGTTCCACGCGGCGGGCGCCGACCACGTCGCGCTCCAGACCGTCACCGCCAACGCCTTCACCGATCTCCCGCGCGACCAGTGGCGGCTGCTGTCCGACGCGCTCGCGCTGACGTGACCTGACGCGACGTGACGTGACCGGGCGGGGGCGGGGCCGAGCAGTCGGCCCCGCCGCTCACCCCGCGAAGACGACGCTGGCGAGCAGCACATGGAACGCCGTCCCGCCCAGGATGCTCAGCCCGGCGTTCCGCTTCCACAGATGCAGCCCGACGGTGGCGGCCAGCGCCAGCAGGAGCGGCGCTCCGTAAGGCGCCGTGGTCAGCTCGGCGTCGTGCAGTGAGTAGACCGCGAGCACGACCATCACGCCGACCGGCATGTGCGCGCTGAGGTAATGGACGGCCCCCGACCCGCGCAGCGGCGCGAGCAGCGCGAACGGCAGCGCGCGCAGCGCCCAGGTGACGGCGGCGGCGACGCCCACGGCGGCCAGCAGATACGCGTCACCGTGCACGAGCGGGCCTCCCCTTGAGCAGCGCGTAACGCACCAGCAGCGCCGCGACGAACATGCCCATCGCCGCCACCAGCATCTGCCCCGGCAGCGCCACCTGCGCGAGCAGCGCGCACAGCAGCGCGAGGACGGGGGTGGGCACGTCGCGCCGCTCCCGTATGCCGTCGATGGCGAGGACGACGAAGAGCGCGGTGAGCGCGAACTCCAGGCCGACGACACCGTCGGGGATCAGCCCGCCGAGCAGCGCGCCCGCCGTCGCGCCCACGACCCAGTACGCCTGGCACAGCGCCTGGATCCACACGATGCGCCGCCCGTTCATCTCCTCCGCCGAACCGGAGGCGGTGAGCGCGTACGCCTCGTCGGTCATCCCGAACGTGCTGAACGCCTTCCCCGTCCGGCTCCGCACCCGGTGCAGGGGGAAGGACAACGCGTAGAAGACGTGCCGGAAGTTCACCAGGAACGCGGTCGCCGCGATCTGCGCCAGCGGCACGGCCGCCACGACCATGCCCACCAGCAGGAACTCCAGCGACCCCGCGTACACGAGCGCGGTGCACGCCGTCGCCCACCACCAGTCCAGGCCCGAGTGCACGACGAGCACGCCGAGCGCCACCCCGAGCGGGAAGAGCCCGAGACCGACGGAGCCGGTGTCCTTGAGCCCTTGCCGGAAGCCGGGCCGGAGGCCGGGCCGGGAGCCGGGCCGGGGGCGGTCGGCGGCCGTGCGATCAGCGGATGCCGCCTGGTCGCAGGGGGGTCCGACGTCCCCCCGTACAGATATGTCCATGGACGAAATTTTAGGTCGATTCGCGCGTAATATGGTTGCGGATCACTACCCGATATCCGCTTTACGAGCAACGGTGCGCCATGGATGACCTCGACCGCGAAATTTTGTTTCACCTCCAGCAGGACGGCCGCCTCTCCAACGTCGAGCTGGCCAAGCGCGTCGGACTGACCCCGCCCCCGTGCCTGCGCCGCGTCAAGCGGCTGGAGAACGCGGGGATCATCACGGGCTACCGCGCGCGCGTCGATCCGGTGGCGGCGGGGCGCGGCCTGGAGGTCGTCCTGGCGGTCGAGATCGGGGTCAACGACCTGCGGACGGTCGAGGAGTTCGAGACGGCGATCGAGTCATACGAGGAAGTCGTCGAGTGCCGCCGCATGTTCGGCCGCCCGGACTACTTCATCCGCGTGGCGGTCGCCGACCACGAGGCATACGAACGCTTCCTGATCACGCACATCATGGGCCTCCCCGCGGTCTCGCGGGTGGACTCCCACCTGACGATGAAGCGGCTCAAGACGGACGACTAGACGGACGAGGGGCGGACGAGGGGTCCGACGCGGCCGTGCGCCGCCGCCCGCGAAGGCGACGGCGCACGCACGCACGCACGCGGGGACTATGACGGCCAGGCCACCAGGTCGACCGTGTCGTTGAACTGCGGGGGCTCCTGGAGCTGCTGGCTGGGGAAGAGCGGACGGGTGGGGCCGTCCTCGTCGACGAGAATCCCCACCGCGCCGGTGTTGTTCACCCACGACGAGACGTTGTTGGCCGCGGTCGAACTGCTGCCGCCCGCCATCGGCAGTTGCTTCAGATCGACGTTGTAGCCCGCGCCGATGCCGTACGCGGGGCCCTTGTTGCCGTAGTCGCGGTACAGGCACAGGGTGGCGGGCGGGCACGGCTCGCTGTCACCGAGCTGGACCACGCCGGGAGGCAGGGCGGCCTGCGGAGCCGCCGCCTCCGGCTCGGCGGCGTGCGCGACCCCGGCGCTCACCGGCAGCACGGCGGCGACCACTGCCGCTGCCGCCATCACGGTCGTACGGACGAGCCTCGCGCGGCGCCTGTGAATGATCGTCATGCGTTCCTCCTGCGTCGATACGCCCCACCAGGTGCGGGACGAGAGGAGGTTCGCCACCCATTCGGCCGATTACGCGCGGTGCTCGACGTACGACTCAAAGTGAACACACTGGCCGGACGACCCCTCTTGCCCATCCAGCGCAGCCGACCAGCACCCATGTGACCTGCGCGGACGCCCGCCGCGAGGAGCGGCCGAACCCGCCCGGGACGCCCTCTTCGCCGCCCGACGCGTCCTCCCGAGGAGTGACCGCGCAGCACACCCCACGGCGCCGCCCGCAGCCCATGCGCCTACGGTGCTTCGGCGCACGGCCCCGCCCGCGTCCCCTCCGAAGCCCCCGCACGCCCCTCACCCTCCGCTTCCGCCTCCGCCTCCGGGACGACGACAACTTGGTCGGCGTCCTCGTAGACGATCCGCCCGGGCGACGACGAGACGACCCGCACGCACTCCACCCCGTGCGCGGCGAGGATCTCCAGATAGCCGTCGACGCGCGCGATCAGCTCGGTCGACGTCACCTTGAACCACGCGGTCGCGCCCGGATTCACGGCCGGGTCGTAGACGGTGGGATCGACGTGCGCCGGGTTGGTGAAACTGGCGTCGTACCAGTCGTTGTTGACCCGCCGGAACCGCTCCTGCTCCGCAGTCAGCCTCCCCTCGCGCGCCAACGTATTGACCAGCGCGAACACCCCCGGATAGTTGCTGCGCCCAGCCCGACTCGTCCCCTGAAACCGCACATACCGCCCCACACCCACGCCTCCGTCCACGCCACCGCCGCACGACCCAAAAGAGAAGGCCCCCGGGCGAACCCGGGGGCCTTCTCACTGCTGCGCGCTCGGCAGGATTCGAACCTGCAACCTTCTGATCCGTAGCTCTATGCAGATCGGTCGCAGACGGCCATACCGGTCGCAGCGAGGCCCAGGAGAGCCACCACCCGACCCTAACGGCCGCTGCGGTTGCTGTACTTCACTGCTGTACCGCAGCCGCACCGCGCATGGACCTCAGCCACAGACAGCCCGCCACGACGGCGGGGACGCTGGACGGTCAGGCGCGCGTGTGGCTCGCGGTACCGGCCACTGAGACCAGCCACGCTACAGAGTTCTCGGCGCCAGCCAGGACGAGCGGCAACCCCCTACTCAAAGCCGCGAGCCCTAAGCTTGGGAACCAGGGGGTGGGCGGAGGCCGTTGGGCTCGTGAGCTGGGCGAACATCGCGTTAGCTGGCTCATGTTGGGCGGCCTGATGAGTGCTGTCGACTGATGATCATTGACCGTTCCGGGCGGATCTGGTGCAGGAGTGGCCTCTCACACCGGCACCCTCCCCAGTGGCCTCGTGCTCTTGCGACCGAGGCATCTCGTAGTCCTTCACCCGTGCAGAACTTGCTATCGTCCTTCCATGGCGACACTGCCTTGGGACTGTGTGGTGCCTGGCATCCCGGCATCGGTCCAATCGAAGTCCGCGACCCGTACGCGGTGGAAGACTGCTGTCGCCACAGCCGCTAAGTCGCGCTGGCCTACCAGTGAGATGCCGCTTTCAGAGCCTGTGCAGGTCGTGATCACCTTCTTTCACGAAGGTGAAGCTCTGGACGTGGACAACATGCTGAAGCCGATCCAAGATGCTCTAATCGGGATTGCACTGGAAGATGACAAACATGTCACCGACGTTCGCGGCTCCAAAAGAGATCTATCTAATGCATTCATCGTGAAAGGAATGAGCCCAGCCCTGGCTGAAGGCTTCGTATCTGACGGCCCCTTCGTTCACATTAAGATTGATTTCGCGCCCGACCACAAGGAGCTGCCATGAGAGTCAGGCACATGCTCGGAGCAGTGGAGGACGCTCGCCGAAGGAAAATTTCGGAGCTTCGCAACAAGGGTTTTGAAATCTTGGAGCCTGAACAGGCATCCAAGCTTCTTGGCGTCAGTTCCAGGAGTCTTCCAGACCTGGTAGCTCGACATGACGACCAAGTCATTATTGTCGAGTTTGCACAGAGGCGCTCCCCCGCCCCCCTGCCAGATGGAGTCAAGAGCTCACTAGAAGAGTTTTCTAGTGTTGCCGAAGCCAATGACAACTGGGAGTTCGAGGTTGTTTGGATTGGCGAGTACTCTCAAGTTCCCGATGAGAGCAGCGTATATGCCCTAGCCAATCGCGCCCTGATGATTGCTAAGCATGACGAATCAGCCGGGCTCCTGTTGGCATACGCCGCCCTGGAGGGTGCAATCACGCGATTGGCTGAACGCACCCCTGAACTGCGCGATCAGGCCCGGGGCCTCCGACCTGGGCTCACCCAAGTGGCCAGCTTGGGGCTAATTGGCTCAGACGACTTTAAGAAATTGAACTCCGTGCGCCAAGCCAGGAATTCAATTGCTCACGGCATGGACGTCCCAGTATCCTATGAGATGGTCCAAGATGTAGTCTTCGCCGCTGAGCGACTCGCGGATTCTCGATATGTTTCCCCGGATCAAATGGTTGACTGGTTCTTTGAGAATTACGAAGATCCGGCCAATGGCGTTCCTTTTGAGTCGCGAGAGGGCGGGTACCAGTATATCCTTGGCGGTCCATTTGATGCGCGGGACGTACTCACCGACCAGTTCCCCGAAGCCTCAGACAGCGACATCGACCAAGCAGTAGGTGCGATTGAATCTGAGTCGCATGAATGGGTTGAGAAGGGAATCTACTGACCTGTGTGCGCTAATCAGGTCGGTGGATCTGACTTAGTCTGGAGCTGCTTTGGCGTGAGAGAACGTGGGCCTTACGCAGCGGATTGGGCAACCCTGGTCCCTACCCTCGTAGTGCCCGATCGACCCCTGCCCTTCGCAGGCTCACACCAAAGTGGCTGCTAAAAACCATGGGGCCGACCGCACCAGCCACGACGTGTCTTTACTGACTTCAAGTGGTCGCTGCTTGCTATCGCGCGGGCGGCGGGGTCGTGCCGGAGCGGGGCGGAGACAGGAGCGGCGGCGCGGGTCCGCCGGACCGCGCGCGGTGAGCGGAGCGAGCCGCCTTGAAGTCGTAGAGAAAGTTGTAACTCAGTGCTGCTGGTGGGGGTGTTGGGGCTCTGGGAAGTGGTCCGCGCAGGTTGGGAGCTTTCTGCCCTCGCGGTGGGCCAGGGGCAGGAAGAGGACCGGGCGGGCCGTCCATGTGATCGTGGTGGTGCGGTGGTGGAGCGTGAGGGTGACCGGCTGGCCCGTCGCGAGGTCGTGGAGCGCCTGGCGGTGGCCCTCGTGGAGCCAAGTCCATGCCACCTCTGCCGGTTCAGGGCCGAGGCCCGAGACGATGATGCGGAGTCCCAGGCGTATCCAGCGGACCGCCTGGTGAGGGGTGTAGGCGTCGAAGGATGCGGTGAAGGGCTCGGCCCCGTTCTCGTCGGTGCGGTGGCATTCGCACCAGTAGCCGCGCTTCATCGGCCCGGCTTGACCATCAGGACGTAGCGGGTCGTGTCCTCGAAGAGGGTCAGGGTGTAGGGGGCGCCGACGCGTAAGCGGGTCAGGACCCATTCGTGCTCGCGCTGGTCCGTCAGCCAGTGGCGTGCCGGTGCGGCTACCGCTGGGTCGAGCTGGTCGGCGACGTCCTGGACCCGGGCGCGCATCCAGCGCAGTGCCAGACGTGGGCTCCGCGCACCGTACGAGTCCAGTGGCCATGTCGGGCCGAGTGGGGTGAAGGCGTACGCCTCGCATCCGTAGACCGTGGCGAGCCGTCGTCGCCCCGTCCCTGCCGCCGTCAGCATGACGGCCTCTTGTCGGTGTCCCCGTCCTCGCGCAGTTCCGCCGTGACCGTGTAGCCGTACCGGCCATCCCCGTGCACGTGGACGTGGTGGGCCATCGCGTGGACCAGGGCGAGTCCGCGCCCCGTCGCGGCGGTGCCGTCGGGGTGCTCGACGTGTGGGGCGGATGCGGCGCCGCCCGAGTCGCTGACTGAGATGGCGATCCGGCTCGGGGAGCGGACGAGGTGGACGTGGAAGGAGTCGAAGCCGTTGCCGCTGCTGGTGTGGAGCAGGGCGTTGGAGACCAGTTCGGAGAGGATCAGGGCCGCGTCGTCCGCGCGTGGGCTGTCGCTGAGGATGTCGCGGGCCCAGCGGCGGGCGCGGGCGACTTCTTCCCGGAGACCTGGACAGGTCAGTTCCCAGATCCGCACTCTACTCATATACTCGTGCATACAAGTTCCTCCGTGCTGGTGGCCGCTATGGGTAGCAGGTGTGAGCTAGACGAGTTTGACGCCGTCGTGGGCGCGTACGGCTGGCGGGTTCGCCGCAGCCGGTGCGTCGAGTGCGTCCAGGACGCGGATCGCGTACGCCTCGTCGGCCAGCTCGGAGACCTCATCGCGCGTCGCCCAGCGCAGGGCGTAGGTCTCCTCGCCGGTCGTCGGGGCGCCGTCGACCGCTTCGCAGCGGAAGACGAGCGAGACGATCAGGCCGGTCATGTTCTTGTAGACGCCGGTGAGGGTGGCCGGAAGCGCGATCTTGAGGCCGGTCTCTTCGAGGACTTCCCGCTGAAGCGCGTCGGGGATGGTCTCCCCTGCTTCGAGGACACCGCCCGGCGGCTCCCACCTGCCGTTGTCCCTGCGCTGGATCAGCAGGGCCCGGCCGCCTTCGTCGACGATGACCCCGGCGACGCTCACCGAGTGAGGCCGCTCAACGGGCCGCTCAGCAGTGTTCACGTTCCTCGGATTCCCCTCGCTGACTAGGCTGCCCACCGTAGCAACAGCACTCAGCCTCTCGTCTAGATATCCAAAGGAGTACAGGATGGCGGCTCTCCCCTCCGGCCTGCTCGGAGCGCTCGACCCCACCAGTGATCGCGCCGTCTTCCGGCAGATCGCCGACCAGCTCCGCGAGGCCATCGACAAGGGCCGCTTCGGCGAGGGAGCCAAGCTGCCCTCCGAAGCGGAGCTGGTCGAGCACTTCGGCGTCTCGCGGATGACGGTGCGCAACTCCCTCGCCATCCTCCAGAGCGAGGGCCTGACCTCCTCCGAACACGGCAAGGGCGTCTTCGTACGGCCCCGGCCCCCGGTCCGCCGCCTCGCCTCCGACCGTTTCTCGCGCCGTCACCGCGAGCGGGGCAAGTCCGCGTTCACGGTCGAGGCGGAAACCGCGGGGGGCAAGCCCGAGGTGGACAGCCTGGAGGTCAAGGAGGTGAAGCCCAGCCCCGACATCTCCGCCCGCCTCGGCTCGGCCCGCAAAGTCCTCGCCCGCCGTCGCCGCTACCTGCTGGACAGCAAGCCCGTCGAGTTCGCCGTCTCCTACCTCCCGCTGGACATCGCACGCGGCACGCAGATCGCCGAACCCAACCCCGGCCCCGGCGGCATCTACGCCCGACTCGAAGAACTCGGCCACGACCTGGAGCACTTCGACGAGGAGATCCGCGCCCGCATGCCCGCACCCGACGAAGCGAAGTTCCTGCGCCTCGCGCCCGGCGTCCCCGTCTTCCACCTCATCCGCACCGCCTACGACACCGAGGGGCGCGCGGTGGAGGTCTGCGACACGGTGATGTCGGCCGACGCGTACGTCCTGGCCTACCAACTCCCCGCGAACTGAGGCCCGATGGACGGAACCTGGCGCGTACCGGTGGGCGGCTTCTCGGGACTTGTACGCACCGACAGGCCTACTCGTATAGACGAGTGGGCAAGTGTCATGGCACAGTTGATCTCGCTCCGGCCGAACGGCGTTGCCACTGACGTCTCTTGTATAGACGACTAGGTATCGCTGTGCGGTCGGGCTGCCCACGCACCACAGCAAGGAGAGAACGACCGTGAAGACCATCCGCGTAGAGACCTCGTCCGCGACCATCCTGCTGACCGAAGCCCCTGAGCCGAAGGTCCGCGACCGGCAGACGGGCGAGATCGCCAAGGACGTGACGAGCGGCGAAGCGCTGATGAAGGTTGGCGTCGTCTACATCGACGAAGGGGAGTCCGCTCTCATCCACGTCACCGTGCCCGAGAGCGGCGTCGCGGACGGGCTGACGCTCGGTGCCTCGGTCGCGCTGCCGGGGCTGGTCGCCCGGCCGTGGGAGTCGGTGTTCAACGGGCGGGAGCGGCACGGCATCGCCTACCGCGCCGCCGCCGTCACCCCCGGTGCCGTCCCGGCGGGGGCCTGAGCCTGTGTCGGACCTGCTGACGCTGATGGAGGTGGGCGGCCCCGTGGCCGCGCTCGGTGGCGGTGCCGCCTACCTCCGGGCCCGGCATCCGGCGGCCTACTGGTCCACGGTCGGGCTGCCGGTCTCGGTGGCCCGGCTGCTGGGCTCCTACGGCTCGGTCATGGAGGCGTGCGGGCTGACGGTTCCGCCCTCGCGGCTGCGGGCGCTGGCCGTGCACGCCACGACCCGTCGCGAGGTGCGGCCGGTTCCACCGCGTCGCGGGCTGCTGCGGCCCACTTCGACGGGGCTGCGGATGCGGTTGCGGCTCGCTCCGGGGCAGGAACCCGCCGACGTGGCCGCCTCCGCCGAACGGCTGCGGCACGCCTGGGGTGTGCATGCCGCGTACGTGGAGCCGGTGGGACCGGGGGTGGTCGAGCTGCGGCTCGTCGGCTTCGACGTGCTCCGGCGCGTACGCATGCCGCGCAAGGTGAGCGGTGGCTTTCTGCGGGTGCCGGTGGCGCTGCGGGAGGACGCGACAGCCTTCGTCCGTGATTACCGGGCGGTGCCTCATGAGCTGGTGCTGGGAGCGACGTTGTCGGGCAAGTCGATGTTCCTGCGGCACCTGGTGGCGGGGCTGGCCCGTCAGCGCGTGGCCCTGGTCGGCATCGACTGCAAACGGGGCGTGGAACTGGCCTCCTTCGCCCCACGGCTGACCGCCCTGGCGACCGACCCCGAGCAGGCGGCCGAGCTGCTGCCCGTCCTGGTGGAGGAGATGGAGCGGCGCTACGACCTCATCAAGACCCGCCAGAGGATCGCGCCCTCGACGCCGGACGAGGAGATCACTTCCGACGTGTGGGGCCTGCCGGAGAGCGAACGCCCGGTGCCGGTGGTGCTGTTCGTGGACGAGGTGGCCGAGCTGTTCCTCGTCGCCACCCGCAAGGACGAGGAGCGGCGCGACGAGATGGTGACGCACCTGATCCGGCTCGCGCAGCTCGGGCGTGCTGCCGGGATGTATCTGGAGGTGTGCGGCCAGCGGTTCGGGGCCGAGCTGGGCAAGGGCGCGACGATGCTCCGCGCACAGCTCTCCGGGCGCGTCTGCCACCGTGTCAACGACGAGCCCTCCGCGAAGATGGCACTCGGGGACATCGCTCCGGAAGCGGTCGGTGCCGCCTGTGCCATCGCGCCCGAGCTGCCGGGCCTGGCCGTGGCCGGTGACACCTCCGGCGGCTGGTCCCGCATTCGCACCCCGTACCTCTCGCTGGCCGACGCCGCCGCCGTGTGCGAGGAGACCGCGCACCTGGCGCCGGACCTGTCCGCGCTGGCCGCGTTCCGGCCCGTCGAGCGGCCGACCTCGCTCGTTAAGTCCCGGCCCGCGACCGACTGACCCCGCCCCTGATCCGGCTGGCGTGACCGCCTCGCGCCACTTCCCTACCCCCGCCATGCCCGAAACAGGAAGGAGACGCCCCGTGCGCGGTCACCTGGCCCGCGTCGACGCCGTACTCATCCAAGCCGTCATCGCCGCCGCACTGTCCTTCGCCCACCTGCACGACCTGGCCGAAGCCGCCGGACAGGACGGCTGGAAGGCATGGGCCTACCCCGTCTCCGTCGACCTGCTGTTGGTAGCCGCCTGGCGACGGCTCCGGGCCGGTCGCGACAAAACCGCGGGATGGTGCTGGTTCCTCATCGCCCTGACGGCCTCACTGGGCGCCAACGTCGCCACGGCCGGGCTGCTCGACCTGGACAACGTCCCGGACTGGCTCCGGATCGTCGTCGCGGGCTGGCCCGCACTGGCCTTCCTCGGCGGAACGCTCCTCGCCCACACGGCCAACGCCCCGGACGTGGAGACAACCGCCGACGACTCTGCCCCAGCCGAAGCGGAGCACGCCCTGTCGGAACCGGCGCCGGAACCCCTCACCACGGCATCTCCCGAGAGTCGGCCGGCATCGCCACCACCCGACTCGCCGCCCGTCCCGGCCGCACTGGTCGAGCACGCGCGCAAGGTCGCCGATGCCCACCGAGCCCGCACCGGCGCCCCCATCGACACCCCCACCCTCCGCTCCCGCCTCGGCGTCCCCGCGCCCCTGGCCGAAGCCATCGCCGCCCACCTCACCTGACCCGAACCAGCGCTCACCGCGACAACACCAGACCACGACAACGCACCCCGAAAGGAATGCTCACCATGCCCGGCCCCACCCCTGACGGCTTCGACTACCTCGACGCCGCCCACGAGATGGCCGCACAAGGCCGCCCCACCCTCGCCCGGCTGCTCGCCGAAGCCGCCGCCGACCAGACCACCGACCCCGACGAAGCCGCCCGCATCCTCCGCGACTTCCCCGGCCGCTCCCTCCGACTGGAGGACTGCTGATGCCGCTCAACCGCCGCTTCCGCCGCGTGGCCCGCATCGGCCCCGTCCAGGTCGGCACCGCCTACGACGGCCGTGGCCGCGAGAAGCACACCGCCGCCTGTACGGCCCCGCGCTGCGGCTTCTCCGCCAACTACGACTCCCGCGCCGCCGCCGAACTCGCCGCCCGCACCCACCGCTGCCCCGCCCGCTGAACATCCCGAAGGAGCACCCGTGTCCGTGAACCTGCCCCTGGTCGTCGTCCTCGGCCTCATCGCCTGGGGAGCGGTCAAGTTCCTCGGCGTCCGCGTCTGGCTCGTCGTCGTGATCACGCTCTTCGGCTTCTACCTCGCCGACACCTTCATGGCCCCCGCCATCGACTCCGGCACCCGCAACGGGGTCGATGTCGTCAACGGCACCCACGACTGACCAAGGAGGACCACAATGCTGTTCAAGCCTCAGATGCCCCCGGCCCCGGCTCAGGTCCCGGCCGCTCCCCCGAATGTCGCGGGTTCAAGTCCCGTCATTCACGACCCGGCGTCGGTCTGCTCCTGCCACCACGCCTCGGCCGTCTCCGCACCCCTCACGCGGGAGCCCTCGCGCCGCGCGCTGCCCTCTGTCAGCACCGGGGCCGTCGTCGCCGTGCTCCTGGGCGGCGTCGTCCTCACCGCGTTGCTGTCCGCCGTCGCCGTCTCGGCCATCTCCGTCGCCGTCGCGGCCGTGGTTCTACGCGTGCTCCTCAACTCCGCACACTCCTCGCACCGCCGCTAGGCGGCTACCGGGGCGGCCTCGATACCGCCAAGCATCCACCGCCCCGGTAGCCCGACCCCTCCTCGACCGAAGCCGAAAAGGAGAAGCACCATCATCGCCCGCACCAACCCGACCCCGCTCGCGGAACTCGGAAACCTCGCCGCATCCGGCTCCCTCCCCGGCCTGATACGCCAGCTCTCCACCCTGGGCGGCTGCACCCGCCCCGTACGCCTCTCCGGCCACCGCACCGAACACCGCCTCAACACCGCAACCGGCGAGATCGGCACCGCCCTGCACCACCTGGACTCGGCCGACCTTCCCGCCGGTCACCTCCTGGTCCGCTGCGGCAACCGCCGCACCACCCGCTGCCCCGCCTGCGCCGAGACCTACCGCCGCGACACCTTCCACCTCATCACCGCCGGACTACGCGGCGGCAAAGGCACCCCCGACAACGTGACGACTCACCCGCGCGTCTTCGCCACGTTCACCGCCCCCAGCTTCGGCCCCGTCCACAACCGCCCCGGCACCCGCCCCTGCCACTGCGGACGCCACCACCCGGACGGTGATCCGGTACTGGGCACCCCGCTCAACCCGGCCCGCTACGACTACGAAGCCGCCGTCCTGTGGAACGCCCACGCGGGCATGCTCTGGCGCCGCTTCACCACCTACCTACGCCGCGAGATCGCCAAGCGCGCCGGACTCACCCAACGCGCCTTCCCCGACCACGCCCGCGTCTCCTTCGCCAAAGTCGCCGAATACCAAAAGCGCGGCGCCGTCCACTTCCACGCCGTCATCCGCCTCGACGGCCCCGCAGGCGGCCACACCCCGCCCCCACGCTGGGCCACCGCCGACCTCCTGACCGACGCCATCCACGCCGCCACCCACAAGGCCCAGGTCGACGGCCCCACCCTCGACGGCCGCCCGCACCGCTTCACCTTCGGCCGCCAACTCGACATCCGCACCATCCACGGCCCCGAACTCGACGGCGGCACCGCCCTGACCGACCGCGCCGTAGCCGCCTACATCGCCAAGTACGCCACCAAGGGCGCCGAAACGGCGACGGGCACCCTGGATCGCCGTCTGCGCTTCGTCGCCGAGCTGGCGGGGATGGACCTCCCGGCGCAAGCCGAACGCCTCATCCGCACCGCCTGGGCCCTCGGCGCCCGCAAGGACCTCGCCCACCTCCGTCTACGCGCCTGGGCACACATGCTCGGCTTCCGGGGCCACTTCTCCACCAAGACCCGCCGCTACTCCACCACCCTCGGCGCCCTCCGCGAAGCCCGCGCCCAATGGCGCCGCCTCCAAGCCACCCTCGCCCGCACCGAAAACGATCAACACCCTGTGGACACCCCGAACGCCACGACCGACACCGACGAGACAACCCTCGTCCTCGCCCACTGGTCCTACACCGGCACCGGCCTCACCCCCGCCGAAGAATGGCTCTCCGCCTCCCTCGCCCCCACAGCGGAAGGAGGCAGCGCCCGATGACGACGGCCATCACACCCAAGTGGCACACCACGGCCGAGGTCGCCGCCATGCTCGGCTTCGGCCTGTCCAAGACCAAGATGCTCGTCCTCACAGGCGAAATCCGCTCCGTCAAGGTCGGCCGCAACCGCCGCATCCTCCCCGCCTGGGTCGACGAGTACGTCGAGCGCGTCGCCGCCGAAGCCGAAGCGCCCGCCGACGAACTGAGGTGGTCCGCATGAGCGGCAAGCGCGGCAACGGCGAAGGCTCCATCTACCCGTACCGCAACAACAGCTTCGCCGCCTACGTCTGGGTCACCACCCCGGACGGAAAGCGCACGCGCAAGTACGTCTACGGCAAGACCCGCACGGAGGTCCACGACAAGTGGCTCAAGCTCCACGCCGAGGCGAAGAAGGGCCCGGTCGTCACCCAGCACCGCACGGTCGCGGCCTTCCTCGACTACTGGCTTGAGTCGATCGTGAAACCGAACCTGGCTCCCCTGTCGTACGTCTCCTACGAGGGCTGCGCCCGGCTCTACATCGTCCCCCACCTGGGCACGAAGCGGCTCGACAAGCTGACCGTCCGGGACGTGCGCGAGTGGCTGACCAAGCTGGCGACCACGTGCCAGTGCTGCGCCCAGGGCAAGGACGCCAAGCGGTCCGAAGCGCGGCAGCGTTGCTGCGCCGTGGGGGAGTGCTGTGAGACGTACCCCTCGCGCCGCGTGGTCCAGGCCGCCCGTGACGCGCTCCGCGCCGCGCTGACACATGCCGTCGCAGAGGAAGAGATCTCCAAGAACGTCGCATCGCTGGTGAAGGTCCCCAAGCCTCGTCGGCGCCGCATCAAGCCCTGGTCGGTCGCCGAGGCGGGCCGGTTCCTGGCCGATGCCGCGCACCGCGACGATCACCTCTTCGCGGCCTGGGTCCTGGTGCTGTGCCTCGGTCTGCGCCGTGGCGAGGTGCTGGGCATCACGTGGGACGCCGTCGACTTCGACACGGGCGAGCTGTATGTAGATCACCAGATCCAGCGGGCGGGGCGCGAGATCCTGCACCGGGAGACCAAGACGGAGGAGTCGGACGACTTCCTGCCGCTCCCTGACTTCTGCCTCAAGGCCCTCCGGATGCGGCGTGCTCAGCAGACCGGAGACCGGAAGACTGCCGGTGATCTCTGGCAGGACTCGCACGGCCTGGTCTTCACCACGAAGTACGGCACCCCGATCGAGCCGGGCAACCTGACGCGCATGTTCGCGCTCCGGGCCCGCCGGGCCGGTCTCCGCGTGATCCCGCTGCGGAACACCCGGCACACCACCAGCGCGCTCCTGGTCGTGCTCAAGGTCCACCCGAAGGTGGCACAGCGCATCCTGCGGCATTCGCAGATCGCGATGACTATGGACGTCTACGCGGACGCGGACGACTCAGAGGTCCGGGACGCGCTCCGGCAGCTCTCGGAAGCGATCAGAGGACAGTCGACTGCCTGAGACATCGCGCGAAAGAGCCCCGTTTCGGTGACCCGAAACGGGGCTCTCGCCTGCTGTTCCTCCCGTACGCGGGCGCGTTTACACCTCGCCGGGGCCGTACCTCCGCCCCAGACTGGCCTGGCCC
Source organism: Streptomyces sp. NPDC054796 (assembly GCF_053611545.1). NCBI lineage: Bacteria > Bacillati > Actinomycetota > Actinomycetes > Kitasatosporales > Streptomycetaceae > Streptomyces > Streptomyces sp. NPDC054796. Next base: position 256,272 of record NZ_JBSHAO010000003.1, on the reverse strand, counting down.
ACAAGCAAAGCCACAAGGGCGGCCAGAGCTGGCAGAACAGTCACCACCAGTTCCGCAGGCACTCGCCAGACGACCACGACGATGACGACAACCACCGCCCACGGAACTTTCGGGGAACTTGACACGGGTTGCTGCTCAGGCGTCAGACTCATAGAGATGTTCCTTCGTGGACGTCGTATGCCCGTCAGCGCTGCAATCGGTGTACGGCCACAGCAGGGCTGGCGGGCTCCTTCGCCGCTCAGGATGTCGCCCTCGGAGGATTGCGAACCATTTGGCGAGCCCTGGCGAACCCTGGCGAATCAAGAGGGCGGGCGGTCGCGAATCATGGCGATCGCATGGCGAACTCAGAGACTGATCAGACAAGAGTTCGAAGCCGCGGTGGACGGGCATCCGCCCCGCACCGCCTGAGACGCCGTTGCTGTACTTCGCTGCTGTACGCACCCAACGCAAGAGGGCCCCGGGATAACCCGGGGCCCTCTGAGCTGCTGCGCGCTCGGCAGGATTCGAACCTGCAACCTTCTGATCCGTAGTCAGATGCTCTATCCGTTAAGCTACGAGCGCTTGCTTTCCGGCGTTTTCTTGCCGGTGCGGCGTTGCGGGAACAACATTACATGACCGGTGGCCAGAGGCGAAATCCGATTCCCGCACCCGCCCTGACCTGCGGAAACGGTCGGATCCACCGCTCCCGAGCGATCTTGCCGGCGGCCCGCTCGCGCCGCGCGCGGAAGCAGGTGCGAAGCCCGCGCACGCGAAAAAGCCCCGGCCGTCGAGGCCGGGGCTTTCGGCGATCCTGGGGATCAGAGTGCGGAGGCTCCGGGATTTGAACCCGGGATGGGGGGTCACCCCAAACCGCATTAGCAGTGCGGCGCCATAGACCAGACTAGGCGAAGCCTCCAGACACAGCCGCCCTGAAAAGCGAGGCGGTGTGTGCTGATGATGGCACAGCCCGTGGGGCTGCCTCCAATCGGCCCCCACGGTACCCGGTCGCATGTCCCCTGGGCAAAGCGGTAGCCGCGATACCGCCACCCCGCTCGGCGGCGCGTCGAGTCGCGCAACGCCACGCGCCGCCGAGCGTTAGTGGGGACAAGGGGCGCCCCCGCGTCCCGGTGGACGGATGGGACGGACGACGCGCGACCGCCGCCCGGCACGTCATCCGGCTCAGACCCAGCAGAGAAAAGAGAACGGGAGCAGACATGCCGCGCCGCTTCGGACCCGCCATCGCCCTCGCTTCGGCGGCCCTCGTCACCGGCGGCCTGGTCGCCCCGGCCGCCGCCACCCCCGGCAGCGGCGGCCCCGCCGCCCGCACCGCGCCGCCCGCCAAGGCCGACCACCTCAACTTCACCGTCAAGGACAGCGGGAACTCCGCGATGGACGGCACGTACAGCCTGGAGTGCGGTCCGACGGGCGGGGATCATCCGAACGCCCAGGGTGCCTGTGACGCGCTGGCGGCGGCGAGCGACCGGGGGGCGAATCCGTTCGAGCCGGTCGCCCCCGACACCAAGTGCACGATGATCTACGGCGGGCCCGCCTCGGCCCACATCGTGGGCACCTGGCGCGGCCGGGAGATCGACGCGCGCTTCTCGCGCGGCAACGGCTGCGAGATCCGGCGCTGGGACGCGCTCGTACCCGCGCTTCCGAAAACGCGCTGACGGCAGAGAAGACGGAAGGCGGATGTTCCGCCTCCGTCCCGCCCGCGCCCCGGTCGCCCCTCTGACCTGCCCTCCCCCGGGGGGGCGCGTTCGCAGTCACCCGTTAGCACCAGTTATCGCGAGGAAGGCGACAAGGCTCCCAAGCCCGTTGAGTACGACAAGCGCGCAGCCCCCGTCGAACCGAGCGGAAGCCGGGCGGGGGCCGGGCCGGAGGCGGGTGGAGGCCATCGTCCCGCCGTGCGGGGGGCGTTGGGGGAACGCCGGGGGGACGGGTGAGGGTTTACCGCTTCCTCCCGCACATCCGTCGCCGCGCGCACAACCGCTGCCCGTAGACTCCCCCTAGTGACACGCCCGGGGTGAGCGGCAGACTGGCAGTCGTGACCGGACCGGCAGGACCGGGCGAGGGTCACCGGCACCGTGGGTTACAGGGAGGAAACGTCGTCGTGAGCAGCAGGCCATCCCGAGGCACTGCTCGCCTCGCCGCCATACTCGACGCGCTGCCCGATGCGTTGCTCTTGGTGAACTGCAACGGCACGGTGGTGAACGCGAACACCATCGCGCTGGAGACCTTCGAGACTCCGGGCACTGCCTTGGTGGGTCGCGGGCTGCTCGATCTGCTCCCCGAGTTCGACTCGAAGCGGATTCCGGGTTCGATGCGCAGGCCGAACGAGGCCGCGGAGATCCAGGAGCGTCAGAAGCCGACCAGGATGGTCGCGCGGCGCACCGATGGCGCGGAGTTCCCGGTCGAGGTGACCAGCGCGAACCTGGAGGACGGGCGCACCCCGTACGCCTCCGCCTTCGAGGCCGCCTTCGCCGACCACGGACTCGGCCGCGGCGGCGCGGCCGGCAACACGTACACCGGCGACGAGCTGCTGATGCTCGTCGTCCGCGATCTCACCGGCACCCTGGACACCGAGGCCGAGCTGGCCCGGCAGCAGCGGCAGACCGAGATGATCCTGCGCGCCGCCTCCGAGGGCGTCGTCGGCGTGGACACGGAGGGCCGCGTCGTCCTCGTCAACCCGGCGGCGGCGCAGTTGCTCGGGCACCGCGCCACGGACCTCGGCGGCCAGGAACTGCACCCGCTGGTGCACCACTCGCGCGCCGACGGCACGCCGCTCCCGTACGAGGAGACCCCGCTCAGCGACACCCTGAAGTCAGGGCGCAAGCACCGGGTGCGGGTCGGCCAGGTGCTGTGGACGAAGGACGGGCGCCCGGTGCCCGTCGACATGACGACGGCGCCGGTGCGCGACGGCGAGCAGCTCGTCGGCGCGGTGCTGACGTTCGCCGACCGCCGCGCCTACGAGGCGCTCTCGGGCCGCCACGAGCAGCTCCTCGCCGTGCTGGACACCGCGCTGCGCGGGCCGCTCGACCAGTTGCGCGACGAGCTGACGGGCCTGGCCGCCGACCCCGCGGGGAACCTGTGGCCCGAGGCCAACCAGATCCTGCACCACCTGGCCGCGGGCTACGCGCGCATGACGACGCTCGTCGACAACGTGCTCGGCTACCAGCGGCTCGACGCGGGCCGCGAGAAGCTGCGGGTGGAGAAGGTCTCGCTGGACGCCGTGGTGGCCAGCGGGGTCGAGGGCGCGGTGGAGCTGATCGGGCCCGGCAGGGCGCAGTTCGCCGTGCACGCGCCGCCCATCGAGGCCGAGGTCGATCCGGAACGGCTCGCGACGGCCCTGGCGCACCTGGTGGCCGACGTCGCCGGCGTGGACGCGACGGGCAACGCGCCGGTCGCCGCAGCGCCCGGTGTCGATCCGACGATCGTCGTCGCGGCTGCGAAGCGCGGGAACGTCGTACGGATCGAGGTACGCGGCCCGTTCGGGGGCGGCAACCCCGTGCACGAGCCGATCGTGCGGGGCATCGTCGCGCGGCACGGCGGCGTGCTCCAGACGCACCAGGTGCCGGGTGCGGCGGGCGGCAGCGCGTATGTGCTGGAGGTTCCGGTGACCGCCGGAGGCGGCTCCGGCGGACGGGGCGGCTCGGGCGGCGGTGCGGGCGGTACGGGCGGCTCCGGGCACACCGGGGGCTCGGGCGGCACGAACGGTACGGGTCGTACGGACGGTACGGGCGGCACGAACGGCGCCGGGGACACGGGGGCCACGCCGACGGACGGTTCCGGCGCGGACGCCGCGGGCGACGGCACCGGGCAGGTCCCGGCGGCGGCCGGTGGCGGCGCGGGCGGCGAGATCCCCCGGCCGCGCGACAGTGAGACGACGGTCATGCCGGTCCCGGCCCAGCCCGTACGGGGCACCGAGGACCAGGCCACGGGCGGCACGACGCACGAGGCGGCCGGCATGGGCGGCGCCTGGACGACGAGTGGCCAGCAGGCAGGCACCGGTCAGCACGCGGGTGCGGCGCAGCAGCAGAGCGGCGGCAGCGGCGGTGGACGGCAGGCGCTCGTCGACCCGCGCACGGGCATGGCCGTGGGCGGCACGGGCGGTGGTGCGTCGACGGATGTCGTCGACGCGCCGGGGCCCGGTACGGAGACGGGCGGGGGAGCGGGCGCCGAGAGCGCGGCCGAGCCCCGTCCCACGGGGCGCAGGCGCGGGCGGCCCAGCCCCGCCGAGGAGCGGCACGACCAGGCGGCGGCGGGCGAGGCGGGCGCGCGGGGCGGCGCGCTGGCGCTGCCCGCGGGGCCGAGCGGCGGGTCGGCCGCTCCGGGGCCGCTGGACGAGGGCGACGGCTCCCACGGCGGCGCGCCCGGCACCGCGCCCGGCACCGCGATGGAGCAGTACCAGGGGGCGGGCCAGGGCTCGGGCCGCAGGGCGCGCCGCGCGCTCTCCGCTCCGGAGGACGGCGGCCAGGTCCCGGATGCCGACGGGCCGGGGCCGATGCTGCCCGAGCAGGCCCAGCCGGGCACCGGACGCCGTGGCCGTCGAGCACCGGAGGGCCAGGAGAGCGGCGCCGAGGGCGCGCTGCCCGCGCTCGGCCCCGGCGGCCAGGGCGACGGCGGCAACGACAGCGGCGGTGGCGGCGGCAGCGTCGAGCAGAGCGCGGGCGGTGGCCGCAGGGCGCGGCGGCTCGCGCGGGCGAGGGAGCGCGCGGAGGCCGCCGCGCGGGGCGAGACCGGGTACGAGGGCCAGGAAGGCGGCCAGCAGGGGCCGCAGAACGCGCCGTTCGCGATGCCGCCCGCGCAGCCGACGCCGCAGAGCGCGGGGCAGGGCCCGGCGCAGGAGCCCCAGGAGCAGCACGGGCCCTTCGCGCTGCCGCCCTCGCCCAGCGCGCCTGGCGACTCGACCTCGGCGTACCCCGCCGGTCCTCTCCCCCAGCAGGACCCGCGGCAGCAGCCGTCACGGCCCGAGCTGTCCGCCGGACCCGGAGCCGGGGCCGGAACCGAGCCCGCGTCGGCGCCCGTACAGGATTCCGGCGCGCAGGGCAGCGGCGGCGGCGAGGGGCAGTCCGCCGACCACTCCGCCGACCACTCCGTCGTCGCGGCGAGCCCGATCCTGGGCGGCGGCCCGCTGCCGCAGGAGCCCGAGCGCCCGTCGCGGCAGGGCACCGGCAGCACCGGCAGCACCGGCGGCGGTGGCGAGGCGGGCGCGTACGAGACGGGCCAGGGCCCGTGCGTGCGGACGCTCGGCCAGGGCGTGCCCTTCGCGCAGCGGCTAGCGGCCGAACAGGCAGGCCAGGCGGGACAGGCCGGGCAGCCGGGGCAGCGGGCGCAACGGCCGCAGGGCGGTGCCCGCGCGCTGCCGCCCGCGCCCGCGCCCGCCATACCGTCGACGCCCTCGACACCGGCCCAGCAGGCCGGTTCGGGCCGCCGCCGCAAGCTGGCGACGCCCCCGGACAACGGCGCCCAGCAGCCACCAGGACCCATGCCGGGCCCGATGCCCCAGCCCCAGCCGCAACCGCAACCGCAACCGCAACCTCAGCCGCACCCCCACTCCCAGCAGGCTCAGGCACAGGCGCCCGCGCGCGAGTTCGTCATAGGGGCTCCGGACGCGGGCGCGGCCGAGGGACCCGAGCCGCTCGACGGCCCTGACAGCCCCGTCGAGGTGTCCGAGGGGCGTGGGCTGGCCGTGCCGCCGCGGCCCGTCGACGACGAGCTGCCCCCGGAGCCGCTGGACAACCCGCGCCGCCTGCTCGTGTGGCCCGAGCCGGACGTCTCCACTCAGCAGGCGCTGTCGGACCGCGGCTATCGCCCCGTCATCGTGCACTCGCGCGAGGAGGTCGACGCGCAGATCGCGGCCTACCCTGCCGCCCTCTTCGTCGACCCGCTCACCGGCCCGATCACACGGACCGCGCTCCAGTCGCTGCGGACGGCGGCGGTGGCGGCCGAGGTCCCGGTGCTGGTCACGGCCGGTCTGGGCCAGGCGACCCGCGAGGCCGCCTACGGCGCCGATCCCGCCGTGCTGCTCAAGGCCCTCGCGCCGCGCGACAGCGAGCAGCACCCGCCACGCGTGCTGCTCGTGGAGGAGCACCAGGCGATCGCGGGCGCGCTGACCGCGTCGCTGGAGCGGCGCGGCATGCAGGTCGCGCACGCGCCGTCCGACGCCGACGCGGTGCCGGTCGCGGCGCAGATCCGGCCGAACCTGGTCGTGATGGACCTGATGCAGATACGGCGCCGTCGCGCGGGCATCATCGACTGGCTCCGCGTGAACGGGCTGCTGAACCGCACCCCGTTCGTCGTCTACACCTCCGCCGACATGGATCCGGCGGAACTGCCCCGGCTCGCCTCGGGAGAAACGGTGCTGTTCCTCGCGGAGCGCTCGACGAGCACGGAGGTCCAGTCGCGCATCGTGGACCTCCTCACGAAGATCGGCGCGAACTGACCCGTCGCGGAACCGGCCCGTCGCGCGGAACTGACCCGTTGCGCCACCCGCCCCAGCGGGGCCACCCGGCTCAGGAGAACGGCGCGGCTCAGGAGGGCGGCGCGGTGAGGCGGCGGGCTGCCGTGCGGACGGACTCGCGCAGCCGCTCCGTGTCGTCGTCCGCGCCCCCGACGAGGAAGCGCCGCATCTGCGGCACAGCCGTGGGCCACACGACCAGGGAGATCAGCAGGAAGACGAGATCGCGGGCCGGGATCGTCGAGCCGATGACGCCCCTGCGCTGCGCCTCGGCGAACGCCTCCACCTTGCGCCCGTAGTGCGCCTCGCGCTCCTTCTCGCGGGGGATGCCGGAGGTGCCGTACTCCAGGCCCTCCCAGAGCATGAGCCGGGCCAGTTCGGGGTGGGCCGCGTGGTAGTCGAGGAGGCGATCGATCCAGCCGCCCGGGTCCTCGGCGTCGACGGGGATGTCCGCCGCCAGCTCGATGAGACGGTGCTCCAGGACCAGCGCGAACAGCTCGGACTTGTTGCCGAAGTAGGCGTAGATGAGCTGCTTGTTCGCGCGCGCCTCGCGGGCGATCCGGTCGATGCGGGCGCCTGCGATGCCGTACGCGGCGAACTCCGCCGTGGCCGCGGCGAAGATGCGCGCCTTGGTCGCCTCGGGGTCCCGGGTTCCTGTCATGCGGGCAGCATAGCCGCACAACCAACTATTTGGTTGACAGTGCGCCGTGTCTCCTGGAAATGTTTCAACCAACAGGTTGGTTGATCATGTTGGCCAGCCGAGAGAAGGGACCGCATGCCGCCCTCGTCCACCACCCCCGCCCCCACCCCCACGGACACCTCCACCACCGTTCCCAGCTCCGCGAGCGCACCAGCGCGAGCTCCCGTCCGCGACACACGCGTACCGCCGGGGCTGCTGCTCGCCGTCATCGCGCTCTGCACCGCGGTGACCGTCGCCAACATCTACCTCGCGGCCCCGCTCCTCGGCCTCATCGCCGAGGGCTTCGGCGTGCGGGCCTCGGCGCTCGGCTGGGTGGCGGCCCTCGGACAGCTCGGCTACGCGGCCGGGCTGCTCCTCTTCGCGCCGCTCGGCGACACGGTCGACCGCCGCCGCCTCGTCGCCGCGCTCGCGCTCGCCGCCGGCGTCGCCATGACGTGCGCGGGCCTCGCGCCGGGGCTCCCCGTGCTCGGCCTCACCGTCTTCGCCGCCTCGGCCGTCACCGTCGTGCCGCAGCTCCTCGTACCGCTCGTCGCCGAGCGCGCCCCGGCCGAGCGGCGCGGGCGGCACCTCGGCGCGATCGTCGCCGGGCTGTTCACCGGGATCGTCGCGGCGCGGGTGCTGGGCGCGATGGCCGGGGACGTGTTCGGCTGGCGCGCCGTGTTCATCGGCTCCGCCGTGCTGACCGTGCTCGTCAGCCTCGGCACGGCCGCGCTGCTGCCCGCCGACGTACGGCCCCGTCGCGCGGACGGGAGCCCCGGACGCGGCGGTGCGGCGAACCCGCTGCGGGGGATGGCCCGCACGGCGCGCACCTTCGCCGGGTCGGCCGAGCTGCGGCGCGCGTGCGCGCGCCAGAGCGGGCTGTTCGGCGCGTGGAGCGCGCTGTGGACCTCGCTGGCGCTGCTGCTGACGGGCGCGCCGTACCACCTCTCGACGGGCACCGCCGGGCTGTTCGGCCTCTTCGGCCTCTCGGCCACCGCGATCGCGCCCCTCTCGGGCGGCCTGGTCGACCGCTTCGGCGCGCGACGCGTCGTCAACGCCGCTTACGTACTCGCCGCCGTCGCGCTGCCGCTCTTCTGGCTGGGCGGACAGCGGATGTGGGCGCTGTGCGCCGCGGCGCTGCTCGTGCACGCCGGGCTGGTCGCGGGGCAGGTCGCCAACCAGATGCGCGCGCTGAGCTCGACGGACTCCCCCTCGGCGGCCAACACCGGCTACATCGTCGTGGCCTTCATCAGCGCGGCAGCCGCCTCCGCGCTCGCGGGCCCGGCCTTCACCCACTTCGGCTGGACGGGCGTGTGCGCGGTCGCCCTGTGCTGGCTCGTGCTCGGGTACGTGGGCGGTGCGGGGCGCGACGGCGGCCGGGGCCGCCGGGGTGCGGTGGCCGCGTCGGGCGGCGTCACCCGGTAGGCCTGGTAAACCCGGTAAACCCGGTAAGGGGGTGGGGCCCGGTTCCGGAACCGGGCCCGCCCCCGCCGTCAAGAACGTCGCGTCACCGTGCCGGGCGTGCCGGGCCGCCGCCGGAGGCGGTGACGTGGGTGACGTCCAGATCGCCCGACGCGTACTGACTCCTGAGCACCTTCTTGTCGAACTTGCCCACGCTCGTCTTCGGCACCGACCCGATCAGCGCCCAGCGCTCCGGAAGCTGCCAGCGCGCGACGCGCTCGCCGAGGAAGGCACGCAGGTCCTCGTACGTCACGTCCCCGGCGTCCTCCTTGAGGACGACGGTCGCCAGCGGGCGCTCCCCCCACTTGTCGTCCGGCACCGCGACGACGGCCGCCTCCGCCACCGCCTCGTGCGCCATGAGCGCGTTCTCCAGCTCGACGGAGGAGATCCACTCGCCGCCCGACTTGATGACGTCCTTGGCGCGGTCGGTCAGCGTCAGATAGCCGTCCGCCGTGATCACGCCGACGTCGCCCGTACGCAGCCAGCCGTCCGGGCTGAACTTGTCCTCGGGGCGCACCGGCTCCGCGCCCGCGCCCCCGAAGTACGACCCGGCGATCCACGGCCCGCGCACCTCCAGCTCGCCAGGCGACTCCCCGTCGTGCGGCGCGAAGCCGCCGTCTGGCGCCGCCAGCCGCGCCTCGACGGACGCGGGGAAGCGGCCCTGGCTGACGCGGTACGGCCACTCCTCCTCGGGAGTGAGCCCGCCCGGCGGGTGGGAGACGGTGCCCAGTGGGGACGTCTCGGTCATCCCCCAGGCGTGGCACACCTCCACCCCGTGCTCCTCCTCGAACGCGCGCATCATCGCCTCCGGGCAGGCGGAGCCGCCGATGGTGACCGTCTTGAGGGAGGAGATGTCGCGCGGCTTGTCCGCGAGTTCGGCGAGCAGGCCCTGCCAGATGGTGGGGACGGCGGCGGCGTGCGTCGGCCTCTCCGCCTCGATCATCTCGGCGAGCGGGCCCGGCTGGAGGAAGCGGTCGGGCATCAGCATGCCCACCCCGGTCATGAACGTGGCGTGCGGCAGGCCCCACGCGTTGACGTGGAACATCGGCACCACGGGGAGCGTCGTGTCCGCGTCCGTCAGGCCCATCGACTGCGTCATGTTGACCTGCATGGCGTGCAGATAGATGGAGCGGTGCGAATAGACCACGCCCTTGGGCTCGCCCGTCGTCCCGGACGTGTAGCACATGGCGGCGGCGTCCCGTTCGTCCAGCTCGGGCCACTCGTACGTGGCGGGGCGCCCGGCGAGCAGCGCCTCGTACTCGTGCACGGCCGGACGGCACCCCTCCAGCAGCGAGGTGTCGCCCGGGCCGACCACGACGATGTGCTCGACGGGCTCCAGGCGCGGCAGCAGCGGGGCGAGCAGCGGGAGCAGTGAGCCGTTGACGAGGATCACGCGGTCGGCCGCGTGGTTCACGATCCACACCAACTGCTCCGCGGGCAGCCGCAGGTTGAGGGTGTGCAGCACCGCGCCCATGGAGGGGACGGCGAAGTACGCCTCGACGTGCTCGGCGTTGTTCCACATCAGCGTGGCCAAAACACTCCCGGGCTCAACTCCCAGCTCCTCGCGTAGCGCGTGGGCGAGCTGGGCGGCGCGGTCGCCGATCTCGGCGAAGGTGCGGCGCTGGGGTTCTGCGTCGCCGGTCCACGTAGTTACGGTCGACTGTCCATGGACGGACCGTCCGTGTTCCAGAATCCGGCTGATCGTAAGCGGTACGTCCTGCATTGTGCTTCGCACAGCGTCCTCCCTGTGGGCGCCATCGCTGCGTCGCGACGAGTGGGACGATTCTGCGCACATACCGCCTGGTATGTCACTACCTCTCGGTAGCTTTCTTGGGCGCTGGCCACGGGTCCGGCTCCCACAGCGGGTGTATCACGACCTCGTGGTTTTCAGCCCCGGGCCCGTTCCGTATCAGGGCAACGCGACGGATGAGCTTCCGCAGAATCATGTTCCGTTCGCGCGTGGAGAGCGTCGGCCACTCCTCGACCGTGCCGACGACCAGGGGCACGAAGTCCGCGCGGTCCGGTAGTGGCTCCACTTCGGGGGTGTCATCGAGTAGCTGCTGTGCCTCTGCTCTCTTGCGGCGGATGAGGTCGGCCGCTTCCTCGTACTCTCCAGGGCCGAAGTCCTCCGGCGTCGCTGCGCGTTCGGCTCGCAGTCGCGCGAGGGCCTGGCGCTGCTTGTCGATCTCCGCCTGGGCTAGGGCTCGGGCGCGGGTGTTCTTGGCTTGCTCGGCGGCAAGGTCTCGCTCTGGGGATGTGTCGGCGGGCGGAGCGGTATCGATTCCACGGGCGGCCTCGCGCGCGAGCCACGCGCGCACTTCTTCCTCGACCATGAACCGCGGAATGTGCACGCCGTCGCACGCCATGGCTCCCGACTTCGTGCGCAGGCTGCACCGGATGGCCCATCCTGGGACGTTGACGCCCTCGCGACGCGCGGTGTTCATGCTGGTACCGAGTCGACAGCCCCCACACTTGCACAACCCCGTGAGTTCGTAGATTCCGTCCCGGGATCGTGGTGCGGTGGCCTGTACTTCCTTGCGACGCTGCCGATACCGCCCCCATAGGTCGAAGTCGATCAGCTCTTCTTGCGCGCCTTGGATGAACACGCGGTTCCTGCATGTCCCATCGGTCTTGCGGCACCGGCACTCAGGGTTGTGCACGATCAGGAGACCGGCCGCGAATCCGCTGTCCATGTAGCGTGACAGCGTCTCGGTACTCCACAGGTTCCCTTGCGTGGTCCGGTGTCCGGCGCGGTTGAGTCCGCCGCACAGGACCCCGAAACCGTGCCCGTCGACGTACCCGCGGTACACGTCAGCGACAGCCGGTGCTGCGTCGTCTGGCTCGTAGCTCTCCTCTCGCAGTTTGCCTGTGGTCTGGTCGTAGCGGCGGTGCCAGGTGTACCCGAACCGCTTCCGGCCCTGCGCGGGTAGGTGGAGCTTGTATCGGCGGTGGTCGTGCGTCTCTCGCCACTGCTCCCCGGCTCGATCTGACTCGAACGCGGAAAACTCCAGGATCATGCCGCGCTGAAATCGTCCGATGGCGGTCGAGGCGTCGACAGGTTCGGTGGCCGACTCAAGCTCTCCCCCGGCTTCTTGGAGCCGGGCGAGGTTGATCGCGTTGCCGGTGCGGTCACGTCCGAAGCGGCTGTATCGCCAGACAGCGACACCGTGTGCTTCGCCAGCTTCGACGCGTTCAATACACTTCATGATCTTGCGTTTGAAGTGGCGTCCGGATACGTCGAGGTCTTCGACCCATGCAACGATGCGGCGCCCGGTACGGCGGGCCCATTGGGTGATGGCATCACGCTGTAGCTCGGGGCTGATCTTCTCTTCTTTCCACGTGGATACGCGGATGTATGCGAGCCAGGGCTCGCCGTCCTCGTCGAACGGCGAGCCCTGGAACGTGGGCTGTATCTGTCTCACTGGGCCTTTCGTTCCTCTCGGTAGGTGGCGGGCGGGTACGGGTAGATGTGGATCACGTTGCCCGCCGTCTGCTCGGGCGTCACGCGCCCACCCGGGGTGGGCGCGGTGTGCTGGTCGAGCAAACCCCGGGCGACGTGATCGAGGGCGCGCTGATATCCGGCGCGGTCGGCCTCGGCGAGTTGGTCGGCGGTGACGGTCTGCGCGCCGCGGATGATGCGAGCGATGACGAGAGGGACAGCAACGAGCGTGAGGAACAGACCTGCGCCGCTTACGTCTGTGTTGTTGCCGAGGATGCCGAGCAGGCCCGTTGTTACTCCGGCTGCGAGTAGGGCCAGGGAGAGGGCGGGCATGTAGCGGCGGGTCACTGTGCCTCCGTGCGGGTGCTATGGCTGCGCGAGGCGTCCCTCGCCGGTTTCGGGGGGTGGCGTGCGTTGCAGGGTTTCAGTCATGGAGACGAACAGCCTTCTGGCCTGGGCGTCTTCGATGCCTAGCTCGTCGGCGGCCTGCTCTGGGGTGATGCGGCGCGGTCCCCGTTCCGGGTGTTGTGCGGCGCCGAGCTGGTCGGGGGTGACGACTCCGGCCTCGATGAGAACTTGTCCGAAGGGGACGCCGAGGGTTGCCGCGATCTTCTCCAGGACTTGTGTGTCCGTGGCGCTCTCGCCCCGCAGGATGCGGGTAACCGTGGCGCGGCCAATGCCGCTTTCGTCGGCGAACTTGGTTCGCCCGCCTCCGCGGATGCCGAGGTCATAGCCGCGGCGGATGAGCTGGTCTCGGAGCCAGGTGGCGAACTCCTCGGGGGTCTTACGGGTCCTTCGTTCCATGGGTGGAACATATCGCGCGCGGGCGATCGGCGAACCGGCGGCTTCCAGCCAAGAGCACAAAACCGGCCAACCATTTGGTTACCTCCCTCCTGACCTGCGGCGATTTGTCGAACGTGTGGCCGATTGTGCGGACCCACGGGCCCCATGTCAATCCGCCATCACGGAGAGTCACCAGAGAAACCGACCAAGCGTGAACGAAAACCCATGCTAACGTTCCACTCTCGGACGATAAATGACCGCCCGAGGAAGGAACATGGCTACGTGTACGACCGCTCTCTACTGATTGAAATTGCCACTGGCATGGGCGACCGCACTCCGTCAGACCTGGCAAAACGCTTGAAGGTTGCACGGAATACCGGTTGGCGTTTGTGGCACGGACACACCGCCCCGTCGGCGACCGTCGCAGCCGCCGTGGAGCAGCACTACGGCGTTCCGGCGCGTCACCTCGTCATCCGGGCCGCAGCGTGACTGCCCCCGCCGTCGTGACTCGCGAGCAGGCGTTCGCCGCCGCCCGCGCCGTTCTCGACCGGGCCCGCGCCCGCCGCGACGCCGACCGCGCCGCCGGACGCCTCGCCCCCGAGATCGAACTCGCTCTGCGCCGTCTGGAGCACCAGCAGCGCGCCCAGCAGACCCCGGCCGCGATGCCCCGCACCGCCGCCTGACAACTGGCCCGGATGCGACCCGGACCAGCCGTACAGCACCCACAACAGAAACGCCGCCCCGAATGCGACTCGGGGCGGCGCCTGGACCCGCCCCGGATGCGACCCGGGGCGGGCCGACACGACCACCCCAGCGAAAGGCAATGGCCGTGAACCAGAAGGCTACCCGCACGCCGCGTGCTGTCCTCGCCGTTGAGGGCGCCCGCGTAGCCCGTCAGCAAGCTGTCCGCCGCGACGTGATCGCGCGGCAGCTCGACGCCATTGCGCCCGGCACCGCCCGCGTGCGCACGGTCCCGGTGCAGCTCGACGACCGGCTCGTCACGTGGGTCACCCTCGCCGACGCCGACGGCCGCCCCGTCGCGGCCGACCGGGACGCGCACCGCGCCGCCCGGGGCCTGCTGCGCCGCCTGCTCCCCTCCGCCGACTGGACGGGCCCGCTCGTCTACGACGCCATCACGGGCGAGCTGTCCGTCGACGCGCCGGAGCTGCCCGAGGAGCTGCGCGCATGATCCGCCCGCAGCTCACTGCCGACGGCCGCGCTATCCGCCTGGCTGATGACCGGCCCGACGTGCTGCTCGACGAGCTCGCCGCAGCCTTCGCCCGCGAAGCCGAGACCTTGGCCGTCCTGCTTTCGCGGCACGCCCGCGCCGTCGAGGCGTACGACGCCGCCCAGTGCAACCCGGACGCCACCGACTACGGCCGCGCCATGCTCGCCGCCGCCGCTGACGCGACCCGCGGCGCCCTGTACGGCGAGCTGTCACCACACGCGCAGCTCGACCACGTCCTCGACCCGGCCGAGGCCGTGCAGCTTGCGGACGACCTCACCGCCCGCGCTGCGCACACGCACCTGACGAAGAGGACCAGCGCATGAACGCCCTCGTTGAGAGCACGTACGAGCCCGCCCCCGTGAACACCCCCAAGGACGCCCCGCGCGTGTTCGCCGTCATCGCCGCTGTCATGAAGGACGCGATGCCCGTCGGCAAGAACCAGCGCAACGAGCAGCAGAACTACCAGTTCCGCGGCATCGACGACGTCATGTCGGCCATGGCGGGCCCGATGCGCACGCACGGTCTGTTCATCCTGCCGAGCATCGCCGAACACAGCCAGCAGCGCGACGGGAAGATGACGCGGACCCTGATCACCATGCGGTACCGGGTGTACGGGCCCGCGGGTGACTGCCTGGTCGCGGACGTGCCAGGCGAGGCGTTCGACTACGCCGACAAGAGCACCAACAAGGCCCAGTCAGCCGCACTCAAGTACCTGCTGTTCTCCCTGTTCATGCTGCCTGTGGACGGCCGCAGCATCGATGACGGGGACCGCGAGACACCCGCTCCGCCGCCGGAGCACCGCGCCGAGCAGGCCCAGCGCCAGCAGCAGCGCCGCGGGGGACAGCAGCAGGCACGGCGCAGCAAGCGAGCCGAACCGGGCCCGTGGGAGCAGCCCGCGCCCCAGCAACCGCAGCCGGACGGACCGCCGCGCGACTTCATCGCCGAGGCCGCCAAGGCGAGCGGGCCCCAGGAGTTCGCGAAGGTGCGTAAGGCCGCCGTCGCCGCGGGTGCCCCGGCCGACTACCTCGCCCGCCTCGACGCCATCGCCGCGCAGAAGCGCGCCGCCGCGCAAAGCCCCGGCCCGATCGCCGACGCTCCGGGCCGCGCGATGCAGTGGACGAAGGGCCAGCAGCGCGACGAGGTCGACGACGGGGCCGACGCTGCGGGCGAGCCCGCCAAGCAGGAGCACGCCGCCGCGCTCGACGAGATGTACGACGCCGCCCGCGACGCCGGGATCGCCGACCAGGCCGAGGCCGCCGAGGCGTTCGCCGCGCGGTTCCAGTGCCAGCCCGCCGCCGCGACCGTCGCCCAGCTCCGCGAGATGCGCGATGACCTGCTCGACGCCGTCGCCAAGGGGGACGCCGCGTGAGTACCACCGACACCACCACCGCCACCGCTGAGCAGCCCGTCGAGAACCTGCGCGAACTCGCCGCGCAGGCCGCCACGCTCGACCTGCTCGCGCAGCGCGTCGCCGCCGCGCGGAAGGCTGTACGTGCCCGACTGCAAGCCGGTCTCGACGCCGCCGAGAAGCGCGACGGCACCGAACGCATCGGCGCCACCCTGCCCAACGGCGAGCAGGTCGCGACGTTCTCACTCCGTAAGGGCGCGGTCGGGCCAGTTGTCGTCGACGAGGAAGCCCTAGCCCGATGGGTGCGCGCCACGTGGCCCGACGAGAAGTGGACCGAAACCCGCGTCGTACGGACGGTCAAACCGTGGCGCCTGGCCGAACTGCTCGCCGAGATGGACGCGGTCGGTCTCGGGCTCGGCGAGGGCGGCAAGCCGGTACCGGCACGGTGGGCCAACCCGGCGACCGGCGAGTTTCACGAGGTGCCGGGGGTGATGGTGAAGCCCACCAGCGCCCGCACGCACAGCATCACGTGGAAGAAGTCCGGTAAGTCCGCGACCGCCCACGCGTGGCGCACGGGCGCCCTCGCCGGGCAGCTCGCCGCCATCACCGCAGGCGAGGAGGGCGCCCCGTGAGCACCGAACCCGCGACCGCCCTCGACCGCGCGCGCCGCCTGCTCGACTCCCCGCTCCCGCCGCCCGTGCCCGGACAGACCGCCGTCGCCGTCGTCCCCGAGGGGCTGGCCCACGCGTTCGCCGCCCGTACGGCCGTTGTCGAGGGCGGGCACAGAGAGTGGACCGGCTACACCACCGCGTCCGGCGCCGGGCGCTTCCGGCACCAGGGTCGCGACTACACCGCCTATCAGGCTGCGTTCATCCTGCGTACCGGCCGCGAGCCGGTCGGCACCGTCCGCCCGACGTGCGACCGCCCGCGCTGCTGCGACCCGGCCCACGTCGACGACGGCGCCACCCGGCAGCGCGACCGCGCGGCCCTCGCCGCCGTCGTCGGCATGGCACACCGCCCGCCGTCCTGCGGGCACGACCTTGGCATCCACGGCCGCCACCGCGCAGACGGCCGCCGGTACTGCAACGCGTGCAACAACCCGCCGGGCGGCTGCGAGCACGGCAACCCCGCGTGCGGGGCGCTCCCGGCGCGCCCGTACCCCTGTGGCCCGCGGTGCGACGAGCACCAGCCGTCGCGTACTCACCCCTACCCCGCCGCCGCATGACCGGCCCCGGGGCGAGGGAGAGCCGACCGGCCCCTCGCCCCGGGCGCCCACCCCTGACAGGAGCAACCACCTTGCCTTGGTTCAAGGTTGACGACACCGCGCACGCGCACCCGAAGCTGTTGAAGGCCGGTAACGCCGCGCTCGGGCTGTGGATGCGCGCGGGCGCCTACGCCGCCCAGCACCTCACCGAAGGCGCCATCCCCGGCGTGGTCGCCCAGCTCTACGGCACCGCCCCGCAGGCCCGGAAGCTCACCGCATCCGGACTCTGGCACGAGCACGGCCACGCCTGCCCGCGCTGCCCGCAGCCCGCGCCGGGCGACTACGTGATGCACGACTTCCTGATCTACAACCCGACCCGCGACAAGGTCGAGGGCGACCGCGCGATGGCCGCCGAGCGACAGCAGCGGGCCCGCGAGAAGGCTGCCGAACGGCGCGACCAGAAGCGCAATCCTTCGGATTCGTCGGTGAATCCTCCGCGACTCGATGGCGATCCGTCGGCGGAAAATCTCGAATCCTCCGCGAATCAAGGCGCGTTCTGGCGCCCCGCCGCAGGTCAGGGCGAGTCGTCACAGCGTGACGGGGCGGACCCGTCACGGTCCCCCCGGCCCGACCCGGCCCCTGTACTTCCTTCGGAAGTACAGCAGCAGCACGCGCGCGCGGGACTCGTGCCCGAGCTGCACCCGCTCGCCGACGCGCTCGCCGACGCGGGGCGCGCGGTGCGCTGGGGTCTCGGACTCGGCGAACAGCGCGACGTGCACCGGCTGATGAAGGCGCACGGCGTCGCCGCGCTCGCCGAGGTCGTCGCCCGCCGTACCGCGCCCGGCGAGGAGCCGAAGCCCGCGCGGTACTGGCTCAAGGTCTGGTCGGACCCGCGCACATGGCAGCCCGCCGCCGGGGCCGACGTGATCCCGCTCGCCGCCGCGCAGCCGCGCCGCTCCCGCGCGCAGCAGGGCGCCGATCACCTCGCCGCCGCCCTCGCCCGCCGTACCGCGCAGGGGGCCGCCCAGTGAGCCCGCAGGAAGTCGCCGCGCTGCTCGCCTACGCGGCCCGCCTCGACCCGCGCCTCGCCGCGCCCAGCGAGGCCGAGGCCGAGGCGCAGCTCGACCAGTGGTGCGACCTGCTGTCGGACGTGCCCGCGACTGCCCCGCACCCCGCCGGGCGCCCGTGGGACGCCGCCAAGGTCGTACGCCACCACATCGCGACGAGCCCGTACCCGATCAAGCCGTCGGACGTGTCGGCGCCGTGGCATGCGTTCCGGCGCGACGTGCTCGGCCGCCACACCGACCCGACGCCGGTTGCCGACCCGGACAACGTCGCCGCGTGGCGCGCCGAACTGGTCGGCACCCGGCAGGCAGTCGCGACCGGGGCCGCGCCCGCGTCGACGCACCGGGAGCTGACCGGCGGGCCCGCGGCCGAGGTCGAGCAGCGCCTCGCCGCACTCGGCGAGTACGTGCCGCGCACCGTCGCACAGCAGCTCGCCCCGTTCCGGCCGCGCCGCGCCGAGCGCGAGCGCCTGGTCGCCACAGGCCGCCCGGACCCGTACGCGGTGCCGTGCGGGTACTGCCGGGCCCGCGCGGGTGAGGCGTGCCGCAACCACCGCGGCGTGCCCCGCTCGGCGCCGCACCCGTCCCGCCTCGACGACGCCCTCGCCACTCACACCGCCCGGACAGGAGCGACCGCGTGAACCGCAACAAGAAGCACCCCGAGCGGCCCACACATCGCCGCAAGGCCAGCGCGGGTGACACCACGAAGAACACCAAGGCGTACCGGGTCACGGGCTCGTGGGATACCCACCCCGACCGCCCCGCCGTCAAGACCACGCCTGACCGGCGAGCGGCGCGCCGCATCGCCCGCGACATGGCCGCACAGGGCGCGTACGTGATCGTCGAGGAACACCTCGGGTTCGGCGCGCACCGCACGCTGTACGAGGTCGACGGGCCCGCGCAGCTCGCCGAGCGCCAGGCCGCGCAGCAGGCCGCCGCCGACGAAGCCGCACGGGCTCGCCGGCTCGATGTGCAGCGCGCGGCCGAGCAGCGCCACCGCTACCGCCTCGCGGCCGAGGTCGCTACGCATGCCCGCACGCTGATGGCGCCGCCCGCCATCGTGCGGCCGGAGAACGTCCGGCGCGCCCGGCACATCACGGGGGCGCAGCGGTGACCGGGCCCGCACCGGCCGCCCTCGCCGTGGTGCGCGCCGCCCTCACCGACGCCGAGCACGCGCACGACGAGCAGCCCGAGCAGGTCGCGCAGCGCATCGTCGACGAGCTCACCGAGGCCGGTTGGAGCATCACCGCGGCCGAAGCCGAGGTCACCGCGTAGCACCCCGGGGGGCGTCCGCGGGTGACCAAGGGTGACCCATGGGCGCTATCGTCCACCCGTGGGCGGTCAATAACCGCTCACGGGTGGAACATTCAGACCGAGGTCGAGGCCCGTACGTCCCGTAGGAGGTAGATCCACGATGGCGCCCCCGCGTATCCCTGCTGCGGTCCGTTTCACCGCGAAGGTGAACACCGACGGCCCCCTCTCGCTCGTTCGCGGCGCCATCGGCCCGTGCCACCAGTGGACCGGCAGCACCAACGAGCGCGGCTACGGCACCTTCTGGCACGGCCGCACCGTCAAGGCCCACCGCTACGCCTACGAGCAGCAGGTCGGCCCGATCCCCGACGGTCTCGACATAGACCACCTCTGCCGCAACCGCGCGTGCGTCGCCCCGGGCCATCTCCGCGCCGTCACGCACCGCGAGAACATCCTCACCAGCTCCAACCACGTCGCCCGCCGCGCCGCCGTCCGCGTATGCCCGGCCGGTCACGCCTACGACGAGGCGAACACGTACGTGGCGAAGAACGGCACCCGGAAATGCCGCTCCTGCCGCCGCGCAGCGCAGCGCGCCGCCCGCGCCGCGGCCCGCGAGCAGCAGCTCGCCCCCGTCGCACCCCTCACCCCCCGCACCACCCCCGACACCCTCGAAAGGGCCGCCTGACCATGGCTGGAGAGACCCCGATCACCTTCGTTGGCAACGTTGTTGCCGACCCCGAGTTGCGATTCACGCCGTCCGGGGCCGCCGTCGCGAACTTCCGCATCGCCTCGACCCCCCGCCACTTCGACCGCCAGACGAGCGAATGGAAGGACGGCGAGCCGCTGTTCCTCGCCGTCAACGTGTGGCGTCAGCAGGCCGAGCACGTCGCCGAGTCCATCACCCGCGGCATGCGCGTGGTGGTCGTCGGCAAGCTCCAGCAACGCCAGTACGACGACAAGGAAGGCAAACGCCGGTCGTCGTACGAGATCACCGCCGACGAGATCGCACCGAGCCTGCTGCGCGCTACCGCCGTCGTCACCAAGGCCACCGGCCAGCAGGGCAACGCCCAGAGCGGCCAGCAGTCCGGCGGATGGGGACGCCAGCAGCAGCCCGCCGCCGACCCCTGGCAGACACACGGCGGATTCGGCAACGAACCCCCCTTCTGACGCTCCCCACGGCGACCGGTCGACGCCCCTCTCGCGCGCGGGAACCGGCGCCGCCCCTCCCGTACATCCCCCTCCCTGAACGGACAGACCATGACCACAGCACAGTGCCGCACCGCCGAGTCCGCCTACGGCCGCCAGTGCTTCGAGGACGACGGGCACGACGGCGAGCACGTCTACGAGCGGCCGACCCCTACAACGCTCGCCGCGATCATCAGCGCCAACGTCCGTATCCTGCGCCGCCGTCGCCGCTGGACGCAGGAGCAGGCCGGGCAGGCATGGGCCACGGTGACCGGCCGCGCCCTGACTGCACAGTCCTGGTACGCGCTGGAGCGCCCCGGAGCACGCGCATGGAACGCCGACGACATCGAGGCCGCCGCCATCCTGTTCGGTCTTGAGGTCGTGGCCCTGGTCGTGCCCCTCGACTCCTGCGCGCAGTGCGACGACCGGCCGCCCGCCGGGTTCATCTGCTCAGCGTGCGGCACCGAGGGCCCACGCAAGGAAGCCCGCTGATGGCCCGCAACATCGGCGCCGACGGCCGCGACGTGTTCCGCGCCATCATCACCAGCACGCCGCCCGGAAAGCCCCGCGCCACGTGGCACGAAGGCCCGTACACCACCCACGGCGCCGCCCGCGCCCGCGTCACCTTCTGGACCAACCACCTACGCGACGCCGATACCGGCGCGCCGTACGCGTCCGGATACGTCGAACGCGCCGTCACTCGCTGGGAACCCGTCAACGACAACGCCACCAAGGCCGCGGCCGACCGCACGGTGTTGTGCGCGCACGGATACGGGCTCCTCCGCGACTCCTGCCCCGGATGCGACGCAGCCGAGGAGAGGCCGCACACGGCCGACCCGGTCACGGTCCGGCCGAGCTGGGCGAAGCGGGCGATGCGCCGATGCCGACGCTGCGCACAGGTCCCCTCGGCCCGCATCCACAAGCAGGCAACCGGGTGAGCCTCGCCGCATGGCGCGCCCACCGCACCCGTGTGCGCGCCGACCGCGCCCTCGCCCGCCTCGCGCGCGGCGAGGGCCGCGCCTGCCCGACCGGCTGCACCACATGCCACGCCCTCACCGCACACGCACAGGAGACCCAGCGATGACCGCCCCCCGCTTCCCCCGCTCGTTCGTCCTCCGCCGCGCCGTCGACCACACCGGAGTATCCGGGGCCGGGGACGTGGCCGAAGGTGCGCTCTTCACAGACGGAACGGCCGTTGTCCGGTGGCGAGGCGGCCACGCCTCAACCGTCGTCTGGGCCAGCCTCGACGACGCTCTCGCCATCCACGGCCACAACGGCGCCACCGTCCCGGTATTCGTCGACGAAGCACCGACCGCGCAGCCCCATGTCTCCCGCCCGACCGCGAGCACCATCACCGACGACGAACTCGACGAGCTGGTCGAGCAGTGCGACTTCTTCGCCCGCGCGGCAGGCCGGGCCGAGTCCGCCCTCGACCGCATACGCGACCTCGCCCGCCAGATGCGCGCAGGCTCCCCCCAAGGCGCCGCCACCGTCTACGCCGACCGCATCGAGCAGACCCTCGACGCCCCGGAGCCAACGCCGTGACCGAACCCGCCGAGCCCCAGGTCGACACCGAGGCCCTGCGCGCCTACGTCGAGGCCATCGCCCCCGCCCTCCGCGCCACCGCCCAGGCCCTTTCCCGCGCCGCCGAGGCCGCCCGTACCGCACGCGCCGACGACTTCGCTCTCGCCCCGCCGCCCGCGCCGGACGACCGGCCCGCGTGGCAATCCCCCTACGGTCCACCCCGCCACCGCCAGCACTGACCGCCAGGAGCCGCACCCCCCATGACGACCGCCCTCGACCAGGCCCCCGCCCCGGTCGGCCGCCGCGCCGCCGTCGACCTCGCCGCCATCCGGGAGCAGTGGGGCGACCTGCTGCTCGCCGTCGAGCAGCCCCCCGCGCAGGAGTGGCCGCCCCGCGAGGCGAAAGGTTTCCTCAACCAACTCGCCCCGCACGACGACCAGCTCGACGAAGTGCCCGCCACCGCGACGATCGGCCGCGCCCCGCTCGTCCTGCGCGAGCACCCCGCCCCGCTCAACCTCGACGCCCTCGACGCCGCCCTCGCAGTCGAGCGTGAGCTGTTCGAGCTCGCCGACACCGTCGCCGCCGCCGTCCAGCGCCCGACCCGCGGCCAGGACGACGACGACCCCGCCCGTTGGCGCTTCCCCGCACCCGAGGCGCCCAGCGCCGACCCCGGATCACGCGCGTACGGGCTGCACTGGGCCGCCGTCTGGCTGGAGGGCCGCGCCCTCGACGAGATGAGCGGCGACCTGTTCGCCCCGATGCCGCTCCGCCTGCTCGACGAAGTCGCCGCCGCCGCCCGCCGCTCCCGCACGTGCGTCGAGCACGCGCTCGGCCGCGATGAGCGCACGACCACTCTCGACCGGCCGTGCCCGTGGTGCGGCGCCGAGCTGGTCGGCCGCACTCGCGCGGAAGCCGAGCCCGTGGTCACCTGCTCGACAGGCGAAGCGTGCGGCGCGCCCGTGCCGCTCGACGGCCGCCGCCGGGCGTGGCGTGGCGCCGACCTTGTCAGCCTGTACGCGGCCCTCGACCAACCCTAGTGAGCCGTCTTGTGAAGTCGGTTGTGAAGTGGGTTGTGAAGTCACCTCACGTGTGCCTACACTGGCCCCTCCGCCGGACCTCCCCGGCGGAGGCCGGACCTCACCCGGCCCACACCCACACAGGGAGACACCCCCATGGGAACCAAGCGCACCGAGACCGATTCCGTCGTCTGGGCTGCCACCCAAACGAACCGCACCCTTCACCACGCGTTCGACACCGACGGGCGCGCCCTGTGCAACCCCAGCATCCGCGCCCACACGACCAGCAACCCCCGGGCCGGAATCAGCGACTTCTACTCCCGCGAGCACATCGAGGCACAGCCCTTCTTCAAGGTGCACGACCGGTGTGTGAAGAAGCTCGCCGAGCGCCAGGCCGAAGCCGCCGAGCAGGCCGCCGCCGACCAGACGCCCCAGCCCCAGTGGCGGACCCTGAAAGGCGTTGAGACGCCTTTCCGCATCCACACCCACGACGGCACCCCGCTGCGCCGGAACGACACCCCTGCCACCGAGTCCATGACCATCACCGACATGACCTGCCGGGGCGGCGTCCGGTACGGCACCACGGCAGACGGCCACGAGGTGACGCTCTGGGGCACTGCAACCCGGTATTGGGTCACCTCGGGAGCCGAGCAGACCGCCCCGGCGCCCGAGGCCCCCCGCGCGGATGAGGTCACGATCCCGGCCGCCCTCGTCGACTACCTCGACGGAACCGGCATCGTGACCGGCGCGGACGACGCCGACCCCATGAGCAAGGCCACCCGCGAAGCGCTCGCCGCCGGACGCAGCGGCCAGGGCAACGCCCTGATCATCCGGCCGACGCTCGACGTGCTGCACGTCATCAGCGAGCACGCCGAGGCACTGCTCACGACCGACGAGGCCACCCCCGCCGAGCGGGAGGCCGCCGCGCTGTGGGTAGAGCGCGCCGGACACGCCCGCGCCCGCATCAAGGCCGAGACCGTTGCCCCGGAGATCACCCGCGCGAGCGTCGACGCCTATCTTGCCCGCACATACCCCGCCCTGGTCGCCCCCGAGCAGGCCGAGCGTCACGCCGTCGAGCACGACGGCACCGCCGCGGGCAGCACTCCCGCCGACGACGCGACAGACGCTCATGCCGCCAGCGCCGAGCCCGAGCCCGACAACGGCACGTGGCGCGGCGGCTGGATCACCGGCACCCCCAGCACGCCAACCGGTGAGGTCCTGTTCGACCTCAGCCCCGTCGACGAACAGGGCGCCTTGTTCGCCTGACCAACCGGCCCGCCCCGCACCCGCGGGGCGGGCCCCGACCCCAGCCAGGGAGCAGCACCGTATGAGCACCAACGACCAGCATCCCGAGCCCGACAACGAGCCAGCCGTCGCCCACTACGAGCGCGCCGACGCAAGCAAGTTCCCCACCACTCCAGAAGGTCAACAGGCCGCCGTCGAAGGCATGGCCGCGGCCCAGCAGTCCGACGCACTGTCTTCGGTCGAGATCAGCCGACGCGACGAAGCGGAAGCCGAACGCCCCATCGCTGAGAAGTACCGCGACCAGATGCTCGAACTGCTGGTGCAGCACGAACGGGAGGTCGTAGCCAGGCGCGCTCTTGCGGGTGACCCGAACCCGACCGACGCGGACCCCCTGGCATACGTGCATCTGATCGCCGAGGATTACGCCAAGCCCGAGACCCGGGCCGCTCTCCTTGACGAACTCGCCGACGAGCTCGACCTCGACGACGTGCGCGTGCTACGCATCGCCGGAGAAGCCGCCAAGGCCGCCACACCCCGCGTGATCATGGCTGCGGCGGACCGCGGCATGAGCCCGCCGCGCATCGCCGCCGATCTCGGCCTCACCAGCTCACGCGTGTACGAGGTCATCCGCATAGAGCGGCAGAAGCGCGTCACGGCACTGGTCGAAGCCGCGGTCGCGGCCGACGCAGACACAGGCGGCGACCCCCGCGACGCTCTCGCCCGCTACTCCGCCGCCCTCGCCGACGTACCCGAGGAGCACCGCGAGGCCGCCGAGCAGTACATCGAAACGCTCCGCGCCGCCGTCGCCCGGCATCAGGCGCAGCCCGACAGCGAGTAGCCCACGACAGCAGCGCGGGCCCGCACTGGCGACCTCACCGCCGTACGGGCCCGACTCACCACAGCAGGGAGACACCCCCGACCATGGCTGACACCAACCCTAGCCGCCGCAAGCCGCCGACCCCGCCAGCCGTCGGCCGCCCCGTGTCCGTCCGCATCCTCGACGAGGACATGCGCGACGATCTCGCCGTGCTCATGCACGCCCACGGCGAAGCCGCCGAGCCCCTGCGGAAGGCAGTGCGCCTGCTCGCCGATGCCTACCGGCGCGCGTGGGACTACACCGACGCACCCGACGGCACCGCGCCCCACATCATCGCCGTGCGCTACGCACTCCCGGACGGCACGCCCGAGACCGTGCCCGACCCGGCAGGAGCCGCCATCCCACACGTACGCGAGACCCCCATCGCCCACGCCATCTAACGCCGCGCCCCGCGCGCGAAAAGCGGCCAGCTAGAGCCAAGTTGTCCACAGCGGCGCAGTTGTCCACAGGATCACGGAAAGGCCCGCCAGCGCACCGCGCGACGCCGTATCGTCGCGTCCCAGGTGACCGACTCGTCACTCGCCGACCTCCAGCACGAAGGGAGGTGAAGCGAGCATGTCATCGAACAAGGGTTCGGCCCCGTGGGGGTTCCTTTCGTTCCTGATCAGCATCTGGCGATTACTGCTCGATCTGATCAGGCACTAGGGCACCCACACGGGTCCGTACCAACCATCACAACGGATTGAACAGCGCAACCGGGGTCGCAGTGTTCCAGCACTGCGGCCCCTTCTCCGTATCCCTCCCCAGTCGCCTGGGGACCGGAATGACGCACTTCTTCTCCGTATTCCACCCCCAGTCACCTGGGGACCCGTGTGACACGCATGACAGTGTGCATCGCGTGCACGTTAGCCCCAGGCTAGCCGAGCGCCGCCGTCCCGTGCGGGGAAGTAGCACAGTTTGTGGAACCCATGAATTCAGTCACCCCCGCGGAAGACCCTCCGAGCACCAATGGACTGCGGAAACGCCCCCAACACCAGATCCGGTCTTAGCTACTGGGGAGACCAGCGCCAGATACACGGGGAGCAAGGACGTTCGCCTAGGTGCTACTCGCAGCAGTAGCACCCCCCTCCCGCATGCGCGGGGGCGCGAAGCTCTTCCCCCACTACGAGGAGAAAGGGCCCCCGTAACGTTCCGGCCTGGTCGCGCTCGCACGCAGATGTGTCCCCCTGCCCCTTCGTGCAACCTTCCACCACACCAGAGGGTCACACGGGGCACACGTTTTCACCACAGGAGGGGGCCGCATGCCCAGGATCAAGACCCGCCGCAAGATGGGTTGGTTACTCATCGCCTTCCACTGGACGCTGATGGTGTGCACCGTCGGACTGTGGACGCCGGTCTACCTCGCGGCGCGCCGCCGACGGGTGACCGTCACGCGGGTGCCGGACGGATACGCGGGCCCAGTCCCGGGCGAGCAGGGGGCGCCCGCGTACATCCCGCCGCCGCAGCAGTACGCGCCGCCCGTGCAGCAGTCCGGCGCGTGGCCGCCGCCGCAGCATCAGCCGGGACCGTACGGCCAGCAGCAGCCCCCGTATCCCGGGCAGCCCCGCTACTAGTTGCGGGCCGTTATCGTTCCGTGATCTAATCGGCCGCGTCCCCGGCATGCCCGGAAGACGCTAACGCCCCGCCACATCCCCCGAGTGGCGGGGCGTTTCGCATGCCCGCGTGCAGGAGGTGACACCCCATGGCGCGCCCCATCACTGACACAGATCGCGCCGCGGTGCGCCGCCTGCACGCGCAGGGCAAGGCCCGCAACGTGATCGCCCGCAAGCTCAAACGCTCCCCCTCGACCGTCTCGAAGATCGCCGCCGCATTCGAGCCCCCGCTCGTCTTCGACCGCGCGGCCGAGGTCGCCGTCGCCACCGAGGTACGCCGCGCCGACCTCGCCGCCCGCCGCGCCCAGCTCGCCGAGGCACTGCACACCGACGCCGAGCGCCTACGCGCCCAGCTCTGGGAACCCACCACCTACGGCGAGTTCGCCGGACGCGACGGCGAGTGGCACGAGGCCCACCTCGACCGCCCCCGCTTCGCCGACCAGCGCGCCATCATCGCCGCCACCGGCACCGCCATTCAGCAGTCCCTCAAGCTCGCCCCCGCCCAGGGCGGCGAGGGCGTCGAACAGGTGCGGTCGATGCTGGGCGCGCTCGGCGAGGCCCTGACCCGCGCAGCCGACGACGACGCGGACGACGGGGGCGCCGACGGGGGGTGAGCCGACGTGCTCAACCTCGACCGCCTGCCCCTCTCCCGCAAGCAGTTGCGCAGCGTGGGCCAGGCCACCCGCCGTATCAACCTCTGGCACGGCAGCGTACGGAGCGGGAAGACGATCGCCTCGCTACTCGCGTTCGTCATCGCCGTCGCCACGGCGGGCCCTTCCGGACTCATCATCGTGTGCGGGCGCAGCTTGCAGACGATCGAGCGGAACGTGTTCGAGCCCTTGCAGGACGGCGCCCTGTTCGGCCCGCTCGCCAAGCACGTGCACCACACCCGCGGCGCAACCACGGCGACGATCCTCGGCCGCACCGTCCACCTGATCGGCGCCGCCGACACCCGCGCCGAGGGCAGGCTCAGAGGGTTGACGGCGCAGCTCGCATACGTCGACGAGGCCACCCTCATGCCCGAGGGTTTTTGGACGCAGCTCCTCGCCCGCCTCAGCGTTCCCGGGGCGCGCCTGTACGCGACGACGAACCCGGACTCGCCGCGCCACTGGTTGAAGGTTGGGTACCTCGACCGCGCGGCCGAACTGAACTTGCGCGCCTGGCACTTCAAGCTGTCCGACAACCCGTCGCTATCGCCCGAGTACGTCGCCGACCTCTCCGCCGAGCACGTCGGTCTGTGGCGCCGCCGGATGATCGACGGCGCGTGGTGTGTCGCTGAGGGCGCCATCTACGACATGTGGGCCGAGGCGCGGCACGTCGTCGACGAGCTGCCGGAGATGCGCCGCTACTGGGCGGGCGTCGACTACGGCACCACCAACGCAACCAGCGTGATCCTGCTCGGCCTCGGCGTCGACGACCGGCTGTACGCGTGCGCGGAGTGGCGCCACGACAGCAAGAGCACGCACCGGCAGATGACCGATGCTCAGTACAGCGCCGCCGTCCGCGCCTGGCTGCATCGTCAGGAAGTGACGCCCGAGTGGCTGTTCATCGACCCGAGCGCCGCGAGCTTCATCACGCAGATGTGGGCCGACGGCGCCGAGGGCATCGCCCGCGCCTCCAACGAGGTTACGGACGGAATCCGCTCCGTCTCTTCGCTGCTCGCCGCCGACCGCCTTCTCGTGCACCGCAGTTGCGAGGGGCTGCTCGACGAACTGCCCGCCTACTGCTGGGACCCCAAGGCGACCGAACGCGGCGAAGACAAGCCGCTGAAAGTGGACGACCACTCAGCCGACGCACTGCGCTACGTCGTCCACAGCACGGCGCACGAGTGGCGGCAACTGCTCACCAATACAACCGGGAACGCGGAACCTTGATCGTCTTACCTGATTCCCACCTATTGATGACCCATGTGCAACGCGCCCACGTGTACGGACTGAGAACGCCCAGCAGCAACACAGGTAGCGCCGAGAACTGTTGCCACCCAGGCAACCGCCACCCATTCACCTGTTCCCATAACACTACGGTGCCAGCCAGCAACATGAAGAGGACTGAGCAGCGTCGACGAAAGCGGGCAAGGGCCACGTACTTGCTCCAACGCTTCTGATCATTGGCAGCTTGGACTGCTTCCGCGTCCAAGATCTCGCGTTGTCGCTGCTCCCAGCGACGCCGCACCTCCTGCGATTCCGGGCTGATGGGTGTGCCACCGAGCACTACGTCGCCGTGCACGGGTCCCGTCTGCACGGCATGTCCCCCGACGCATCCACTCAACTCATTACGCGTGAACGGCTCTTCGCTCATGGGGCGGAAGATACGCCAGGCGCGCGACTGATCACCATCGGAGGAACCATGCCCCTCCCTGAGTCTGGCGCCCCGTGGCCGCCGCCGCAGTGGGCCGAGGTCTACCGCGAGATCGCCGTCGACGACGCTTGGTACAGCGGCGACCGGCGCCGCCTCGCCAAGGTCTACGGCCACCACCAGGAGCACGCCGAGCGGCGCCGCCTGTGGGGGCGCAAGTCCGTCGACCACCACCCGCGGCGTGACAACCGGCTGCACATACCCCTGCCCGGCGATATCGCCTCCACAAGCGCCGACCTGCTGTTCGCGGACATGCCCGCCATCGCCGTCGACGACAAGACCACACAGGCCCGCCTCGACGTGCTGCTCGACGAGTGCCGCGTGCAGCAGGTGATGCTGTCGGCCACCGAGCAGGCTGCCGCCCTCTCCGGCATCTACCTGCGCGCCACGTGGGACCGCGAACTTGCGCCCCGGCCCATCCTCGAAGCGGTGCAGCCCGACGCGGCCGTACCCGAGTTCCGGTTCGGGATGCTCAGGGCCGTGACGTTCTGGCGCGAGCTGGACAGCGGCGACGCGCACACCGTCTTCCGGCACTTCGAGCGGAACGAGCCTGGCTCTGTCGTGCACGCCCTCTACCGGGGCACCGCCGACAACGTCGGCAGGCCGGTGCCGCTCACCGAACACGCCGACACGGCCACGCTCGTGCCGTCTCTCAGCGAGGACGGCGTCAGCATCGCCACCGGCATACGCGATCTGACGGCCGCCTACGTGCCCAACATGCTGCCCAACCGGCGGCACCGCGGGGCGCCCCTCGGCCGCTCGGACTTCGCGGCCCCGGTGTACGACCAGTTCGACGCGCTCGACGAGACGTGGACAAGCTGGATGCGCGACATCCGCCTCGCCCGCGCACGGCTCATCGTTCCGGACGGCTACCTACGCGACCACGGTCCCGGCCACGGCGCCAGCTTCGACGACGACCGCGAGGTGTGGCACTCCCTGAAGATGCCGCCCAACGACGGCGCGGGGATCACGATCAACCAGTTCGCCATCCGAGTTGAGGAGCACCACCGAACCGCCGAAGCGCTCATGCGGCAAGCCGCCCAGTCCGCCGGGTACTCCGCCCAGAGCTTCGGTCTCGACGGAGGCGGGCAGCCCATCACCGCGACCGAGTCGGACAGCCGCGACGCACGGTCGATGGTGACGCGGAAGAAGAAGACTGGCTATGTCCGACACCCGCTCGCCGACATGCTGCACGTCATGTTGCAGCTCGACGTGCAGCACTTCGGCGCGAAGATCACCCCGGAGCGCCCGAAGGTCGAGTTCGGCGACGGCGTCGCCGAATCCGAGCAGACCACCGCGACCACGCTCGACCTGCTCAACCGCGCAGGCGCGGTAAGCACCGCCACCAAGGTCAAGATCCTGCACCCGGAGTGGGACGACACCGCCGTACGGGCCGAGGTCGCCGCGATCCTCGCAGAGACCGGCGCGGGCGCACCCGACCCCGTCGGCACGTACCCCATGTGACGGGCTACTCGGCACGGAAGAGGATGCGCAAGACGCGCTCGGCGCGCTCCCTCCGCTCCGTGTCCCGCCCCAGCATCACGACCGCGATCAGCCCGACAACAACCAGGCACAACATGCCGACGGCGACTCGCACCGCGAGATTCAGTGTCACGCGGGCACCCTTGCCCAGCCGACGACTTGCCCGCTACGTGACACGGGATTATCACCGCAGGTCAGAGCGGGTGGTGTGTGATGTACTCCACACGAAGGGGGTACGTCCGTGCCGATCCATCCGGGCATGGTCGAGCCCTTGGCCGAGCGCACGCGGGACCTGTACGCGGACGCCGAGCGGCGGCTCTTTGAGTTGATCGCGCGGCAGCTCGCCGCCGGGCTGGAGGCGCCCGGGTGGGCCGAGCGGAAGCTCGCCGCCGTGCAGCAGCTCCGTCGCGCGTCTCAGGCCGTCGTCGACCAGCTCGGTACCGCCGTGGACCTCGAAGTGTTCGAGGTGGTCGCCGAGGCGTACAACGTCGGGCACCGCTCCGCCGTCGCGGAGCTGGGGGCGCTCGACGACGACGGCCGCCGCCTGGTCGACGAGATCGCCCCGCAGGCGCAGGCCGTCGACCGGATCGCGGCCGAGACCGTCGACCGGATCACCTCGACGCATCGCAGCATCCTGCGCGCCATCGTCGACGGGTTCCGCGCCGTCGTCTCTGAAGTGGTCGCCGCGGTCTCTCTGGGCACGGCCACCCGCAGGCAGGCCACGGCTGACGCGATGCGCCGCTTCGCGGACCGGGGCATCACCAGCTTCCGCGACCGCTCCGGCCGACGCTGGCAACTCACGTCGTACGCGGAGATGGCCGTACGGACGGCGACGGCGCGCGCGGCGACCGAGGCGCACACGCGCACGCTGGCCGAGGCGGGTATCGATCTCGTCGTCGTCAGCGACTCCCCGCGCGAGTGCCCCCTTTGCCGCCCGTGGGAAGGCAAGGTGCTCACGCTCGACGGGCCTCCCGGCGCCCGTACGGTCGAGGTCGAGCACGCCGTCGACGACGGCCGCATGGTGTCGGTGCGTGTCGCCGGATCGCTCGATGAAGCGCGCCGTGCTGGCCTCCAGCATCCGAACTGCCGTCACAGCACCAGCGCGTACACGCCCGGTCTGACGCGCGCCGAGCCGGCTCGTAGCGACCCTGCCGGGTACGAGGCCGGACAGCGGCAGCGCGCCATCGAACGGAACATCCGCAAGCACAAGAACCGTGAGGCCGCCGCCCCGACGCCCGAGGCCAAGCGCGCCGCCCGCGCGAAGGTGCGGCAGTGGCAGGCCGCCATGCGCGACCACCTCGCCGCGCACCCGGACCTTCGCCGCCTGCCTGCCCGCGAGCAGCCCGGCGCCTCCAACCTTCCGCCGAGCCGGACCGAGGCCACCGCGGAGCAGGTCGAGGCCGCCCGTACGTGGTCCGGTGACGAGCAGTCCATACGGGAGATGAGCGACGACCAGCTCGCCGCCGCCGTCCGCTCCGGCATCCTCGATGAGCGGGCCCTCGCCCGCGTCGAGGCCGAGCTCGACCGGCGCGACCTCGCCGCCCGCCTGCCGGGTGTGCGGCCGGAGCTGGTCGGCCTGTCCGACGCCGACCTCGCCGCCCGCGCGCGTGACGCCGACCCGGCAATGCTCGCGCTGCTCGCCGCCGAGGCCGCGCGCCGCGACCTGCTCGCGCGGCTGTTCCCCGGCGGGCATCTGCTCGGCGAGCTGTCCGACGTGTCTGACGACGAGCTCGCATGGGCCATGTCCTACGCCAACGAGGACGAGCTCGCCCGCATCGCCGCCGAGATGGACCGCCGCGACGGCGTACCGCTCCCGGCCCCGTCGGACACGGGCGACGCAGTGCTCGACCTGCTCGCCGACCGGAACGCGCTCGCTGCTGCGATGGCACCCGCGCCCGACCCGGAAGGGTGGGGAGCATGGGCCGCAGACGCCGAGCCGTCCGACACGTCCGACGGTCCGACGCACGACACGTCCGACGAGCAGCGGCGTCTGACACGGCGTGAGGCGCGGGCGCTGTACGACGAGTACGTGTACGCGCAGTACCTCGCCGCCGAGGACGATTGCCGCGGCTACCTACTCAACAAGAAGGCGCAGGCCGCCGGAGTCGACCCCGTGTCGCTGTTCTCTGGGCCCGCGCGCATCGCGTACGCGCGCGCTTCCGAGGAACTGCGCCGCTGGTGGAGCGAGCACGGCAGAATGACTCAAGCCGAGTTCGTCGAGCAGGCCACCGGCCAGCCCCAGCGCTGGGCCGCGTCCGCCCGCTACAACGACGCCAAGGAACAGCAGCGGAGGTAGCTCGTGGGCACACGTGAAGAGATCGCCCGCGCCGTGACCGACGGCCGCGACGCAGGCCGCCGCGGCGACCGGCCGACCGCCTGCCCGCACCCGCGTGACTCCCTGCTGCGGCGAGCGTGGATTCGCGGCTACGCCGAGACGCGACCGCTCAGCACACAGACACGCCCGGCGCGCCAGTTATAGGAACGGTCGGCAGTCTCTAACTCCTGCTCCTTAAGAGCGGAGCTCAAAGTACACAGTTGCCACGAAAGAGATGACGGCCATAGGCGCGCCGAAGATGCTGGCGAGTTCTGCCAGCCGTCTGCGGAGGGGTTCGGCGTCGTTCTGACCCCCCGGCCCTGCTCTCCGAGGAAGCCCCTGCACTGACACAACAACCAGGGCGACAAACGATCCTGTGAGAAGTACGAGGCTGGGAATGAGAGCCCAGTGCAGCCCGAGAAACAAAGCAATCAACGTGCTGACGGTCCCACAGATGACGTTGGCGATCATCTTGAGCACTCGGGCATTTCGCTCTGTCACGTTGAATCTTGCCCGTATCGACAGCACGGTCGCCATAAAAAGCAACAATACGCACAGAGCGAACATCTCATCATCATTCTTCGGCATGTGTTCCCCCCTTCACTCAGTGCCCAACACGTTCAGGACATGCCCAGGTTGAACAGGGCTCACTCGACGATGGAAGCCCACTGCATTGCCCACGGGCCCGCCAGGAGCAGGCCCTTTTACATGCCTCAATACCCGCCAGGAGCGGGTTCGATCGCACCAGGAGTGCACGCCATGAGCGACGACAACAGCGCCCCGGGCCAGCAGCAGGGCGCACCGGCAGGTGAGGGCGGGCAGGGCCCGACCGGCACTGCGCCGAAGCCGACCCCGCCCGCGGCGCCGCCGACCGGCGAGGGACAGCAGCAGGGCGAGGACACGGCCGCGCAGGTCGCGCGCCTCGAATCCGAGCTCGCCGCCGCCCGCGCCGAGGCGGGCAAGTCCCGCATTACGGCGAAGCAGAAGGCCGCCGACGAGGCGCGCCAGGAGCTCGCCGACAAGCTGCTCGGCATTCTCGACCCGAGCAAGGCCGGGCAGCAGGCAACGCCCGAGGAGCTGACGCAGCAGCTCAGCACCGCGCAGGAGCAGGCAAGGTCGACCGCTGTCGAGCTCGCCGTGTACCGCACCGCGCGGGAGGCCGGGGGCGACCCCGACGCGCTGCTCGACTCCCGCCAGTTCGCCGACGCCGTCGCCGAGCTCGACCCGACCGACACGGCCGCCGTGCGCGCCGCCGTCGAGGCCGCCGTCGCCGCGAACCCGAAGCTCGCCGCCCAGCCCGCCGGGCCGCCGCGCGGGGGCGCCGAGTTCGGCGGGCCCCCGTCGCAGGGGGTCACCGCCGCCCAGTTCGCCGCCATGGACTACGCCCAGCGCGCCGAGCTGTTCCAGAGCGCACCCGACACATACCGGCGCCTCGCCGCTTCCTGATCCCGGCACCCGCCGCCGGGCATCCCACCCCGCCCGGCGCCGCGCCGGAGAGAAGGAGTACCCGTCATGGCCGAGACCAAGGCCGCGAACCTGATCGTCCCCGAGGTGTGGGCCGACATGGCACAGGCCCGGTTCACCGGCGCCGTGCGCGTCGGCGGATCGTCCGCCGTCCTCACCGACAACACCCTCGTGGGGCAGCCCGGGGACACGATCAACTTCCCGAAGTGGGGCGCGCTCGGCGAGCTCGACGAGCTAACCGAGGCCGTCGCCATGGGCACGTCCGTGATGGGCCAGAGCAGCAGCTCGGCCACTATCAAGGAAGCCGGTAAGGGTGTGGAGATCTCGGACAAGGCAATGCTGACCGCGCTCGGCGACCCGCGCGGCGAGGCACAGCGTCAGTTCGGCATCCTCGCCGCCCGCAAGGTCGACGCGGACCTCATCAAGCAGGCCGCGGCCGACGAGACCGCGCAGGGAGGCGGCAAGCCCTACGAGTACGCCGCGACCGAGACGGCCCTCTCGTGGAAGGTGATCAACCACGCCGCGGGCATGTTCGGCGACGAGTTCGACCCTTCCGACTTCGCGGGCGTCTTCATCAACAGCTCTCAGCGCACGCAGGTGTGGGACGACCCGCAGTTCACGGACGCGTCCAAGCTCGGGACCTCCATCCCTGTGACTACGGGCACGATCGGCGCCCTGGCCGGTATCCCGGTCATCGTCACGGACCGGGTGACTGCGGGCCGCTTCCTGATGCTCAAGACCAACAGCCTCGGCCTGCTCTACAAGCGGGCCCCGATCGTCGAGACCGACCGCGACATCCTCAAGCGCACGACCGTGATCACTACGAACATGCACTACGCGGTGAAGCGGCTCGACGACAAGGGCGTGTGCGTCGGCACCCTCGCCACCGAGGAGGGCGGCGCGTGATGATGCTCCGTCGCTACCACCAGGGCATGCCGTCCGGCCCCACGCCCGATACCACGCCGCCCGAGTCCGACGGCACGTCGGACACTTCGCCAGACGCCCCGCAGCCCAAGACCGCGGGGCGTTCGCGTTCCCGCAGCAAGACCACGGAAGAGGGGTGAGCGGTGCCCCGGATCTACGCCACCCCCGAACAGCTCACGGCGTGGACCGGGGACCCGGCACCGCCGGATGCCGAGCGGCTGCTTGCGCGTGCCAGCGAAGACGTGGACGACGCGCTACTCGCCGCCGTCTACGCCTCGGACGCCACGGGCATGCCCACACACTCCGACACCCGGCAGGCCCTCGCCGACGCCGTGTGCGCGCAGGTCGAGTACCAGCAGGCGACCGGGGACGACGGCACGGGCGCGGCTGGCCGATGGGACTCCGTCAGCATCGGCCCCGTGTCCCTATCCGGCCGCAAGGACGGCCCGACGGCCGCGGGCGACGTGGACCTCGCCCCCCGCGCGCACCGCGCGCTACGGCGGGCCGGACTGCTGCCGGGGGTGATCTGGTGACCCGCGTCCCCAGATGGCTGCTCCGCCACCGGATCACATTCGAGCCGTACCTCGGCGACAGCGCGTACGGCCAGAAGTACGGGCCGCCGGTCGAGGACGTGCCCGCCCTGGTCGGAGAAAAGATCCGGCTTGTCCGCGACCGCGAGGGCCGACAGGTCACGAGCACCGCACAGATCATCGCCGAGCCCGGCCTCGACTGTCCGGCGGAGTCGCGGATCACCCTCCCCGACGGCCGGATCACCAAGGCGATAGCCGTCGCCCACCACACCGCGCCGGGACTGCCGGTGCCGCAGTGCACGGAGGTGAGCGCCGAGTGACGCAGCGCTCCCGCCTCAGATGGAACGGACAGGCCGCCATGCGCGGCACCCGTGCCGGGGCCGTGCGAGGTCTGCGGATCGCCGCCGAGCACGTACTCACCGAGTCGCGGAAGGTCGTCCCGATCGAAGAGGCCACCCTCGAACGGAGCGGCGTCGCGACGGTCGACGAGTCGCAGCTCACGGCCGCCGTGGCGTACGACACGGCGTATGCGATCAGGCAACACGAGGAGCTGAATTACCGGCACGACGCCGGTCGGACGGCGAAGTACCTCGAACGCCCCCTCACAGAGCAGGCCGACGCGGTCGCCGAGATCATCGCCGCGGAGCTGCGGAGGTCGCTCCGTGGCTGACCTCGACCCGCTCGACGGCGTCGCCCGCCTGCTCGCCGCGCGCGGCCTGGTCACCTACGACCCGGGCGGCACGACCGGTGATCTGTTCGTCGAGACCATGCCGCCCGCCCCCGATGCCGCGGTCGCCCTTTGGCTGTACGACGGCGGCGCCCAGGACGCCCGCAACCCCGACGACGTGTACCGCCTACAGGTGCGCGTGCGGGGCGGGCCCGATCCGCGCGTCTCCCGCCGCCGCTGCACCGCCATCTACGGCGAGTTGAACGGTCTGACCGACACCGAGCTCGCCGACGGTACGTGGCTCATCCTCGCCGCCGCGCGCGGCACCCCCGCCCCCATGGGGCCCGATTCCTCCGGCCGACACGAACACGTCGTGAACTTCGACCTGTCCGTGTGGACCCCCACCATCCACCGCCCCGAATAGGAGGCACCCCATGGCCGGTCGGCCCATCTCCGCCCGCGACTGGATATTCGAGGTCGAGGACCACGCCACCCCCGGTACGTGGCTGACGATCGGACGGCTCACGTCCTGGAACGTCAACCCGAGCGAGAACGAAGAGACGGCGGACACGACGACGTTCGACAGCGAAGGGCACTACGAGCAGGACGTCATGCAGCGTGGCGCCACCCTCAGTATCGAGGGCAAGTATGCCGCGAACAGCGGCGTGCAGGACCCGGGGCAGGCGTACATCGACGACGTGTGGACCTACCGTCTCGGCGAGGAGTCCAGAGGACAGGTCCGCTACCGGCACAAGAGCCAGACGTCATGGGCCGTGTGGGAGTGCACCGTCAGCCCCGGGGAGCGCGGCGGCGAGACGAACGACAAGGTGTCGTGGTCCGCGAGTTTCACCCGATGCGGCCCGCCGACCAGCGAAGCCGTGACCCCGGCGCCTGGTGTGACCGCTCTTGCCAGCAAGAGCAGCAAGACCATGGGGGAGCGTGAGGCCGCGTGAGCGAGTACGACCAGGAGCTGGACGAGCAGGGCGTCGAGATCGCCGACTTCGACGCGTTCTTCGCCGAGCAGGCCGAGCCGGAGAAGCCCGGTATCCCGCTGCGGCTGTACGGCCGCACCTACACCCTGCCCGGCAGCCTGCCCGCGCTGTTCACGCTCCAGCTCCAGCGCGTGCAGAACAGCGCCCGCCCCGAGGACGTACGGCGCCTGCTGTCGAGCCTGTTCGGCCCGGACGCGGTCGACGAGTGGAGCGAGCGCGGCATGTCCGACCGGCACCTCGGCATCGTTCTTCTGTGGGGCACGGCCAATGTCGCCGAGCCCGGCAGCGTCAGCATGGAGCGCGCGGCCGAGCTGTACGACGAGCGCAAGCAGGCCAAGGCCGCGCAGGGAAAAGCCAAGCCGCGGCCGACCACAGCCAAGCCGAAGAGCAAGGCCAAGGCGAAGGCGAAGCCGCGGACTTCTGGCACGCGGTCCTGATCCACTGGCGTGCGGTCGAGGCTGATCTCGCCGCCGTCTACGGCACCACCGCCGAACAACTCGCCACGGTGAGCACGCGGCGCCTGCTGGTGCTGCTCTCTGGGCTTCCTGCCGAGTCCCGGTTCGCCACTGCGTGGCGCCGTACACCCCGCACGGTCACTGACCCGGACGAGATCGCCCGTCTGACTGGGGTCTGACCAGCACAACAACCACAACTGCATAGCGCGCGGCCCGCCGGGCGGTGAGGGGGTGCCCCCTTGCTCACCATCGGCGAGCTGGTCGGCTTCATCGACCTCGACGACTCCGGGGCACAGCGGGGCGTCGACCGGACCGAGGCTGCTCTCGCCGCTCTACAGCGGGGCACCGACGGGCGGTTGCGCGACATGCGCGGCCGGTTCGTCGCGGAGGGCGCGGCCATGGGCGCCGCGCTCGGTGTCGGCGTCGGGGGTGGCGCGGAGCGTGCGGGCGCCGGTTTGGCCGGTATCGGCCCGCTGCTCGGCGTCGCCAAGACGGCCACGCTCGCCCTGTCGGCCTCGGCCCTGGTGGCTGGGGGCGCGCTCGCCGCCGTGCCGCTGGCCGTGATCGGCCTCGGCGCGGCCGTTCTCAAAGAGAACGCGCAGGTCAAGTCAGCCTTTTCTGACCTGTCGGAGCACATCAAGAGCGAGGCAGCCGAGCTCGCCGAGCCCATGGTCGGGCCGCTGGTCGACGCCGCCGAACAGCTCGGCAGCGCGTTCGACAGCCTCGCTCCGCAGATCGGGCAGCTTTTCGAGGGCGCCGCGCCGCTGGTCGTTCCGCTGGCAACGGGCCTCGGCAACCTCGCCGCGGGCGTCCTGCCGGGCCTGGTCGCCGCGGTCGAGGCCGCTGCGCCCGTGGTCGACGCCCTGGCAACGGGCCTCGGCGACCTCGGCGAGGGCCTGGGCGGGTTCTTCGAGGGGGTCGCCGCCGGAGCAGGCGGCGCGGCCGAAGGGCTGGGCGGGCTGCTCGGCGCGGTCGGCACGATCCTGCCCGCGCTCGGACTGCTGGTCGGCGCCCTCGCCGCGGCGGGGGGCCCGGTGCTGGCCGCACTGGCGGGCGCGCTCGGCCCGGTCATCGCGCAACTTGCGGGCGCGCTCGGCCCCGCGCTGGCCGCACTCGGCCCGCCCCTGGCGACGCTGGTCGGCGCGCTCGGCGAGGGCCTGGCGCCGGTCGCCGCCGCGCTCGGCCCCATCCTCGCCGCCGCCGCGTCGGCGTTCGGCGAGCTGGTCGGCGCCCTGGCGCCACTCCTGCCCGTCCTCGGCACCCTGGTCGCCGCGGTCCTGCCCGCGCTGACACCGCTGCTCGACGCGGTGCGCACGGTGATAGCCGCTGTGACCCCGGTGGTCATGGTGCTGGTGTCCGCCCTGGCGGGCGCACTGGCGCCGGTCCTGGCGCTGCTGCCTGCGCTCGTCGGGCCCATCGCCGATGTGCTGGCGCGGCTGGCGCTGGCAGTCCTGCCTATCCTCTCGGCGCTGATCGCCGCCCTCGCACCGGTGATCGGCGTACTCGCACAGGCGTTCGGTAAGATCCTTGTTGCCCTGACTCCGCTGATCGTCGCCCTCGGCGATCTGCTGATCGGCGCGCTCGGCGCGCTGATGCCGATCATCGAGCCGATTATCGGCGTGGTCGGCACGCTCGCGGGCATCCTGGCGTCCGGTCTGGCCGCGGTGCTCTCCGGCGTCGTCGTCCCGATCATCCGGGCGCTGGTCGCGCTGCTGACCGGCGATTTCGACCAGGCGTGGGAGCTGGCGAAGCAGGCCGTATCGCGAGCTGGCGAGCTGATCGCCAAGGCTGTGACCAAGCTCGGTGAGTGGGTCGGCAAGGGCATCTCTGCTGCGGTCGACTGGATCACCAGCCTGCCCGGTAGGGCGTATGACGCCCTCGAACCGCTCGGCACGAAGCTGATCGTGCAGGGGACACAAGCTCTTTTCCGGTTCCGCGCCGCCGTCATCGCCAAGGGGCTGGAAGCCGTGGCGTGGATGCGGGGGCTTCCCGCCCGCCTCGCCTCCGCGCTCGGCAACCTGGGCAACCTGCTGGTCGGCAAGGGTAAGGACATCGTCCGCGGCCTGTGGTCCGGCATCCGTTCCATGGGCGCGTGGCTGCGCTCGACGCTCACCTCGTGGGCGAAAGAGCTCATCCCCGGACCGATCGCGAAGGCGCTCGGGATCGCCTCACCCTCGCGCGTCATGGCGCAACAGGTTGGCAGGTGGATTCCCGCCGGACTGGTCAAGGGCATTGAGGGCGGCGCGGCGGCACTGGACCGCACCATGCGGGACCTGGTGACCCCGCCCGCCGTACCCGCCATGACACCCGCCACGGCGGGCGCGTACGGGACGCCGTACGGCACGGCGTCGTCCGGCGCGACGGTTCACGTCGAGCACTGGCACGCGGCCGAGAACGGCACCCCCGACGACAACGCCAAGGCGTTGGCGTGGCTGGCCAAGGCAAGGGGGTGAGCTGGTGCCGCCCGGCGACAAGGTCACCAAGCCCGGTCATGTCCAGTACGGCGACTTCCTGTTCGGCCCCGGCACCCCCTACCGGTGGCAGTCCATCACCGGATGGGAAGAGCTACCGGCCCTGGACTCCGGCACGGTGCTGCGCCCTGCCGCGCACGGCGCGATACCGGGCCTGCTGCTCGCGCAGGCGCGCACAATCGGCCTCGACGGGCTGATCATGCGCGCCCCGCGGGCGACCATCGGCGCCGTGGTTGGCGCCCTGAACCGCGCCACCGTTCCGACCATCGACGAGCTGCCGCTCGTCGCGTGGCTCGACGAGCGCGGGCCCCTGCTCGTCCACGCCCGTGCGGTGCGCCGCGCAATCCCCGCCGGGCTCGGCTACCGCGTCGGCACCATCGCCGGGGCCGCGGTCGAGTTCGAGGCCACCGACCCGCGCAGGTACGAGCTGGTCGAGCGGACCGCTACGGCCTCCCTGCCCGCGCCCGAACCGGGTCTCGTGTGGCCGCTGGTGTGGCCGTTGGACTTCGGGCAGCCCGGCGAGTCCGGCGCGATGACCGTCATCAACGCGGGCGACGCCGAGACACACCCCCTGGTCACGTTCCGGGGGCCGATGGAACGGCCCTCGCTTACGAACATCGGCAACGGCGACGCCCTCGAATACGACCTCCCGCTGACCGTCGACGACGTACTGATCGTCGACACCCTCGCGGGCACGGCCACCCTCAACGGCACCGCCTCGCGGCTGTTCGCTGCGACGCCCCGCTCGGTGCCCGAGCAGACATTCACCTTTCCCCCCGGCGAGACGGCTCTCGTCCTGCGCGCGACCGGCACCCCCGGCGCGTCCGTGACCGTCCGGTACCGCTCGGCCTTCTGGTAAGGAGTACCCCCGCATGACCGTGCGCGCTGCATGGCTGCTGCCCCAGGGGCAGACCCGCGAGGACACCCGTGTGACCCCCGTGGGCACGATGGTGCCCGAGGGGCCGCTCACGACCCGCGGCGGCGTCATCCCCGGCGGGGCGCCGCTCGCCGCGACCCCGGCCGGGGCGATGGCGGTACAGATCGGCGTCGGCCGCGCCACCGTGCAGGGCACGACGGCGCAGGGTCCGTACCCGGTGGTCGTCGACGCTCCCGAGACGCTGACGCTCGGCGACGGTGACGCCCTCGACCGCATCGACACCGTGATCGTGCGCATCTACGACGGCATGTACGACGTGGAGGGGCAGACCCTTGCCGCGATCGAGGTCGTGCGGGGAACCGCGGCCGGGGCGCCGTCGGCGCCCGTGCTGCCCCCGGCCTCGTTGCCGCTGTGGGACGTGCGGGTACGGGCGGGCGCCTCGGCCGCCACCGGCGGTATCGCCTGGGCATCGGCCCTGACCGACCGGCGCCGCTGGACGGTCGCCGTCGGCGGCATCGTGCCGCGCGGCGGCCCCTCGACGTGGGCGGGGGCGTATGACGGCCAGTACCGCGACAACGGCGGCGTACTGGAGCGCTGGTCATCCGAGACGGGCGCATGGGTCACCTACCGGCCCCCGGAGTTGCCCGCGCAGACCACCGAGAGCGGGTTCTCGACCGCCACCGGGTGGACGCTGAACGACTTCAACGCCCGCCGCCGCAACGGCACCGTGACCTTCTCCGTCTACCTGCGCCGCTCCGGGGGCCCGCTCAGCGACAAGACGAACCTCCCCGACACCTTCGTCGGCACCTTGCCCGGTGGCTGGCGGCCCCCCTTCACCGTCGAGGCCCTGGCGACCGACGGCTACGGGGACGGCGCGGTACGCGTCGAGGCCGACGGCCAGCTCTACCTACGGACATGGTCACCCGCCCTGGTGCTGGCGACCGACAACAACATGCGGGTGAGCGCCACCTACGTGCAGTGAGGCGAGGGGGCGGCGATGATCCCCACCCCCCGCACCACGTACCGGGTCCTCTTCTGCGACCTGATGACCGACCGACTCATCGACTCCCTGCCGGTCACGGGCGTGCAGCTCGACGACTACATCGGCAAGACGGGATCGCTCCGCGCCACCGTGCCCGTGCCGAACCGCGAGCTTGCCGAGCGGGCGCGGCGCGCACTCACCCCGGGCCGTACCGGCGTGTGGGTCGAGCGCGGGCCCGACCTGTGGTGGGGCGGCATCCTGTGGACTCTGTCCCTCGCCTCCGACCAGCGCGGGTTCCTCGGCGCACAGATCCAGGCCGGGAGCTGGGAAAGCTACCTCTACCGCCGGTTGCTGCACGACGACTACACCGCGACCGGCCGCGATCAGTTCGACATCGTGCGCGACCTGCTCAACTACGTGCAGGCC
The DNA here is from genome assembly GCF_053611545.1 of Streptomyces sp. NPDC054796. Lineage (NCBI taxonomy): Bacteria > Bacillati > Actinomycetota > Actinomycetes > Kitasatosporales > Streptomycetaceae > Streptomyces > Streptomyces sp. NPDC054796. The sequence continues at coordinate 213,998 of NZ_JBSHAO010000003.1, read as the reverse complement.
GTGCCCGGCGGCGACCTCGGCATCAGCGCGGACGCGCACCCATCGGGCGTGCTCCGCGACCGTACGTATTCCCGGTACGACCTCCCCGCCATCGGCGACCTGCTCGACGACCTCGCCGCGAGCGAGGGCGGGTTCGAGTGGCGTATCGCGAGCTTCCGGGACGGCGAGCGGCGCCGCGTGCGACAGCTCCAGCTCGGGGCCCCGGTGCTGAGCGCGGGCGCCGTCGACGTGGTGCTCGACCACCCCGGCCCCGTCCTGTCCTACACGTGGCCCGCTGACGCGACCAGCATGGCGACCGCGTGGCGCTCCCGCGGCGCGAGCATCAACCGCAACCAGACCGAAGACAGCGTTCCCCTGCTCTCCCCGCGGCTGGTGGCCGAGCAGGACATCGCCGACGGGTGGCCGCGGCTGGATGGCACGTCGGACTACACGACCGTAGAGGAACAGGGCACGCTCGACGCGTACGCGCGCGCCGACCTCGCCGCCGCCCGACGCCCGCAGCAGATACCCGAGGTCGAGGTACTGCTCGGCGGCATCATCACCCCGGCCCTGATCGGCGCCACCGTGCGCGTGCGCATCCGCGACCTGTGGCACCCGACCGCGCTCGACCAGCGGTACCGCGTCGTCGGCATGTCCATCACCCCGCCCGAGCGTGGCCGCCCCGAGACGGCGCGCCTGTACCTGGAGGTGCCCGAAGCATGACCGCCGTTCCCCGTGATCTGCTCGACCGCATCGCCAAGCTCGAACGCGAGGTGCGGACCTTGCGAGGCCGGTCGCAGATCCGGCCCGCGCTCGACTCCGTTCTCGGCGGCGACGTGGTGATCGGCGAGGGCGGACAGCTCGTCGCCAAGACCCCCGACGGGACGCATACGTTCACCGTCGGCCAGACCCGCGAGGGCGATTGGGGCGTCGGCCTGGGCCGCGCGGACGGCTCCCGGGCCGTCACTGTGGGAGACGAGGTCAGCGCATCAGGCCAGATGGTGCGCATGTTCAGCCGCGACGCCGACGTGATCGTGATGGACGACGCGCACGCCGACGGCTATCTCGGCCGACCGTGGGTGCCCATCCCCATGACCGGCGCCGTACCCATGTCGTCGAGCTCCTGGTCGTCCGCGCTCGTCGGGCAGTGGCGCGTACAACACGCTGTGCTCGTCGCTACGTTCTCGCTCCACGCCCCCGCGGGCACCACGTGCGAGGCGCGGCTCGTCATGGGCACGGGCGACACCCCGCAGCAGCTCGGCCCCACCCTCACCGCCACAGGCGGCGCGGAGGAGTTCACCACCCTCCGTGTCCTGCCCGGCGAGCACGGCCAGGCGCACGGCGTCGTCACGCTGCTGCGCCTCCAGACCCGCCGCACCTCCGGCACCGGCACCGGCAACCTCTGGTGCACGGGCCTGTGGGGCGACCACACCACGTCGGCCGCCGAGGCCGCATGACCCCCGAAAGGGCCTCCGCTTTGGCACCGCTCCCCGAGTCCATCCCTACCGTCCGCGTCACCGGCCGCTACTTGCTCCCCGACGGCACCCCCTTGAAGGGTCAGCTCATCTTCCGCGCGCCCGCGCTGCTGACGTTCGGTGCGGCCGACGTGATGCTCGCCGGGCCCGTCGTCGCCCAGCTCGACGCCACGGGCGCCGCCGCCGTGGTGCTCCCCGCCACCGACGCCCCGGGCATGGACCCCGTCGGCTGGACGTACACCGTCACCGAGCAGCTATCCGGCGTGCCGAGCAACCGCTCGTACTCGCTGCTGCTGCCGCGCGATCGCCCCGAGGTCGACCTCGCGGACGTGGCGCCGACCGACCCGGGCAAGCCCAACTACGTCCGCGGGCAGTCCGCGTACGAGCTGGCAGTCGTCGAGGGGTTCGAGGGCACTCCGGTGCAGTGGCTCGACTCTCTCATCGGGCCGCCCGGACCCGCCGGCTCGGTCGGGCCCGCCGGACCGCAGGGCGACCCGGGCCCCGTCGGACCGCAGGGCCCAAAGGGCGACCCGGGCGATGGCAGCGTGAACAGCGTCAACGGCGACTTTGGCCCCGACATCGTGCTCGACGCGGACGACGTGCACGCCGTGCCCGACACCGCGCCGGGCGCCCCTGGCGGCGTCGCCCAGCTCGATGCCGACGGGCGCCTCGTCCCGGCCCAGCGACCCGCCTACACCGCGGCCGACGTGGACGCCGTCCCCGCCGACCAGCTCGGCGCCCCCGGCGGCGTCGCCACCCTCGACGACACAGGCAAGATTCCGCCCGCGCAGCTCCCCGCGAGCAGCAGCTCGGACACCTACAACGTCCGCAGCTTCGGTGCGCGGGGCGACGGCGTCGCTGACGACGCACCCGCGTTCCGCGCGGCTCTGCTCGCCGCGGGCGCCGCCGGGGGCGGCACCGTCCGAATCCCCGTCGGCGTCTACCTCATGAACAGCCCCGCGGGTGAGTGGCCCGCGCCGTGCCTGTACGTCCGCGAGGGCGTCACCATCGCCGCCGACAACGGCGCCATCGTCCGCCGCGGCCTGTCCCTCTCGGCGCGGATGGTGCAGAACTTCGACGGCGCCGAGACCCGCCCCGGGTACACCGGGCACGGCCGCATCCGGATCACGGGCGGCACCTGGGACGGCAACGCCCCGGACAAGGTCGGCAGCGGGAACATGTTCGCGTTCGCCCACGCCGAGGGAATCACGATCGATCACGTGCGCGTCATCGATCAGCCCAGCAATCACGCTGTCGAGCTGAACGCGATCAGCAACGCCACGGTGGCTCACTGCCAGTTCGAGGGCTGCGTACCGAAAATCGACTCGCCGCAGACCACCGAGGCGATCCAGATCGACGCCGCGCTCGGCGCGGAAGGACTCGAAGGCGGCTTGCCGTACGACGGCACGCACTCGCGGGATATCACCGTGACTGGCTGCTACACCGGCCCGTCAGCAGCGTGCGGGCCCTGGGGTCTGCTCGTCGGCTCACACGCCAGCGACACCGCCAGCGTCTACCGGCGCATCTCCGTCATCGGCAACACCGTTGCCGACAGCCTCTCCTACGGCATCCGGGCCTATGACTGGTACGACTCCGTCATCGCCAACAACCGAATCGGCGGGTCGAACAGGAGCGGCTACCGGGCCGGGGTCATGGTCACGTCCGGCAAGAGCAAAAGCGACGGCGTGCTGATCACAGGCAATGTCCTGAACAACGTCGGGGGCCCGGGATACGGCGCGATCCAGATCGAGACGCACTCCGGTGCCACGCAGGCCGGGGGCTGCATCATCTCCAACAACATCGTCAGCGGGTACAGCGGTGACGGCATCAAGTCCGATGGCGACGCCACACAGATCACCGGGAATTTCATCCGCGCCGCCAACGCAGGCGCAACGCTCGGCATCAACGTGCCGAGCGGCGGGTCACACGCCAACGTGTCGCTGAACCGGGTCACCGGCGGGCGCGGCGCGTCCGTACCGTCCGGAACGATCGTCTACGGCAACGACCCCGTCATCACCCCTGCCGCCGCGTAGGCAGCCCGAACACCGCACGCCCCGGCACCGCGCCGCGGGCGTTTTCTCATGCCCAGGAGGCATCCCCTATGACCGTTCGCGGCATCGACGTGTCGTCGTACCAGTCCACGGGCTACAGCACAAAGGATCTCGATTTCGTCATCGTCAAGGCCACCGAAGGCACGTCGTACATCAACCCCAAGCAGGTCGCGCAGGCGAAGCGCGCCCGCGAGGCCGGGCTCGTCGTCGGCTTCTACCACTTCCTTCGCGGCTCCAGCGGCATGAAGGAACAGGCCCGGTACTTCGTCGAGAAGTGCGCCAGCCTGCACGGCGACATGCTGTTCGCGGACTGGGAAGACCCGTCCGTCTCCTGCGCGGAGAAGGACCAGTTCCTCGCCGAGGTCAAGAGGCTGCGCGGGAAGACCCACCGCGTCGGGCTGTACTGCAATGTGGATTACTGGACCCGCCGCGACACCACCAGCAACGCGGGCGACGCGCTGTGGATCGCGCAATACAACGGCAAGCCGGGAAAGCCCAGCGTCAAGCACGCGTGGCGCTTCCACCAGTACACCGACAACCCCATCGACAAGAACGTCGGCGACTTCAAGGACCGGGCCGCGCTGCGCAAGTGGGCCGACAAGGACGGCACCGCACCGAAGCCGTACACCCCGCCCGCCTTCCCGACCGGTCTCGCTCCCGGCAAGGCCAAGCCGTCCGCGAAGCCCCTCCAGCGCGCGGCGAAGGCCGCCGGGTTCATGGCCGCGGGCGTCAAGGAGTCCGACAACTACGGCCCCGCGACTCAGAAGGCCGTCGCCGCCTTCCACAACGCGCATCCGGAGTACCGCGCCGAAGGCAAGAGCTACGACTCGGCCATCGGCCCGAAGGGCTGGGCCAAGCTGCACCGCCTCGCCTACGGCCGATAGTCCCCGGGCCCACGTCCGCCGCTGGCCCGTTTCCCACTTCCCCCAGAGAGGTTCACCCCCCATGTCCCCCGCCACCAAGCGCACCGTCCGCACCATCATTCAGACCACCGTGGCTATCGCCGTCGCTCTGCCCGCGATCGTCTCTGCGTCTGGCATCCCCGAGTCCCTGCCGTGGGTCGTCGGGGCTCTCGCCGTCGCGGGCGGCCTCGCCCGCGTCATGGCGCTGCCCCAGGTCGAGGCCCTGCTCGACCGCGTCGGCCTCGGCCTCGACGACGGGAGCGACACCGCCCGATGACCTCGCCGCCCCCCACTGATCCGGCTTCCGTGACGCTCGAACTGGAGCGGTTGCGGAGGTCGGTCGAGGTCGGGTTCGCCAAGACCGACGGCGCGCTCGCGCTGCTCGTCCAGCGAAGTGATCAGAGCGAGAAGCAGCTCGCCGATCATGACGCCCGCCTCGCCTCACTGGAGCGGGCGCGCTGGCCCCTGCCGAGCATCGCCGCCCTGGTCGCCGTCATCGGCCTCGCCCTCACCCTGTGGCAGCTCGCCGCCCGCTGATGGCGCCGCCCGTCATCGTCCGCCGTGGCATTCTGCCCGTGTGACTACGCCGAAGTACCGAGAGATCGAAAGCACCATCAGGGCCCGTATCGCTGATGGCACGTACCCGCCCGGCTCGGCCCTTCCTGCTGAGGAAACTCTCGCTGCGGAGTTCGGTGTCACGCGCCCGACCGTGCGCGCTGGCCTCGCGGAGCTCCGCGCGACTGACGCCGTAGCCGTGCTCGCCGGTCGTGGGATGTTCGTGCGCGACCCCGAGCTCACCGCGCTACGGCGTGAGCGCGATGTGGCCTGGGCCATGGCTGGCCGTGAGGCCGACCGTGCCGAGCAGGCAGAGGCCACCGTTCGCCGCGCGCTCGACCTCGCCGGGTCCCTGGAGGTCGAGGGACACCCCGATATCGCAGCCCGCATCCGCAGCACACTGGAACCGTAGACACAGCGACGCCCCCCCGCCCGGCTACGGCCGGACGGGGGGCTTCTTGCCGTTGGCGCGGTTACGCCGCGGCGGTCAGCTCGCGGGCCCGCTCGTTGAAGTCGGCGACCAGCCGATCAGTTCCGAAGGGCTGCATCCGCCGCTGTAGATCCTGCACAGCCTCTACGGCGCGCGACGACTTGACCTGTTTGGCCAGCGACAGCGTGCGCATACCGGCCGCGTACGCCGATTCGAGGTCTTTGCGTTGCAAATAAGAAACAGACAAGGCCGCCTGTGACATCGCTCCGCGCCGGGCCCGCCGCTGCTTCTTGGCGTGGTCGATGGAGCGGCGCGCGTGCTCCTCCGCCGCCGAGGAGTCGCCCAGGTCCCGGAAGGTGTTCGCGTGCTCGCCGTGCAGGTACGCAGGGTCGATGAACTCGGCCCACGCCTGTTCGCTCTCCTCCCGCACGACCTCGTAAGCCTTCTCGGACTGCACGACCGCGTGTGCGGCGGCCACCTTCTCGCCGAGCTGCGCGAGCGCGCGCGCCTCCAGACACCACAGGTCCGCGAGGCAGGCCGGAGACTGGGTCCGCGACAGTCCATGGCGCCCCGCCTGAGCGAGCCGCCGACCCTCGGCAGGGTCGCCGAGCAGCGTCGCTTGATCGGCCATGCCCGCGAGCACGTGGGCGCCGAGCGCCGGGTTGTGCGACTCCTCGGCGAGCCTGAGCGACTGAATCAAGTACCGCTGCGCGGTCCCTTGCTTTCCTGCGTCGTAGGACATCCAGCCGAGCAAGTACGTCTGCTCGGCCGCAGCACCACACAGCGCCCGCCGAACTTCGTCGGTGTGAGTCCGGCGCAACAGCGGATAAACGTGCTGAGTCATGTACTCGGCCAGCACCAGCCGACCGGACCCGCCGCCCTGGAAGATGTCCATCTGTTGGAACGTCTCGAACATGTTCTTCACGGCGGTCACATCTTCCAACCGCACGCGGGGGCCCGGTTCCGGCTCCTGGTCGAGGGTGTTCATCAACCAGTCGCGCGAGGGCCCTACACCAGCAACGGCCGCGAACGGTGCGGCTGAAAGGAACTTGCGTCGATCCACGTCAGCTCTCCCCAGGTCTGCGACGACTTCCACGGTAGCCGCGTACGAGGAGTTGTACACGAGCGCGGCATCCGCCCCGCCGCTTTCACCGAGCCCGAGATCGTACGTTGTGACCCGGAACCCGAAGTGATCCGAGAAGACCGCCGCGAGGATGTCGGGGAGCGGCGCACGCGGTCGCTCACCTTGGAGCCAGAACCGAACCCGCGTCGTACCCGGTGAAATGTGGGGCTGGTTCCACTGCGTCGCCTTGGATTTCACCCGCCGCGCCAGTTCTCCGCGGCTCATCCGAGACCGGTCTAGCCACTGTTCGAGCTTGTCGTTCGGCGCCTTCATGCTCACAACCTTCTACGACGGGGGGTAGTGGAAACGACACCCTTCGACACCCCCCTCGACGGTACCCGCATTTGCGCCCCGGCTGTTGCCTAGTTACACGAACCGAACCGGTACCGGGGAGGCCAGCAAATGACTGATGCGGAACGGGACGCCCGGACCAACTCGCAGGCACACACGGCAGCTCGGGCAGTCGGCGGCGCCGCCCCCTTACCGCGCCGCGCGCAAGGCGCGACCCTGCCCCACCGCGAGCAGGTCGTCGCGTGGTACCGCACCCCCGACAGCACGACGGACGCGCGCCCCGCCCCGCCGTGCGCGAGTAAGGCGGCCCGCACCACTAGCGGCAGTTCGCCCACGCCCCCTCGTCAGTCGGCCGAGCACGCGCATTCGTGCGCGGAGCCCTCGCCGGACGCGCGAGACAGGAGCGAGCACCCATGACCACCCCCAGCGGCACCCCGGCCCCTCAGCCTCCGACTACCTACCGCGTCGGCGTCTACGTGGTCGACACCGGGCGCGGGCGCGTCGGCCGCGTCATGGACAACACGGGCAGGTACCTCCAACTCCGCCCACCCGGCGGGGGTCGGGAATGGGACTGCCCACCCGTCCGCGCGCGCCTGGCCACCGAGAAGGAGCGCCGCAACGCGGGCGTCGTCGCACAAGACACCCCGAAGGGAACCGCCACATGATCCGCTGTCTGAAACGCCGCGTCATGACCACATGCGGTATCGCCGGTCCGGCCTTACTGCTCGGCGTCAGTGTCGGCATGGGCTTCGTCCTCGCTACCGCCTGGGCGAGCAGATAAAGACTCCCGCCGTGTCGGCGAGGCCAACGCATCCCCCGCGGCTCCCCCGCGGCGGCCCCGACACGGGCGGGAAGCCCCGGCCCAGGTGGCGTCAACCTGGGAACAGCGCGCCACCTGGGCCGGGCACCTCAGTGCCACCCCATGGCGACCGAATCGGGCCAGGGTCGCACCCATCCACCCGTAAGAAGAGGACCATATGGCCAAGGGCAAAGGTAAGGGCAAGGACACCATCGCCGCCGCGCGCGCCGGGCTGAGCCGCGAACGCCCCAAGTCCGAAGGCGACCAAGGCAAGCTCGCGGATCGTCGCGTACGCACCCACACACCAGGCACCAAGGACAAGAAGGGGGACAAGTGACCATCCCTGCCGTTACCGCGATCCGCTCGGTTGAGCTGGAGATCACCGGCACGTGCAACGAACGCTGCCTCCACTGCTGCACCAGCAGCAGCCCGCAGGCGTCCCCCGGATCGATGACCCGCAAGGACTGGTCCCAGGTCATCGAGGACGTAGCCGCCCTCGGCATTCCGACCGTTCAGTTCATCGGCGGTGAACCGACCCTCTCTCCATACCTCCCCCGCTTCGTCGACCAGGCCCTCGCCGCCGGTCTCGCCGTCGAGGTGTACTCGAACCTCACGCACGTCCGGCCGTCCCTGTGGCGCACGTTCGATCAGACCGGGGTGAGCCTCGGTGTCTCCTACTACAGCGACGACCGGGCCCAGCACGAGACGATCACGCGCACTCGAAGCCTCGACCGCATCCGCGCCAACATCACCGAAGCCGTCCAGCGCGGCATCCCGATACGCGCGGGCATCGTCCGAGTGCTGGAGGGGCAGCGCGTCGAGCAGGCCGCGGCCGAACTGCGCCGGTTAGGCGTCGATCAGATCCGCATGGACCGCACCCGCAAAGTGGGACGCGCCGCCGACGCCCTCGCCGAGCCGAGCGTCGACGAGCTGTGCGGGCACTGCTTCCGGCACCGCGTCGCCGTCTCCCCCGACGGTGACGTGTACGGCTGCATCCTGAGCCGTTTCCTCCCTGCCGGGAACGTCCGCGAGACCCCGCTCGCCGACATCCTCACCAGCGACGCATGGGCCGAGATCGAAGCCACCATTCCCGCACCCCACGGGGCCTGCCCTCCGGACGATTCAGGCGACTGCGACCCCGCCAACACCGTCGCCTGCCCGCCTGCCTACGGCGTTGCCCCCGCCCTCAACCCCCGTGGAGTCCTCGCGTGATCTGGGAACGTAGAGCCGCCGAACTCGCCGACATCGTCACCACGCGCGGCTCACGCTGGCGCCGCCCCGTGGCTGCCACGCCCCGGCACCCGTTCGCACCGAACTGGTGGGACCGCACCGACACAGGCGAGGGGTGGGTACTGCGCCACGGCGCCGACGACGACCACATGTGGGCCGATGCCGCCTACAGCGACACGTCCCTCATCACACGCGTAGGTCCCCTCCACGCCGACCACGCCAAGCCCGATGATCAGCCCACCGGGCGCCCGACCTCCTCGGCCACGCTCCCGAGCCTCCTCGTCCGCATGGCCCAGCTCGCGCGCCTCGCTGACACAAGCGATCTGCTGGAAGTGGGGACCGGGTCCGGCTACGGCGCCGCGCTTGCTGCCCACCGGCTCGGCAGCGGGCGCGTGACGAGCGTGGATGTCGACCCGTACCTCGTCGACGCGGCCCGCGCCCGGCTGGACGCGATCGGTCTTCACCCCACCCTTGAAGCCGTCGACGCCACCAGCTCACTCCCCGGCACCTTCGACCGGATCATCGCCACCGTGTCCGTGCGTCCCGTGCCTGCCTGCTGGCTGGCCGCCCTGCGCACCGGGGGCCGACTCGTCACCACCCTCACCGGAACCTCTCTGCTGGTCACCGCCGACAAGCGGGAGGACGGTAGCGCGGTCGGACGCGTCGAATGGGAGCGGGCCGGGTTCATGCCGACCCGCCACGGCGAGGACTACCCGCCCGGCCTCGCCGCCCAGCTCGCCTCTGCCCGCGAGCGCGACGACGGCGAGGTGATGACCGGGCCGTACCCCGTCGTCGACGTGGCCAACGCGTGGGACTTGTCTTCCATGCTCGACTTGAGCGCGCCCGGGATCGAGCACGAGTACCACGAGGAAGGCGACACCCGGATCGCGGTCATGGCGCACGCCGACGGCTCATGGGCACGCGCCGTCGGCAACGGGAGCGAGCGGCCGACCGTGCACCAGGGCGGCCCGCGCCCGCTGTGGGACTTGCTCGACGACATCCGCGGATACTGGCTCACCAACGGCGAGCTACCCGTACGCGGGGCACGGGTGCACATCTCCCCAGACGGAACAATGATCCTCGCCCGCGGGAAGTGGCGCACCAAGCTGAGCTGATCAAGACCCGCTGAGTACGACAGCGCCCCCGGCAGTCGGACTGCCGGGGGCGCTGCTTGCGCGTTGTTGCAGGTCACACCGCGAGTGTTTTAGCCATGCTGTTCCACATGAGGGTTCCGACGCGGTCGTCGCGGGCGACGCCGAGTTCGTCGCGCAGTGCGTGCGCGAGCTGGGCCGCGCGGTCGCCGATCTCCGCGAACGAGCGCCGGTGCGGGCCCGGGGCGCCTTCGCCGGTCCAGGTCGTGACCTGCGAGCGGCCGTGGACCGTCGAGCCGTGGCGCAGGATGCGCGAGATGGTCAGCGGTACGTCCTGCATCGTGCTCAGCACCGGGGCCTCCCGAGGTATGCGGATGCGGAGGGCTCGTTACTGATGCGTAACGAGCCCATCTGCCGGAAGCCTGCCACCGACCGCCCGGTATGTCACGGGGTTGACACCCCCTGAACGTCCCCTCTTGAACAACCCTCCCCTTCACAGGGGGCGCTCTGCCGGTGCCCCTTGGGCTTTCGTGCGCGGCTGCGGACCGGCGGGTGGGTTGTGCCCACCCGTCCCGCGCGACACCCCCGTGAAGCGGCAACCCACCGTTCCCTTCCGCACCCCGCGAAGGGGACGTCAGGCCGCTGTCAGGTGGTCGTCCGTGAGGGTGTCGGAGGCCAGTTGGGGGTCCTCGCGGAGCTTCGCCAGTGCGCGCGACACCGCGCTCTTCACCGTCCCCACGGACACACCGAGCACCGCGGCCGTCTGCACCTCGCTCAGATCCTCGTAATAGCGCAGCACCACCATCGCCCGCTGCCGAGCTGGAAGCTTCAGCACAGCGCGCCACATCGCGTCCCGCAGCGCCTGCTGTTCCGCCGGGTCGGGGCCGGGCAGCGGTTCGGGCTCGGGCAGTTCCTCGCAGGAGAACTCGTCGACCCTGCGCTTGCGCCACTGCGACGTACGCGTGTTGAGCAGTGCGCGCCGCACATAGCCGTCCAGCGCGCGGTGGTCCGCTATCCGCTCCCACGCCAGGTACGTCTTGGTGAGCGCGGTCTGGAGCAGGTCTTCCGCGTCGCGCGGGTCGGCCGTGAGCGAGCGGGCGGTGCGCAGCAGCACCGGCCCGCGCGCCCGCACGTACGACGTGAACGTCAGAGGCGTCACGGTCGACGAGGTGGTCCGGGCGGTCCGGACAGTCCCAGGCGTGGTCATGGCTCAACGCTAGAAGCGGGGGCGCCCTCCGGGGATCGCCCGGAGGTCCCGATGGCGCCTCCGCCTCTGGGCGTACGGCGGCCTCCGCCTACACCTCCTGAAGGTGGAGACCGTACGGCTCAGGCATCAGGGTGCGTCAGGGATCACCCCTGCCTCATTCCACGATGGCCACCGGCGCGTCGACGAGGTTGCGGTCGATGTGCAGCGTCCGGCCGCCGTGCTTGCGCTTCACGTTGCCCTCGAACTGGTGGATGCGACGGTGCGGCTGCCACGCCTCACGGTTCATCCGGGACTCGCCGTCCACCGAGGCCGGTACGTTCCAGCGCGCGAACCACATCGCGGCGGGCAGGTCGCCGTGCCCGGCGGCGCGGGCCTGTTCGAGGTGGGCGATCCCGGAGTTCGCGCTGCTGTAGAAGCCGGGCAGATAGCCCGCGCCGCTCACCGCGCGGTTCCATCCCTTGATGAAGCGCAGGGTGGTGTCGGCGCAGCGTGTGTTGCCCCGGTCGTACGCCTCCATGTCGAGGTAGAGGGCGCTGCGGGGCTTCATCCCGAGGGCCTGGGCCTTGCTGACCGCGTCCTGGCCCTCCTTCGCGCCGCGCGCGTAGGGCTCGTGGTGGCTCATGGCCGCCTTGCGCTTGTGCTTGGAGCCGACGCAGGGGGCCTGTGAGCCGACGTACGTCGGGATGAGGTTCCAGCCCATGCGGCTGACCTGCTCCACCCATGCCCTGGTGAGGTTCGGCTGCGAGCAGCCCCGGCCGTGGCCGCCGAAGTAGATGCCCACGGCGCGGTACGGGGAGGACTGCCGCCAGGCGTTCATGGTGGCGACCGAGGGTGCCTGGCAGGTGTCGAAGCCCTGGCCCTCGAAGACGCGGGCGCCCATGGCGCGGGGGTCGCCGGTCGTGCCCTGGGTGGCTGGGCGGTGCGCTCTGCCCAGCGCGGCGTCGGCCGCGTCCGTACGGGCGACGCTCCCCGCGGCGGTTCCGGCGCCGTTGCGGGGCGCGGTGAGGCCGTCGGCGGCCGGTCCGGTTCCCTGGCCCTGACCCGGCACGCTCTGGGGCTGGCCCAGCACGCCCTGGCCCTGACCCGGTACACCTTGGCCCTGGCCCTGACCGGGCACGCCCTGGGGCTGGCCCAGACCCGGCATGCCGCCCTGCGACTGGCCCGGCAAGCCCGGGGGCAGGCCCTGCCCGGCGGACCCCTGGGGCCCCGGGGAGGCCGCGGAACCCGGGGAGACCGGGGAACCCGGGGCGCCCGGGTAGGAGCCGGTTACGGGATCTGGCCCCACGCCCTGGTCACCGTCGGACGGAGCGGCGACGGGAGCGGTGGACGCCGCCGGTGCGACTCCCGCGGCGAACAGCGAGGCAAGCGTCGCCACCAGGACAACCAACCGTCGGATGATGTGATTTTTCTGGCGCATAGGGCGAGTGAAGAAGCTGCCCCGCGCTCCGTGGCTCAGGCTCGCCCTGCGCCGCGCCGGATTCAGCCGTCTGCCACGCCCCGGCGCGCCCGAAGGCTACGGAAGCCACCCGTACGGCGCAGTCCCGTACGGCACAGCCGCCACGCTCAGCCGTCCGCCGTGAGGACGAGCCCCGACGTCGGCACGCCCGTCCCCGCCGTCACCAGCGCGCGGCTCGCGCCCTCGACCTGGTTGACCGACGTGCCGCGGATCTGGCGCACGGCCTCGGCGATGCCGTTCATGCCGTGCAGATACGCCTCCCCCAGTTGCCCGCCGTGCGTGTTGAGCGGCAGCGCCCCCGCGGCGGTGAAGTCGGCGCCCTCGCCGGGCGCGCAGAAGCCGAACTCCTCCAGCTGCATCAGCACGAAGGGCGTGAAGTGGTCGTAGAGGATGCCCACGTCCATGTCGGCGGGCCCGAGCCCGCTGCCGCGCCAGAGCTGGCGGGCGACGACACCCATCTCCGGGAGCCCGGTCAGCCCGTCGCGGTAGAAGCTGGTCATCTGCTCCTGCCGCCGCGCCGCGCCCTGTGCCGCCGCCGCGATCACGGCGGGCGCGGCGCGCAGGTCCCTGGCCCGCTCGGGCGTGGTGACGACGACGGCCTGGCCGCCGTCGGTCTCCTGGCAGCAGTCGAGCAGCCGCAGCGGTTCGACGATCCAGCGCGAGGCGGCGTGGTCGGCGAGGGTGATGGGCTTGCCGTGGAAGTAGGCGGCCGGGTTGGCGGCGGCGTAGCGGCGGTCCGTCACGGCCACGTGCCCGAACGCCTCCGGGGTCAGGCCGTACGTGTGGAGGTAGCGCTGGGCCGCCATCGCCACCCACGAGGCGGGGGTCAGCAGCCCGGACGGCAGGTTCCAGCCGAGCGCGGCGCCCTCGGCCGACGCCTCGCGGTGCTGGACGCCGGAGCCGAAGCGGCGGCCCGAGCGCTCGTTGAACGCGCGGTAGCAGACGACGACCTCGGCGACGCCCGAGGCGACAGCGAGCGCCGCCTGCTGGACGGTGGCGCAGGCCGCGCCGCCGCCGTAGTGGACCCGCGAGAAGAAGGTCAGCTCGCCGATGCCCGCTGCCTGGGCGACCGTGATCTCGGGGCTGGTGTCCATGGTGAAGGTGACCATGCCGTCGACGTCGCCCGGCGCGAGTCCGGCGTCGTCGAGTGCCGCGCGTACGGCCTCGACGGCGAGCTTCAGCTCGCTGCGGCCCGAGTCCTTGGAGAACTCGGTGGCGCCGATGCCCGCGATCGCCGCGCGTCCGCCGAGGGTGTCCGGTGCGCTCCGGCTCATGCCGGGCTCACCGCCCCGTCGCCGACGGTGACCGTGACGGTGCCCGTGACGTGGGGGCCGAGCCGGTTTCTGCCGGTGACCGCGATCTCGACGGTGCCGGTGCCTCCGGTGTCGCCGGTGTCTCCGGTGTCTCCGGCTCCACCGTCCATGCCGCTGTTCACGCCGGTGACCTCGCCGGTCAGTTCCATCTCGTCGCCGGGGTAGTTGGGCACGCCGAGCCGGATGGCGACCTTGCGCAGCCGGGCGCGGGGGCCCGCCCATTCGGTGACGTAGCGGCCGACCAGCCCGTTCGTCGTGAGGATGTTCATGAAGATGTCCGGCGAGCCCTTCTCGCGCGCGGCCTCGGCGTCGTGGTGCACGTCCTGGAAGTCCCGCGAGGCGACGGCCCCGGAGACGATCAGGGTGCGGGTGACGGGGATACGGAGCGGAGGCAGCGCGTCCCCTACGCGTATGCGTACGCGGGGCGAGTGCTGGTCCCGGTGCTGGTTCTGATGCGTCACATGTCCTCCGTAACGGTCTCCGACGCGATCGACCGGCCCAGTTCGGCGAGCAGTTCCGGGGGCGACCCGAGATACGCGTCGAGCTGCCGCCCCCACAGGAAGTGCCGGTGCACGGGGTGTTCGACGTCGGCGCCGACGCCCCCGTGCAGATGCTGGCCCGTGTGCACGACGCGCCGCCCCGCCTCGGCGGCCCACCACGCGGCGGTCAGCGCGTGCGTCTGTGCCGTCAGCCCCTCGTCCCTGCGCCAGGCGGCCTCGTAGGTGGTGAGCCGGATCGCCTCGACGTCCATATACGCGTCGGCGGCGCGCAGTTGCACGGCCTGCTTCGTCGCGAGGGGCCGCCCGAACTGTTCGCGCTCCGAGACGTACGCGACGGCCCGCGCCAGCGAACCCGCGCAGACCCCGGCCTGGAGCGCGGCGAAGGCGGTACGGGCGAGGGCGAGCGTGTCGGCGTACGGGCCGGAGTGCGGGGGAGGGGGCACGTCCGGGCCGCGTGGCCCGAGGGGTTCGGCCGGGGAGTCCGCCAGGGTGAGGCGGCCCGCGCGCCAGGGCGCGGTCGTGTCGACGGGCTCGACGGCGCCCGCGTCGCCGAGGTCATCGGCGTCGAGGAGATACAGCCCGGTTCCACCGCCCTCCGCAGCCGCCGGGACGAGGACGTGCGTGGCGTCCTGGAGCCACGGCACGAGGGGAACGACGCCGGTCAGCGTGCCGTCGGCGCCCGCCCGTACGCCCCCGGACGCGCCGCGCGGGAACGCGCCCGCGACCACCGCAGCACCGGCACGGAGCGCGGGCAGCAGCCTGGCGCGCTGTGCGTCGCTGCCGTGCCTGGCGACCGGCAGCAGCCCGAAGGCGCAGCTCGCGGCGAAGGGGACCTGAGCCGTCGTCCGCCCCTGCTCCTCCAGCATCAGCGCGAGCCCCAGCAGCCCCGTCTCCTCGACGGCCTCCGGCAGACCGGCGGCGCACAGGGCCTTCCACAGCTCCGCGTCCGTTGCCGTGCCCAGCGAGGCGAGCCGCTCGGGCGTCGAGAGCCCGGCGAAGATGTCGGCGGCCAGATCGCGGGCCGCGCACTGCTCCTCGGACGGCGTGAAGTCCATCAGCCCTCCCCTTCCGCTTCCTCTTCCTCTTCCTCGCGGACCCGGAAGAAGGGGAGTTCCAGCTCCTCGTCGACGCGCCGGAACTCCAGCTCGGCCGCCATCCCGATCCGCACCTTGTCGTACGGCACCCCCGTCACCCCGCCGAGCACGCGCACCCCCTCCACCAGCTCCACGAGGGCGACCGCGTACGGCGGGTCGAAGGCGGGGAAGGGCGGGTGGTGCATCACGACGTACGAGAAGACCGTGCCCCTGCCCGACGCCTCCACCGTCGACCAGTCCTGCGAGCCGCAGGCGTTGCAGCCGGGGAGCCAGGGGAAGCGGAGGGCCGCGCAGGCGTCGCAGCGCTGGATGAGGAGCTGGTGGCGGGCGACACCCTCCCAGAAACCGGCGTTGTCCCGGTTCACGACCGGGCGCGGACGCCGCGCCTCCGCCTTCTTTTCCGGCTTCGCCGAAGTCCGCTTCGCCGGGGCGTACTTGAGGATGCGGAACCGGTGGGTGCCCGCCGGTTCGCCGTCGGCGCGGATGTCCATGCGGGTCGTCACGAAGTAGCCGGTGCCGAGCTTGGTGGTCTTACGGGGCGAGACGGACTCGATGACGGCGTCGAAGGTGACCTCCTCACCGGGGCGCAGAGGCCGCGCGTACTCCTGCTCGCAGTCGGTCGCGACGACCGAGGTGCAGCCCGCCTCGTCCAGCGTGCGCAGCAGCTCGTCGTACGGGCCGGAACGCTCTTCTCCCCCGGAGAGACCGGCCATCGTCCAGACCTGGAGCATGGTCGCGGGCGCCGACCCGTCGGGCGGTACGGGGTGGCCCGTCGCCTCGCACCAGTGCCGGATCATGGGCGCGTTGACGGGGTCCCCGCCCTGGCCGCCGACGGCCGCCGGGCTGCCCTCGTACGCGCGCAGCCGCGCGTACAGCGGGTCCGGAGGCTCCGGCCGGCCCTCGTCGGCGACGGCGCCCTCCGTCGACGGCTCCTCTGCGCGAGCGCTCACCGCTTCCCCCTCCGCATCCCGAGCCGCGCCGTCGCGACGATCTCGCGCTGGACCTCGCTGACGCCGCCGCCGAAGGTGTTGATCTGCGCGGCCCTGTTCATGCGCTCCAGCTCGCCGTCGTCCAGCGCTCCAGGCGACCCCGCCCGGATCAGCCCGGCGTCACCCGCCACCTCCTGGCACAGGGCGTAGACGGCGACGGTGCTCTCCGTACCGGCGAACTTCACGCCGCTCGCGTCGCCGGGGCGCAGCGTGCCCGCGCCCACGTCGCCGACGAGCCGCCAGTTGAGCAGCCGCGTCGCGGCGAGCCGCGCGTGTGCCTCGGCCAGCCGCGTCTGTACCCACGGCTCGTGCACCGCGCCCGTCTCCCGCGCGTGGGCCACCGTGCGCGCGTAGTGGTCCTCGGCCTGCATGCCGAGTGCGGCGAGGGCGACGCGCTCATGGTTGAGCTGGTTGGTGATGAGGCTCCAGCCCTGGTTCTCCTCGCCGACGAGGTGGTCGGCGGGGACGCGGACGCCGTCGTAGTACGTCGCCGTCGTCGTCAGCCCGCCCACGGTCTCGATCGGGGTCCAGGAGAAGCCGGGCGCGTCCGTGGGCACGAGGATCAGCGAGATCCCCTCGTGCTTCGGCGCCTCGGGGTCGGTGCGGCAGGCGAGCCAGATCCAGTCCGCGTGCTGCGCGTTGCTGGTGAAGACCTTGCCGCCGTCGATGCGCCAGCCGCCGCCCGTGCCGTCGCCATCGCCGTCGTCCACGCGGACGGCGCGCGTGCGCAGCGAGGCGAGGTCGGTGCCCGCGCCCGGCTCGGTGTAGCCGATCGCGAAGACCGCGTCGCCGCTGAGGATGCGGGGCAGGAAGCGGGCCTTCTGCTCCTCGGTCCCGTACCGCATGAGCGTCGGCCCGACGGTGTTGAGCGTGACCATGGAGACAGGGGCGCCCGCGCGGTGCGCCTCGTCGAAGAAGACGAACTGCTCGTCGGCGCCGCGCCCTTGGCCCCCGTACTCCCGCGGCCAGCCGATGCCCAGCAGCCCGTCGGCGCCGATGCGGCGCAGCAGGCGCCGCTGGAGATCCGGGTCGCCGGGGAGCGCGGCGCGGACGTCCGGCGGTAGTAGCTCGCGGAAGTAGGAGCGCAGCCGCGCGCGCAGGCCCGACTGCCGCTCGGTGGGAGCGAGATGCATTTTCTGACTGTCCGTCAGATTGCTGTGCGCTGTCAATACGCGGGATCACGGGGCCAAGGGGTCCGGGGTCCGGGGTCCGGGGTCCGGGGTCCGGGGTCCGGGGTCCGGGGTCGGGGGTCGGGGGCGAGGCCGGGGCCAAGGTCCGGGCGCACACGAGTGCGCGCCCGCGCCTGGTCCGTACGTTCCACACGTACGGGCCATGACGCGGGCGCGCGACCTCAACCCTGCCCCATGAACGCCTGGCTCCTACAAGGAGCCACTAGTCAGCCGTTGCCTGGCTCACCACCACACATTCGTGAAGGTGACGTTGGTGCTGGTGTTGTCCTGGTCGACGACGTTGCCGTTGCCGTTGACATTGGCGTTGTTGGCCTGGTTCGTGTTGGCGCCGTTGCCCTGCGCACCCTGGGTGTTGGCGATCGAGTTCGATCCGTTGCCCGCGATCGAGCCGGTGTCGGCAGTTGCCGCTCCCGCGGCCCCGCTCATGAGGGCGAAGGCCAGCGGCACAGAAGCAGCAGCGGCAACGAAGCGGGCGGTACGGATGCGTGCCATGTTCATTCCTCCGGAACCATTAAGTCCTGTGGTCTGCAAGGCAGTTGGCCCTCCGCCTCGCAGTCTCGCTACGACGTCGCGGAACCAGAGTTGCCCACCGAACCCCCGGCGAACCAGCACGAGACGGCGGTTTCGCTCGCAAGCGTGACGATCTGTCGATAAACCCGCCCCACCACCCCAGACCCCCAGCTCACGCCCTTTCCGCGCCGCACGGGCCTTGCGGCGCAAGAGAGTAAGCGTTCCGGCAGATTTTCAGCCAAACTCATTTCTCCCGCCCCACGGCGCGTTCCGGCCGCCCTGGCCACTTCCGGATGCCGAACTTCCGTACGAAACTGCCCTTATGGGCACTCCCGTACTGGCCCACGCCCTCGCCGCGGCATCCCGCGGTCTCGCCGTCATTCCCCTCTCGCGCGCCAAGCTGCCCGCGCTGCGCTCGCCGCACCGGCCGGACGGGCATGGCGCCCCTGCCGACGTCGGCGTCGATGCCGGTGCTGGTTCCGGTTCCGATTCCGGTGCCGGTGCTGGTGCCGGTGCCGACGCGGAGGAGCGGCGGTTTCCCTGCCAGGGCGAGTGCGGGCTGCCGGGGCACGGCGTGTACGACGCCAGCACCGACCCCGACACCATCCGCGCCCTGTTCGCCGCCGCGCCCTGGGCCACCGGCTACGGCATCGCGTGCGGACGCCCGCCCCTGTACCTCATCGGCCTCGACCTCGACGTCAAGCACGGCACCGACCCCCTCGCGGCCCTGGACCGGCTGACCGAGACCCACGGGTTCACCGTCCCGGAGACCACGACGGTGCTCACGCCCAGCGGCGGCCGGCACCTGTGGCTGCGCGGCTCGGCCGGCGCTACGGTGCCGAACTCGGCGGGGCGCGTGGCGCCGGGTATCGACGTACGAGGGCTCGGCGGGTACCTCGTCGGGCCCGGCTCGGTGACGGTACGCGGTACGTACCGGCTGGCCCCCGGCTCCCTCACCCGGGCCCCCGCACCGGCACCGCCCGCGCTGCTGGACCTGCTCGCTCCCCCACCGCCCGCCGCGCGCCCGCCCCGCACCACGCACGACGTCGGCGACACGGCTCTGGTCCACTTCGTGCGTGGCGCGGCGGTGGGCCAGCGCAACGCGCGCCTCTTCTGGGCCGCCTGCCGCGCCTACGAGTCGGGGCGCGGCGACGCGCTCTCGGCCGCCTTGACCGAGGCGGCCGTCGCGACGGGCCTGCCCGAACGTGAGGCCCTCGCGACGATCGCCTCCGCGTCACGCCGCGCGGCGCGGTTCACGTCGAGCCCGTGACGGGGCTCCGGGGTTCGGGGGTGGGGGCGAGGTCGGGGGCGGACCCGGAGCTGACGCCGGAACCGGAACCGGAGCCAGCGTCGGCCCCCGTCACGGGACCGGAACCGGGGGCGGTGTCGCGTCGGCCCGTACGGATCGCGCCGATACCGGCGATGACGACGCACACGACGCCGACCGCGGAGGCCGCACCCGGCACCTGACCCAGCGCGACGAGGCCGACGGCGAGGGCGATGGCCGGTTCCAGGCTCATCAGGGTGCCGAAGGCGGTGGTCGTCAGCCCGCGAAGGGCGAGGAACTCCAGGCTGAACGGGAGCACGGGGTGGAGCACGGCCAGCCCCAGCCCGGTGAGGATCAACGGCCAGGTCAGCGCCCCTGCCAGCTCGCCCGGCCCGGCCACGAACGTGGCGACCAGCGCCGCCACGGGCATCGAGACCGCCAGTCCCTTCAGCCCGGTCACCTGGTCGCCGACGCGCTGGGTCAGCAGGATGTACCCCGCCCAGCAGGCCGCGGCGGCGAGCGCGAACCCGACGCCCACGGGGTCGATGCCCCCGTGCCACGGCTCGGTGAGCAGCACCACCCCGACGGCGGCCAGCAGCGCCCACGCCCTGCGCCCGCGTCCACGCCCGCGTCCGCCCCCCGCACCGAGCATGGAGACGGCCAGCGGCCCCAGGAACTCCAGCGCGCTCGCCGTCCCCAGCGGAATACGGGCCACCGCGAGCATGAACAGCAGCATCAGCCCGCCCGTCACCACGCCGAGTGCCACGCACGCCAGCAGCCCGCGACGGGTGAAAGCGGAGGGCCCGGGCCGCACCAGTACCAGCAGCAGCACACCGGCCCACGCGAGGCGCAGCCACGCGGCGCCCAGCGGACCGAGCTGGTCGAAGAGCTGCACCGAGACGGCGAGCCCGAGCTGGATGCACGCCATGGACGCGACGGCCATGAGGGCGCCGCTGCCGGGCCCGGACGAGGCGAAGACGGGACGAGGCCCCGAGGCCAGAGGTTCGGATCCCGGGGGAGGGGAGGAGGACGAGGTCATGGCCCCGAGTAGACGATCTGCGAACCGTCCCTGTCCACGTGCCGATCGTGGACGGTCCGTCCATGATTGCTTAACAATGAGGGGATGGAAACGCGCCGTCTGGAGCTGCTGGCCGAACTGTCCCGGCTCGGCTCGATGCGTGCCGTCGCCGATGTGCTCCGCACCACCACGTCGACGGTCTCCCAGCAGCTCGCCGCCCTGTCCCGCGAGACGGGCACGGCGCTGACGGAGCCCGACGGGCGCGGGGTGCGGCTGACGCCCGCGGGCCGTCGGCTGGCCGAGCACGCGGTGACGATCCTGGCGGCGGTCGAGGCCGCCCGCCTCGACCTCGGCCCCGGCGCGGAGCCCAACGGCACGCTGCGGATCGCCGGGTTCAGCACGGCCATCCGTACGCATCTGCTGCCCGTCGTCGCCGAGCTGGCGGTGAGCCATCCGCAGGTGCGGGTCCTCATCCGCGAGCACGAGCCCCCCGAGGCGCTCGCTGTGCTGGCCGCCGACGAGGCGGACCTCGCGCTCACCTACGACTACAACCTCGCGCCCGCGCCCGCCGACGCCACCGTGAAGTCGACGCCGCTGTGGACGGCGGCATGGGGCCTGGGCGTCCCCGCGCACACGCCGTCTCCGTCACCGTCGCCGTCTCCGTCGGAGAGCGCGGTGGACGTCTTCGCCCGCTTCCGCGCACAGGACTGGATCGTCAACTCCCGCAACACGGCGGACGAGACCGTGGTCCGCACGATCGCGTCCATGGCCGGGTTCGACCCCCGTGTGACGCACCGGGCCGACAGCCTCGACCTGGTCCAGGACATGATCGCCGCTGGCCTCGGCGTCGGCCTCCTCCCCACCGACCACACGGACCGCGCGCCGTCCCCCAACGTCCGCCTCCTCCCCCTGACCGCCCCGCACGTCGAACTGCGCGCCTACGCCGTCACCCGCCACGGCCGCCTCGACTGGCCGCCCCTCGCCCTGGTCACGACCCGCCTCACGCCCGGGTGACGGGCTCGTCTGGATCGGCCCAGGGCGCTGACGGTGTGCCGTCGGGTTCCAGCCCGTACGGCCACAGCCTCCGCCACTTGCCCTCCGCCGGAGCACCGGTGTGCAGCGCGGCCCGGAGATCGGCCGAGTAGAGGTCCCCGGCGTCGGCGGCCCGGAGCGCGAGTCCGGCGGCGCCTTCCTCGTCCCCGTTCTCCTCGCACCGTCGGATGAGCCAGCTCAGCGACGAGATGTCACCGGCGCGCGCGGCCTCGTGAAGGAACCCCAGCGCGCGCTCCCCGCCCCCGGACGTCGGCCACAGTTCGACGATCCGGGCCAGGGCCCGCGCCTCCCCGGTGTCGGCCGCCTCCCACAGGCACCGCTCGGCACCCTCCTCGTCGCCAGCCGCCACGCGCATGTCCGCGAGTTCGACGAGCGCCTGGGCCTCCCCGGCCTCGGCCGCCTCCCGCAGACACCGCTCCGCGCCCTCCGCGTCCCCCGCCTCCGCGTACAGTTCGGCGACCCGGAGCAGAGCATGTGCGGCACCGGCGTCGGCGACCCGGCGCAGATAACGCTCCGCGCCCGCCATGTCGCCCGCGTCGACGCGCGTCTCCGCGAGCCCGATGAGGCCGTAGCAGGGATCGGGGTCCTCCACCCGCCGGAGGTACCGCTCCGCGCCCTCCGTGTCCCCCGCTGTCACACACAGGTCGGCGAGACTGATCAGCGCGTGACTGTCACCGGCCTCGGCGGCCTCCCGCAGATACCGTTTCCGTCCCGCCTCGTCACCGGCTTCGGCGCGGAGGTCGGCGAGCCACAACAGCGGCGCAATGCCACCGATCTGACGGGCGACCACCTCCGCTCCCGCCTCGTCCCCCGCCGCCGCGTGCATCTCGGCGAGCCGCATCAGCGCCACGAGGTCCCGGCCGCTGATCGCCTCGCGCAGGTAACGGAAGGCGGTGCGCCTGTCCCCCTGCTCCCCGTGCAGATCGGCGAGCCGGGTCCACGCCCGGCTGTCACCGGCCTCGGCCGCCTCCCGCAGGAGCCGGCGCACGGCCTGCTCGCCCCCGTCCTCCGCGTCCGCCCCACCTACCCCACCCGCCCCACTCTCCGCGTCCTCCGCGTACAGGTCGGCGAGCTGGATCATGGCCCGCGTATCGCCGGAGTCCGCGGCCCGTCGCAGTGCCCGTACCGCCCCCGTCCTGTCTCCCACCCTCAAGCGCAGATCGGCGAGCCGCATGAGGGGCGGGGTCTCGTCGGTCCGCCGGGCCACCTGGTACCAGAGCCGCTCGGCACACCGGATACGGAGGCGGTCCCCTGCGGCCTCCGCGAGACGTGTGAGGTCCTCGGGACGCGTGAGATGCCGTACGGCGGCCTCCCAGAAGGACGCCGGGGGACAGAACCGGCGGCGTACGGCGTGCCCGTGCTGTTCGAGGTAGTCGGCCAGCCGGTACGTCGACGGCCCGCCGTCACACATCGACGGGGCGGCAGCGCCCTGTCCGACGGATCGCGGGCGTATCCCACGCAGGGGTGCGACGTTGCCGTGCACGGCCTCCGTCATCTCGGCGAGCGCCCGCGCCAGCCAGTCGGCGGTGAGGGTGTCGTACTCGTCGTCGCTGAGATAGTCCGTCGCCGCGTCCTCCAGGAACCGGACGGGCAGGTGCAGTCCGACCCCGAGACGGCGCGCGTCCATCGCCGCGTGCAGGAGGGCGCGGGCTGGCGGGGAGGCGGAGTCGTAGCGGCGCAGCAACTCGGGCGCCCCGGCCAGGAACTGCGTCAGCCGACCGTCGCGCACATGCTCCAGCGCGTGGGCGAGCTGGCGGTCGCCGTCGGTCGCCAGCGCGTGCGCTTCCGTGGTGGCGGACGCGTCGAAACTGTCGGGCAGCGCGATCAGCCGCCCGGCCAGCACCTCCCTCACCTGCGAGAACTGGTCGGGCGCGCCGGGCCTGGGCAACTTGCTGAACTCGGCGGCGTACGCGGGCCACAGCGTGCCCAGTACCAGCACCGGGGCCCGGCGCGCGTCGGCGAGCAGCGTACGGAGGGCCGCCGCGATACGTTCCCCGACGCCCGCGTCGGCCCCGAGATAGTGCTGCGCCTCGTTCAGCCACACGACGGTGCGCGGACCGACGCGTTCCAGGTCGGCGAGGGCTGCTGCGGCGCGGGTGGGGTCGAACGGGTGCCACAGCCGCCAGCCGCGTCGGGCGAGCGACTGCACAGCCTCCC
Source organism: Streptomyces sp. NPDC054796 (assembly GCF_053611545.1). NCBI lineage: Bacteria > Bacillati > Actinomycetota > Actinomycetes > Kitasatosporales > Streptomycetaceae > Streptomyces > Streptomyces sp. NPDC054796. The sequence goes on along the minus strand of NZ_JBSHAO010000003.1, from coordinate 190,318 downwards.
AGCAGGCGCGGGTCTTGCCCGTCGACGAGGACCCGACGAGCACCGCCAACTGGCTGCGCCCCTCCGCTGCCGCCGCGACGAACCGGGCGAGTTCCGCGTCGTGCGGCCTCGGCACGTAGGCGGGCAGCGCGACACCGACACGCGCTCCCCGCGTCCCAGGCGCGAAGCCTGTACCGCCCGGGGTCCCCGAGGCCCCCGGGGCCTCCATAGCGGGGTGAACCTCCAGGTCGTGGGGGTCCCAGTCGGCGATCGGCCGCCCCGGGCCCGCCGCGCCGCGCCCCTCGGCCGCGACGGAGAGGAGCTCCAGCAGCGGGTGGACGTCGAGCCCGAGAGCGCCCGCCAACGCGCCCACGGTCAGCGCGCTGGGCGCGGGCGCGGAGTGGCTCAGCGCCTGGCTGACGGTGGTGCGGCCCAGCGAGGCACGGCGCGCGAGTTCAGTCTGGTTCAGGCCCCGCGCGGCCCGGCCCCTCTCCAACCGGGCGCGCAGCTCGACGAGCGCGGCCACCGCCCCCGGTAACTCGTCCGTCCCCACACCCATCCGTCCCCCCCGCGGCACCGCGCCGTTCCGGTCCGACTGTTCACCGGTGCTCATCTTCGACCGCCCGCACCACGTCGAACACCGACTCCGCCAGATTCGGCCCCCAGACCACCACGCCCACCCACCGCGCCGAACGGGAACCCACACCATGTCCGACCGCCTCGCCCTGCTCCTCCTCGCCTGCACCCTGGCCACAGTGATCGCCACCCTGACGGCAGCCGCCGCCGGCTACCTCGCCCGCCGCGACCACGCCACCTACCCCACCGCCCTGACCCACGCGGCCCTCGCCTTCACCACCACCCTCGCCCTCACCACAACCCTGACCACCACCCTGACCCTCCTGCTCCCCGGCTGAGGCCCCCGCCTCACCCCGCCCTACCGCACGCAGAAGGGGTGCCCCGATTCGGGGCACCCCTTCTGACGTGCGGTGATGCTGACGTCGTCAGCTACGCGGAGGCGGTGGGATTTGAACCCACGGTGACGGGTTACGCCACGACGGTTTTCAAGACCGTTCCCTTCGGCCGCTCGGGCACACCTCCCCGCGCCACCCCCGTCAGGGGCAGCGCCCGACCAGGGTAGCGGCTCGGTGAGGAGGAGCGGACCGGTGGCCCGTATCCGGTGGCGAGAGGCGTGGCGGCCGGGTCGCCCGCTCAGGGGGAGCCCCGGCCGTCATGCGCCGTTGCCGTGGGACGGCCATCGGCCGACGTGCCCGGTCAGGGGCCCTACACAGGCCCGGTCACCAGGTCAGGAGGCGGTCGTGGCCTGAGGTCAGGGTGCCGGAGGAGAGGATGATGTCGAGGTGGTGGTTCGTGCTGCGTGCCCCGTCGGACTCCGCGGTCTCGGGCAGCTCCGCGCCCAGGCCGATGTGGATACCGAAGTGGCGCTCGGTCCAGTGGTACGCCGCCTCGTGCGCCCGCGCCGCCGCGATCACCGCGCGGGACTGGCCGACTCCGAGTTCGCCGACCTGCCGCAGCCCCGGCAGCCTCGTGAGAGCCTCCTCGAGGTCTGCACAGAGCGGTTTCCTGTTGCCGGCCACGCCGACGATCTGGCCCTTGTCGAACGTCAGCGTCAGATCTCCCGGCCGTACGGCCCCGTACTTGCGGCCGAACGGGACCGTGCCGATCACCCAGCCCTCGACGGCGAGTTCGCCGTCCGCTGACCGGGGGAGGCAGGCGACTTCCCCGCTGGGCAGTACGTAGTCGTCCGCTTCGAGACCGCTGTACGAGACCCATTCGCTGCCCGAGCAGTCGAAGACGACTCGGCTGGAGGGCTTCGTGGAGTCCTCGGAACCCTTCGGACCCGGTTGTTCCGGTCCCTGATAGACCAGTTCCGAACTGCCCTGAAGCGCTTCCTGGATATCGTTGCAGCGTTCCAGAACGGCGTGCGGGTCCTCCGCGAACAGGGCGGCGAAATTCTCGTCCCATACGTCGACGAGGAGCTTCAGCCGCGTGACCCGCCAGTCGGCGAAGTGCTCCATCGTGTCCTTGTATTCAGGGAAACGACGGGCCACTGTCGCCCGCTTCACATGGAAGCCGAGGAAGCCGACGTCGGGAGTGTTCTTGTAGCGGAGTGCGATTTCCTCTGCCTTCTCGGGAGGTGTTTCCCCCAAGACAATCGTTTCCGTGGAATCCAGCCGCTCCCGGACCGCCTCGGCGATCCGCTCCTGCGCGGCCGGTTCGTGAACGATGACCCAGTGCGTGATCGAGCGCGGGAGGTAGGCGATGAGATGATCCACCGCCTGGCCCCACGCTTCTGAGGTGCCGGTCAGCATCCGCTGGGCTCGGCTACACCCACTTGACTTCTTCGGTCCATATGACGTCGGGCCGGCCGTCGTGCCGCACCTTGGGTTTCGGCGGACCGTCGGTCATGAATTCCGTCAGATCGAGGTCGGGCATGACCGTGTCGACGGGGAGTTGGGAGTCGCGTTCGGCCTGTTCGGGGGTTGCGAGAGTTCTCACTCTTGTCCCTCCTGTCCTGTTGGACTCAACAGTTCTCAAGGCTGCCGCCCTCCTCGAAACCTGTCAACACCACCTTGTTTCACGGGAGTTGGTGAGCACGGGATTTCCGCCAGGGCGCCCGGCCAGGTGCCGGGAAGGGAAGTGCGGGCGCGCGAGCAGGCCCCGCTTCCGCCCCGCCCCCAAGCAGGGGCGGGGCGGAAGCGGCGGCGCGACGCGGTGTGCGGCGATCCGCTAGTCGTCGCCCTTCTTCGAACCGAGCGTGACGTCCACCGTGTGCTCCTGGCCACCGCGCTTGTAGGTCAGCTTGACCGTCTCGCCCGGCTCGTGGGTCCAGATGGTGCCGATCAGCGTCGGGCCGCTGTCTATGACCGTGTCGTTCAGCTTGGTGATCACATCGCCGGACTTCAGACCGGCCTTGTCCGCGGGGCCGCCCTCGGGGATGGCGGCGGAGCCGCCCTCGCCCTGATCGGCGATCGTCGCGCCGTCGCCGCTCTCGCTCAGCTCGACCGTGGCACCGATGACCGGATAGACGGGCTCGCCGGTCTTGAGGAGCTGGCCCGCGACGCGCTGTGCCTGGTTCACGGGGATGGCGAAGCCCAGGCCGATGCTGCCGGACTGCGACTCGCCGCCCATGCCGCCCCCGCCGCCGCTGGGCTGAATGGCGGAGTTGACGCCGATGACCGCGCCCTCCGCGTTCAGCAGCGGGCCACCGGAGTTGCCGGGGTTGATGGACGCGTCCGTCTGGATGGCGCTCATGTACGACGCGCTGCTGCTCTGGCCGTCGCTGGAGGCCACGGGGCGGTTCTTGGCGCTGACGATGCCCGTCGTGACCGTGCCGGAGAGGCCGAAGGGGGCGCCGATGGCGATCGTGGCATCGCCGACCTGCACCTCGTTGGACTTGCCGAGCGGCAGCGGGTTCAGCTTGCGGTCGTCCGCGTTCTTGAGCTTGAGGACCGCGATGTCATAGCCCTGGGCCTTGCCCACGACCTCGGCCGAATACTTCTTGCCGTCGGAGAACGTCGCCGTCAGCTTGCCGCCGTTTGCCGCGCTGGCCACCACGTGGTTGTTGGTGAGGATGTGGCCCTGCTTGTCGTAGACGAAGCCGGTGCCCGTGCCCTCCTCGCTGCTGCCCGCGGCGTTGATCGTCACGACGCTGGGCAGCGCCTTGGAGGCTATGCCGGCGACGGACTTCGGGGAGCGGTTGAGCGTCTTCGGATCCGAGTCCGAGGAGATGGTGGTGGAACCCCCGCCGTCACCACGCTCCGCCGCCACGAAGCCGAGGCCGCCGCCGATGCCGCCCGCGACGAGCGCCACCGCGATGGCCGCGGCGATCAGACCGCCGGAGCGCCGCTTCCTGCCCGGATCGGGCGCGGGCGGGGCCGCCCACGGGTTGTGCGGGTCACCAGGGCCGCCGGGCCCACCCGGACCGCCGGGGCCTCCAGGGCCGGGCCCTCCTGGACCACCTGGACCACCCGGACCGCCTCCGTACGGCGGCATGCCGCTGCCCGCGCCCCACTGCGCGGTGTCCCCGACGCCGGGCGCGCCAGGCGCTCCGGGCGAGCCGGGAACGGGCGGCGGCGGCGCGTGCCCCATCGGCGCGGCCGGGGGCTGCTGGGGAGGGGGAGGCGTGGCGTCTGGCTCGGGCTTGCTCATGACGGGGCCGCCCTGCCCCGCACCGTCCGCGACGGTGGGCGCGGAGGCGGGGAGCGGAGGCGTGCCGGGCGCGGCATCCGCACGTGCGGCGCCGGTACCGCCCGTGCCGCCGCTGCCGCCCGTGCCGCCGGAGGACTCGGCGGGGCCCGGAGCCGCCGACGCCTGGGCGGCGGCCCCCTGGAGGTCGGTCGTCCTCTCTGTCCTCTCTTCGGAATCCCTGTCCGGCACCGCAGGGGGCGTGGGTGTCGGCCCCGCCGCCGGTGTGACGGCAGCTCCCTCGTTCTCGGTGCTCACAACTCTCTCCTCAGGTACACGACATCGCAGGGACGGAGGTTCATGTATTCGGGTATCCGTACACAGCCTTTCCCATGGCGTGTCAGACGGGCGTAAGTCGTCGCGCGCCTGTGGACTGTCATCCTTTACGCCACACGTACTGAGCGCATCCGCAGCGGGCCCACGGGGCAGCCATCCGGGTCCCGGTGGCACGATAACCCGGTGAGCTATGAGATCCGCCCGGGGTCACGGGCCTCTCCTTCCCGCCCGATCTCCGTCATCGCGCACCGCGGCGCGTCCGACGAGGCACCGGAACACACCCTCGCCGCCTACCGCAAGGCGATCGAAGAGGGCGCGGACGCGCTGGAGTGCGACGTACGGCTCACCGCCGACGGCCATCTCGTCTGTGTGCACGACCGCCGTGTGAACCGGGTGTCCAACGGCCGGGGCGCCGTATCGGCGCTGGAGCTGGCCGAGTTGGCCGCGCTCGACTTCGGCTCCTGGAAGGGCGGCCCCGGCACCGATCAGTACGAGTCCCCGGACAGCGAGGACTCCGAGCGCACCTCCGTACTGACGCTGGAGCGGCTGCTGCGGCTCGTGGCCGAGGCGCCGCGCCCGGTGGGGCTGGCGATCGAGACGAAGCACCCGACGCGCTGGGCGGGCCACGTCGAGGAGCGGCTGCTGGCGCTGCTGGCGCGCTCGCCCGTGACCTCGCCCGTACGGATCATGAGCTTTTCCGCCCGCTCCCTGCACCGGGTGCGATCGGCGGCGCCGCACATTCCGACCGTGTTCCTGATGCAACTGCTGCTGCCGCGGCACAGGGACGGCAGCCTGCCGCCCGGGGTGCGGATCGCCGGGCCCAGCATCCGCATCCTGCGCGCGCACCCGGAGTACGTGGAACGCGCGCACCGCGCGGGCAACGAGGTGCACGTGTGGACGGTGAACGAGCCGGGGGACGTGGAGCTGTGCGTACGGCTCGGCGTGGACGCGGTGATCACCAACCGTCCGCAGCAGGTGCTGGCCCAGCTCACCGAGGCCGGCGCCCGGGACCCGGGCTGAGCCCGCGCCGCGGGCGTATGCGTGAGCGCGGAATTCCCGGGCACTTTCCGCACGTGACCCCATGTGCCGCGAAGAGTTTCATCCCGCACTCACCTGGAGTGCACCGGCGCATTCGCTCCGTATTCGATCGTTGCGAATGCGTCAAGAGACTATGGATGGCCGGTTTCCGATCCACTTCGTGGGGGCATTCATCCCACTGGCGTGGGGCAAAGGAGGTCTCGGGGGTGGCGTTGGTGGTGGCACAGGAGGTGCCTACTTCGTCGACCATGGCCGTGCTCCATGGTCCGGCGGGTGTGGGAGCGGCGCGGCGCAGAATGCGCGAGGAACTGCTCGCGAGCGGTGCGCCGGATCCGGTCGTGGAAGACGCGGTGCTCATTCTTTCCGAACTGCTCAGCAATGCGTGCCGGCACGCACGGCCGCTGAGCGAGGACCAGTGCATCCGCGCGGCCTGGAGCCGCGACACAAAGGGCGAACTCACCGTCTCCGTCACGGATGGTGGCGGCCCGACCCGACCACTTCCAGCCACTCCGTCGGTGACGGCGCGTGGCGGCAGGGGCCTCGCCATCATCACGGCCCTCGCCCGTGACTGGGGTGTCGACGAAGAGGTCCACGAACTGCCCGACGGCATGGGCGACGGCGACGAGGCCAAGGGCGTGACCGTCTGGGCCGTGCTGGCCTCCGAGAACGGGTTCGGCGACGGCTACGACAGCAGCAACGGCAACGGCTTCGCTGACAGTCTCGGGTTCGACCTGGCCTCGATCGACGAGCTGCGCTAGGGCAGCACCGGGCGAGCCACACCGGGAGCGACGGTCGCGCCGTGTCCACGCGCGCGCCGTCGCTCACCGTCGCCCGTACCGCGCACCCTCCCGGCGCGAATCCCCCTCTCCGACGCGCCCCGCCCCAACCGGCGCGGCCTCGTGCGGCCCCGCGCGGACACGGTGCGTGCGCACAGCCCCGCCCTACCCCTCCCCCTCGGGCCCCGGCGCCCGGTCCCCGACACGTCCTGCCGGAGTACCGGAGGGCTCAGCGGCTAGGCTCGCGGCGACACTTCGAACCGTCCGTCCGCAGACCTGGAGAACCGCACGCCATGGCCAAGAAGCGCCGACCGCAGACCAAGGCAGCGACGCCGCAGCTCGTCGACGGGGAGGTGCCCGTCGTCGGCGCGCGCGAGCCGTGTCCGTGCGGCTCGGGCCGCCGTTACAAGGCGTGTCACGGGCGGGCAGCGGCCCACGCCGTGACCGAACTTGTCCACCGCCCCTTCGAGGGGCTTCCCGGCGAGGCCGACTGGGTGGCGCTGCGCGAGCTGGTGCCCGCCGCGACGGTGGAACTGACCCTCAAGGACGGGCTGCCGGAGGGCGTGCCCGTGGTGAAGCTGGCTACGGTGCTGCCCATGGCGTGGCCCGCGCTGCGCCGTGACAACGGCGAGGTCCTGCTCGGCCTCCAGAACGACACGGCGTCCGGCGACATCAGCCGCGACCTCGCCGACACCCTTCAGCGCGCGCTGGCCGCCGAGCCGGGTTCGCCCGTCGACACGGGGCGCCCCGCGCCGGACGGGCCGCGGCTCCAGGACCTTCTGGACTTGGAGGCTCCGTTCACGCCCGAGGTGCACAGCGGCTTCGAGTTCTGGGTGGAGGACGCCGAGCAGGCGGCCACGGGGGAGGTCGCGGCCTCTCTGGAGCGTGCCAATTCAGCCGCCATCCCGACGGCCCGGCTGAGCGGCGTCGAGGGGGCCTACTGGTGCGAGACGCCGGAGAAGAATCATCTGCGCTGGGTGATGACGCACCCCGAGGAGCGGCTTCTCGACGCCCTCGCGCGGCTGCACGCGGCGGGCGGCTCTTCGCTGGGAGAGGACACCCGGCTGGTCGGTTCGTTCCGCGCGCACGGCCTCACGGTGCCCGTCTGGGACCTCCCCAGCTCCATGACCTCGGAAGACTGCGAGAAGCCCGCGGCGGCGTTCGCGGAGAGGCTGGCCGAGGCGCTCGAGTCGAAGGCCCCGCTGACCGCCGACGAGCGCAAGGCGCGCAGCGGGCTCGCCAACCGTCAGGTCACTCTGAGCTGACGAGGAATTGAGAGTTCCGCAACGGTCCTGCGGAGAAAATGTGACCGTGACTCGCGTCACATTGGGGTCCGAACTGCCCATACTCACAGGTAAATCGGCGTCCGGATCTGCGCGATCGAATTTGCGAACAGCCGATCTCTTGTTACCTTTTTAGGAGCCCGGTCGCTGGTGCATCCCCCGTCGCCAGCGACCGGGTTCTTTGCTGCCCGGAACCCGGTTCGTGGTTCAACTTCCTTACGGCGCCGATGAGTTGCTCCCGGAGCGCAGCAGCAGCCGCTCTCCGTCGGGCGAGCCGATCTCCAGCACCGCCGAGTACGCCGGACCCCCGCCTTCCCGACCACGCTTCCCCGCGCGCTCCGCGCCCCTCGCGTCGCGCACCTTCTCGCGCGTCCGTTCACGGGGGGTCTCGCAGATGCCGGGCTCGTCGGAAGCTCCGTCCAGTTCGCAGGGCACCTGGACGGAGCTTCCGTCGGGCCGCATGAGCGTGAGCACTCCGCTGAGGGGCCCGTTGGTGGCGTTCCTGTAGTACGAGCGGGCCCAGATCTCATCGCCCTCGGAGACGACACAGGTCTGGGCCTCCACGCCGTCGGGCGAGGCGAGTTCGGGCCCGCACTCCGACACCGTCTCCCCTCCCGCGCTCTCCCCCGCACCGTCCATGTCCCCTCCGGGCCGCTGAGCGCCTCCCTGAGCGCCCCGCGCACCATCGGGCTCCGCACCGTGCGCGGGCGTACGCGGCGACGAGAGGGACGCGGGGGAGGCCTCCGGGGGCGACGACGGGGGAGTGGACGCCTCGGGGTCGCCGGGGGACGACGCCCCCGAGGACGGCGCGGGGCCCGCCGTCGCCGCCGCGAGGGGCAGCGCTGCGGCGAGCGCCACCGTGCTCGCCAGCGCGATCAGACGGAGGCGCGCGCCACGCTGCTGGCTGGCGCACTGCTGCGACTCATGCATGACGGGACCCACCTGCGACTCACGGGGACGGACGACGGAAACGCCCGGGACGAAGCGGCCAGCCACGGAGAGGGCCGGGAACGCGGGGACGGTAGGACGAAGATATCGGGGCAGACGGGGCCACTCCGGACGGCGAACGCCCGTTTCCCGTACAAGACCGGTCCGCTCCAACCCGTACGAGTGAAGGGCCCGCGCCGTCGGCGCGAGCCCTTCACTTCCCGTGTCGCGTAGGCGACGTGCCCGCGAGGGCCGTCACCCGCTCACGACGCCGTACTTGACGACGTCACACCTCACGACGCCGCACGCGGCGCTCAGTACGCGAGCCTGCTGCCCGTGTCCGGAGCCGTCGCGCTCGCCTCGACGAGCACGTCGAGCAGGGTCTCCATCCGCGGCAGCCACGGAGCACCGCCGCCCGCCGTGCCGCCCGCACGGCGTTCAGCGCGTCCTGCCGCGCGCCCGGCGCGCGGGCTTTCGGGCTCCCGCTCCCAGCGGACCTGACCGGCACCCGTGGGCGAGGGGGGCAGTGCGACATAGCCGCCCTCGCCGTGGAAGCGCAGCGAACTGGGCACCCAGTCGTGCGCGTAGAGCAGTTCGCCCAGTTCCTCCAGTTCGTACGGCTCGACCAGGAACGAGAAGCGGGTCAGCGTCGCGGCGACGGGGCCGACGCGCACCCCCAGCCGGTCGAAGTCCGCCAGGGCCTGGGCCCCCGCCGCCGCGGGAAGGCTGAGCGCGCACGGCGCGCTGCCGCCCGTGGCCAGGATCAGGGGGGCCATGGGCCGGTTGGTCCACCACCAGCGCACCATGCGCGCGTCGGTCGTCGCCGCCAGCAGTACCGGGTCGAAGGGGTGGGCACCCGGGACCGCGCACTCGGGGTCGGGACAGGAACAGGCCGGTGCCGGCACCGGTGCCGGGGAGGTCGCGGGACCGCCTTCCGGGAGGTCCTGTTCGGACTGGCGTTTGGACGGGGCAGGGGACGGGGAGGACGGGAGGGCCGCGCCAGGGACGACGGGCCAGTGCCACTGGGTGGCACAGGTGAGCGCCGCGTTGCGCAGCGTTGACCGGGTCATGCGTCGCCTTCCGAGGATCTCGCGCATATGCGCTCGTTCCTTTCCGTAAACGCCAAGGGGTCGTCTCGTCAGAGATCGTCTAGCCCATCACACCACGTAGATCTTCAGTGACTGCGCGTAGAGAACAGCGCATCATGCCGTAGGCCGAGCGTGGAACATGGCGGGGGGTGGCGTGCGCCTGGCGCTTGCGCTCCGTACCGCCACTCGTGCGTGGTGCTGCTTGAACTGCGCCTGTCCTGCGTGATGCTTTCCCGCCAGTACGGGGGTGGGTCGTGGCCACCGCATCTATAGACGCTGAGTGTTCCCACCGGGTTCCGTACCCGCGACAGCCGCGCCAACCCTCCCGACCAGCAGCCTCAAGAGACGTTGGTGCGTGTGGGTTTGCGGAATGACCCCCAGTCGACAGCAAATATCGCTTCACAGGGTCTGTTTTCCGCCAACCTCGAACACTACCGGCCTGCCCGCGTGAAGTCATCGGCGTCACATGGACACCATCGGCCTCGTAAGGACAATGCTGGACATCCCGACATCCAGCCGTGTACATCTGGAACCATTGATAGCGGAGCAGCATGACATGGGGGTTTGCGATGCTATTGAGAGAAATGAACTGCTGTGAAAGCCCGGGCGCATGAGCCCCCCGAGGCCACCGAAAGTGGCCGGAATCCAACCCGCCATTTCTCCGCCGTCGCAGACTGCGCCCGCTCCGGGCGGCCCCCCTGTGGAGCCCCTCGCCGCCGCTCAGGACCGCATGGCCGAGTCCCTCACCGATCTGACGTCGCTCCACGAACTCACCGAACGGCTCGCGCGCACCGCGACCCTCGATGACGCGCTCCACGAAGTGCTCCGCGCCGGAGCCGCCCTGGTCGGGGCGCGGCGCGGGATGATCGCACTCGAGGCGTCGGAGCGCACGGGGCCCGAGCGCACCGTCGGACTCGGTCTCGGACGCGCCGACCTCGGCCACATCGAGACCGTCCCGCGCGGCTCCGCCTCCCACGCCCGCCTCCTCGACGGGCTCCCCGATGACCTCCCCGCCATGCCGGGCGGCTCCACGCGCACCGCCTCCGGAACCGTCGCCGGTATGCACCGTCGCACGGGACACGCACCGCGCACTCCCGGCACGCACACCCCCGGCGCCGACGGTTCCGTATCCGCACCCGCGTCCGTATCCGCACCCGCGTCCGCGTCCACGTCGGCCCCCGTCGCCCCGGACCCCGGAACCGGGCAGGCGCCAAGCCCCGAGATCGTCCACCCCGACATCGCCGCGGACGGCGCGCTCGACCCCCGTCACCGCGAGGTCGCCGCGCGCCTCGGGTGCGCCGCGAGCTACGCCGTCCCCCTCGCCACCGGGCTCGCGGGCCGCATCGCCGCCGCCGTCTGGCTCTACGACGAGCCCGCGCGCCCCACGGACCGGCAGCGCCACCTCCTCGGCCGCTATCTGCGGCAGGCGGCCGAACACCTGGCCCACCACCTCGACCTGGACCGCGCCCGCCACGACGTGGCCGCGCTGCGCGAGGAGCTGCTGCCCAGCAGGCTCCCGCGCGTGCCCGGCGTGCGGCTGGCCGTGCGGCACAGGAGCGGTCCGCGCGGCGGCGGCGACTGGTACGACGCGCTGCCGCTGCCCGAGGGCGCCCTCGGGCTCGCCGTCGGCGGGGTCAGCGGGAGCGGGCCCGGCGCGATGGCGGCGATGGCCAGGCTGCGGGCCTCCCTGCGCGCGTACGCGGTGATGGAGGGCGAGGATCCCGTCGCGGTCCTCTCCGATCTGGAGCTGCTGCTGCGGCTGACGGAGCCGGCGCGCTCGGCGACGGCGCTGTTCGCGTACGCGGAACCCGCCTCCCGCAAGGTCACCGTCGCCGGGGCCGGGCACTGTCCGCCGCTGCTCGTGGGGCCCGCGCGCACGGAGTTCGTGGAGACCACGCTCTCGGCGCCGCTGGGCATGCTCGCCTGCTGGGAGGCGCCCAGCGCCGAGCTGTTCCCACGCGAGGGCGAGACGCTGCTCCTCTACAGCGACGGGCTGCTGCACCGCACGGGCGCCCCCATGGACCGGGCCCTCGCCCGGCTGCACGCGGCCGTCGCCTGCGCGCCTCCCGTGGTGCGGACGGAGCCGGAGGCGCTGACCGAGCACGTGCTGCGCACGGTGCTGCCCGACGGGCTCGCCGACCAGGAGGACCACCCGGAGGACGTCGTCCTGCTGGCCGCCCGATTCTGACCCCGCTGACCCCGCTGCCCCTCGCTGCCCCTCGCTGGCCCCCACTGCCCTCGTTGCCCCACTGTCCCCCCGCTGCCCCCATTGACCCGCCGCGCCGTTCTCTGCCGGAAACGTCACAGGTGCGCGGCCCTGGACCAGCCTCCGCTCGCCCATACGATGGAAGGCGGTCTTACACCATCCAGAGGAGGCAGACGTGGCGGACGCCGCCGACGAACAGGCGATCAAGCAGCGGAAGAATGGCCTGTACTCGGGCGTCTCGGACGAGCTGGCCGAGAACATGAAGACCGGCTGGGCCGACACGGAGCTGCGTGACCTGGAGCCCGTGCCCCAGGCGGAGCGCACAGCCGAGCGCCGCGCCCGCCTCTCCGAGCGCTTTCCCGGCGAGCGGCTGGTGGTCCCGTCAGGCAACCTCAAGACGCGTTCCAACGACACGGAGTACGCCTTCCGCTCCGCCGTCGAGTACGCCTACCTCACCGGTGACCAGACCGAGGACGGCGTCCTCGTCATGGAGCCCGCCGAGCGGGGCGGCCACGACGCCACGCTCTACCTCCTCCCCCGCTCCGACCGCGAGAACGGCGAGTTCTGGCTCGACGGCCAGGGCGAGCTGTGGGTCGGCCGCCGCAACAGCCTCGGCGAGGCGTCGCAGCTCTACGGGATGCCCTGCGAGGACGTCCGCACCGTCGCCGACGTGCTGCGCGCCGCCACCGGGCCCGTCCGCGTCGTGCGCGGCCACGACGCGGGGGTCGAGGCGGCGCTCACGGACAAGGTCACGGCGGAGCGCGACGAGGAGCTGCGGGTCTTCCTCTCCGAGCTGCGGCTGGTCAAGGACGCGTTTGAGATCGGCGAGCTCCAGAAGGCGTGCGATTCCACCGCGCGCGGCTTCGAGGACGTCGTGAAGGTCCTGGACCGGGCCGAGGCCACCTCGGAGCGGTACATCGAGGGAACGTTCTTCCTGCGCGCCCGCGTCGAGGGCAACGACATCGGCTACGGCTCCATCTGCGCCGCCGGCCCGCACGCCACCACCCTGCACTGGGTGCGCAACGACGGCCCGGTCCGCTCGGGCGACCTGCTCCTGCTGGACGCGGGCGTGGAGACCCACACCCTCTACACCGCCGACGTCACCCGCACGCTCCCCGTCAACGGCCGCTTCAACAGCCTCCAGCGCAAGATCTACGACGCGGTGTACGAGGCCCAGGAGGCGGGCATCGCCGCGGTGCGCCCCGGCGCCGCGTATCTGGACTTCCACCACGCGGCACAGCGTGTCCTCGCGACGAAGCTGGTCGAGTGGGGTCTGCTGGAGTACGACGTCGAGAAGGTCCTGGAGCTGGGCCTCCAGCGCCGCTGGACCCTGCACGGGACGGGCCACATGCTCGGCATGGACGTGCACGACTGCGCCGCCGCCCGCCGCGAGACCTACGCGGACGGCACCCTGGAGCCGGGCATGTGCCTGACGGTGGAGCCCGGCCTGTACTTCCAGGCCGACGACCTCACCGTCCCCGAGGAGTACCGCGGCATCGGCGTCCGCATCGAGGACGACATCCTCGTGACGGAGGACGGCAACCGCAATCTGTCGGCCGCGCTGCCGCGCACCAGCGCCGACGTCGAGGACTGGATGGCGCGGCTGCGGGCATGAGCCGCGCGCACGGGCGGTGAGGCGCCGCTCCCGGCCCGGTCGATCCGGCCCGGTCGATCCGGACCGGTCGATCCGGACCGGTCGATCCGGACCGGTCGGTCCGGCCCCGAGAGGGGCGGGGCCCCGGCTTCGATAAGGAGGGGCCCGGGAGCGGGGCTTTGCGTAGCCTGAAGGCGTCTGTCACGGACAAGGAAAAGAGCACACGTTGGTCACCCGGTTCCGGCCCGGACTGCTGTCCGCGTTCCCCTTCCTTGCCATGGCCGTCATCGTCGTCGCCGACATGACGGCGGGCCCCGGAGTCGGGCTGACGCCGATGATGGCGCTGGGCCCCGCCTTCGCCGGGCTGATCGGCGGCAAGCGGCGCACCGCCGTGATCGGCGTCGTCGCGCTCGGCCTCTCCTTCGCCCTCATCGTCTACAACGGCCAGGTCGGCGAGCGCCGCGGCTACGCCACGCTGATCTCCGTCGCCGGTGTCGCGGTGGCCGGTCTGGTCGCCACCGCGATGCGGCAGCGGCGCGAGGCCGAGCTGGCCAGCGTCCGGTCCATCGCGGAGGTCGCGCAGCGGGTGCTGCTGCGGCCCGTGCCGCGCAGCGCCGGGCATCTGCGGGCCGCCGTCTCCTACACCTCGGCGGTGGCCGAGGCGCGCATCGGCGGGGACCTGTACGAGGTGGTGACCTCCCCGGCCGGGGTGCGGGTCATCGTCGGCGACGTGCAGGGCAAGGGCCTGGAGGCGGTGGAGACGGCGGCCGTCGTGCTCAACGCCTTCCGGGAGGCCGCCTACGACGAACCCGACCTCGCCACCGTCGGCGACCGCCTGGAACGGGCGCTGGACCGGCATCTGCTGGGGGAGAAGTTCGTGACGGCCGTCCTGGCCGAGGTCCGCGAGCGCGACCGCGCCGTGCTGCTCAACTACGGGCACCCGGCGCCCCTGGTGATACGGCCCGACGGCACCGTCCACTACGCCGAACCGCCGGACCGCGCCCTGCCGCTCGGCCTCGGCATCCACGGCGCTCCCGCGCCGCAACCGCACCGGGTGCCGTTCGTCCCCGGCGACCAGTTGCTCTTCTACACGGACGGCGTCAGCGAGGCCCGCGACCGCGGCAACACGTTCTATCCGCTGGAGCGCCGCTCCGAGCTGCTCAAGGACCCCGATCCGGAGGCGGCGCTGGACGCCGTGCGCCAGGATCTGGAGTCGCACGTCGGGGCGCCGCTGCACGACGACGCGGCGATGCTGTTGCTGCGCTACCGGGACCAGTGAGGGGACGGGGGCGTCGCGGACACGGGAACGGGAGCAGGGGGCGGGGGGCGGGGGGCGGGTGCTCAGGACGCCTTCAGCAGCGCGCCCGCGTCCTCGACACCCCGGCCGCCGCGCCACTTGAGCGTCTTGTCGAAGCTGACGACCGCGCCGCCACCGCAGTCCGCGTGGTCGCGGAAGCGGACGTGGTCGGCCAGGGATTCGATGAGGAAGAGCCCCCGGCCGTCCTCCGCGTCCACGGCGGCGCGGTCCGGGGGCCCGGGTTTCCCCGATTTCCCGCGACGGCCGAATCCAGGGCCGGTGTCCGCCACCTCGATGCGGCAGCGGTCGCCGTCGAGATAGGCGGTGACGCGGTACGCGTCGTCAGGGCGCTCGCCCGTGCGGCCCGGCTCGCCGCCGCAGGGTTCGACGCCGGGTCCGTCGGCGCCGGACCGGTCCGCGCCCGACTCGCCCGTACCGTGCTCGACCGCGTTGGCGCACGCCTCGGTGAGGGCGAGTGACAGGTCGTAGGAGATCTCCGGATCGACCCCCGCCGTCTCCATCGCGCCCAGCAGCAGCCTCCGGGCGAGCGGCACACTTGCCGCCTCGCGCCTCAGCTGGAGGGACCACCACATGCTCATGTCCCGACCTCCCAGGCCACGGCTCGACGGTTGGCCACGAGGCCGCCCCGGCCATACCGATACGTATTGCCGCGCCCGGCCCGCGCTACGCCCGTCGTCGGCGTGATGCCGCTCATTCGGACGAGGCTCTGAACCCACATGAGCGGCAGATCGCCACGGGAGCACCTTCGTACCCTTCGTACCCTGCCGGGTCCACGGCGGCACTCCGGTGAGATGATGGCGCCGCCATGACTGCCGGGGCGGATCTCAGACTGCTGCGGGCCGCGGTGTTCACCGCGGTCTGCGTCGCGCTGTCCGCCGCCGGGCACGTCCTCGTCGGCGGGCGCGTTGTCCCCCTCTGGTCGCTGGGCCTCGGCTGCGCCGTCGTCTTCGCCGTGGCCGCGCCGCTCGCCGGGCGCGAGCGGTCGCTGCCCGGCATCGCGGCGCTTCTGGCGGTGGGACAGCTCGCGCTGCACACCCTCTTCGCCTGCGGTCGGCAGCCCGTCCCCCGTGCTTCTTCCGGCAGCGGGGGCGCCGGGAGCGACGGCGGTGTGGTGGCGCTGGCGGAGAAGCTGCTGTGCAACGAGCACGCCGCCGGTTCCCTGAGCGAGTCCGAGGCACGGCGCGTCGTCTCCGACGCCGGGCTGTCCGCGGGGCATCTGACGCAGCAGGCCGGGCAGGCGGGCGCCTCGGGCGCCGCGCACCTGGGGCACGCGGGGCACGCCGGGCACGGCGGCGCCGAAGCGGCGGGCAGCGCGCTGTCGGCCGGGCCGGCTGTCGGCACCCCGCTGGAGTGCCTGCGCGACGCGGCGCGCGCCGCGCTCTCCCTGCTCGACGGCCCCATGCTGCTGGGCCATCTGCTCGCCGCGCTCGCGCTCGGCTGGCTGCTGCGCCGCGGTGAGGCCGCGCTGTGGCGGCTGGTCAGGCTCTCCGCCGAGTCGGCGGTGCCCGCGGCGGCGCGGCTGCTGCCCGTAAGGGCGCTGCGTACGGCGCTCGCCTGGGTACGGGCACTGCGCGCCGGGCTGCTTCCCCAGGCCCCGGCGTGGGCGCGCGCGGAGGGGGAGCGGGACGAGAGCGCGCCCGCTTCGGCGCTCCTCCAGCACTCCGTGCACCGGCGCGGGCCGCCGCGCACGGCGGATGTGTTCGCGCTCGCGGCCTGACGCACGACGCACCGCGCCCCAGCTCTCAGCTCCAGCTCCCGTACGGGTCACCGGAACGGACCGGAACGAGACAGGAGGGGAGGAGCGGACCGGGCGGGTGGCCGTGCGCGCCCGGACGCGCCGCGCCCCTGTGTCCCTTTCCTTCCCACCCCTCGCGTACCGCCGCGTGCCCGCCTCCGCGTGTGCCCGCGTACGCGTACGCGTCCGTCGACTTCAGTCCGCGGACCACGACCGGTCCGCCCTGCCCTGTCGGGAGCACCCACAGATGAAGACCTCACGCCGCGACGTCGCGGCCGTCGGCGCCCTCGCCGTCTCAGCGCTCGCCGCCGTCGTCCTGTGCGCCGGACCCGCGTCCGCGCACGTCAGCGTCGATCCGCAGGAGGCCGAGCAAGGCGGCTTCGGCACCGTCAACTTCAAGGTGCCCAACGAGCGCGACAACGCCTCGACCACCAAGCTCGAAGTCACCCTCCCCACCGACCACCCGCTCGCCTCGGTCATGCCGCAGCCGGTGCCGGGCTGGGACGTGGACGTCACCAAGTCCAAGCTGGACAAGCCGATCGAGATGCACGGCGAGAAGATCACGGAGGCCGTCACCAAGGTGACCTGGACCGGCGGGAAGATCGAGCCCGGCCAGTTCCAGCAGTTCCCCGTCTCCCTCGGACAGCTCCCGGAGGACGAGGACCAGCTCGTCTTCAAGGCGCTCCAGACGTACGACAACAAGGAGGTCGTGCGCTGGATCGAGGAGCCGGAGGAGGGGCAGCCCGAGCCCGAGAACCCGGCGCCCGTCCTCAAGCTGACGCCCGCCGCCGAGGACGAGGACGGCCACGGCGACAGCGGAGACGACGGCAAGCACGCGGACGACGAGGAGTCGGTCGCCGCCTCCGGTGACGACGCGAGCGGTACGGACACGACGGCGCGCGTGCTCGGCGTCGTCGGGATCGTCGTCGGTGTCGCGGGCGTCGCCTTCGGCGTGCTCGCCGGACGCAGGCGCTCCGCGTGACCGGACGCGTCGGAACCGCAGCCGGGACCAAAACCGGAACTCCAACCGGAACCGGGACGGTGACCACGGGGCCGTAGCCAGCCGCCCCGTACCGCCCGCACCCCAGGGAAAGCCAAGACCCCCATGCGCAAGCGCACCACCCACACGACCGGCACGCGGCGCGGCCCGCGGGCCCTCGCCGCCGCCACCGCGGCCTGCGCCGCCGCCGTGCTCGTCCTCGCGGGCTGCGGCTCCTCGGACGACGGCTCGAAGGACCCGGCCGCCGAAGGACCCGCCGCCTCCGTCGAGCCGCAGAAGAAGGGCGGCGTCGTGCTCGACCGCCCCTTCGAGAAGCCGGACCTCACCCTCACCGACACCAAGGGCGAGGAGTACGACCTGATCGAGAAGACCAAGGGCAAGCCCGTGCTGCTGTACTTCGGCTACACGCACTGCCCCGACGTCTGCCCGCTGACGATGAGCAACATCGCCATCGCCAAGTCGAAACTGCCGAAGGACGAGCAGAAGAAGCTCCAGGTCGTCTTCGTCACCTCCGACCCCGAGCGCGACACCCCGAAGGAACTCGGCCGCTGGCTGCGCGCCCAGGACCCGTCGTTCACCGGCCTGACCGGCGACTTCGACACCATCCAGGCGGGCGCGCGCGGCCTCGGCATCAACATCGACCCCGCGTACAAGAAGAAGAACGGCGACATCGTCTCGACGCACGGCGCGCAGGTGGTGGCCTTCTCGCCCAAGGACGACAAGGCCCACGTCCTCTACACCGAGGGCAACACCTCGCCGGAGATCCTGGAGAAGGAGCTTCCGAAGATCATCAAGGGGCAGAACCCGTGAGCACCGCAGACCCCGTGACCCCCGTACGCCGCCTCCCCGCCCTCGCGGGCGCGAGCGCCCTCGCGCTCACCCTCGCCCTCGCCCTCACGGGCTGCGCGGCGGAAGCGAAACCGGAACTGAAGGTCAGCGGCGCCTATATGCCGCAGCCCGTCACCGACACCATGGCGGGCGGCTTCCTCACCGTCACCAACAGCGGCGACGAGGCCGACAAGCTGACCTCCGTCAGCAGCGACGTCGCAAAGGAAGCCGAGATCCACCGCACCGTCGGGCAGAAGATGGAGCGGGTGAAGTCGCTGAAGGTGCCCGCGAACGGCGAGCTGAGGCTCGGCAGGGGCGGGAACCATCTGATGTTCCTCGGCCTCGAACACAAGCCGGCCAAGGGCGAGAAGGTGTCCGTGACGCTGCGCTTCGAGAAGTCCGGTGCCATGAAGGTCTCGGTGCCCGTCGAGTCCACGAACTACGTGCCGGACGGGACCACCGGGAAGTCCAGCGGGGAATCCAGCGGGAAATGAGGGACTGACGCGTGCTGCTCACCGACACCCGCTCCGGCCACCCGTACCCTCCGGGCTCCCCGTCCCGGGGGCGGCGGACACGCCGGGCCGCCGTGCTGCTCGCCCTGCTGCTCGGCGTGCTCCTGAGCCTGCCCGTGGCGCTCGGCACCGCCACGCCCGCCTCGGCGCACGCCGCGCTCACGGGCAGCAGCCCGGCCGAGGGCTCCGTCGTGGACAGCGCGCCCGAAGAGGTCACGCTGAGCTTCTCCGAGGGCGTCGCGATGTCCGACGGCTCGATCCGCGTGCTGGACCCGCGCGGCAAGCGGGTCGACGAGGGCACCGTGCGCGACCTGGGCGGCGCCGACGACGCGGGCGGCGGCTCGGGGGGCAGCACCGTCAAGCGCGGCGTCGGGCTCAAGTCCGGGCTGCCGGACGGCACGTTCACCGTCGCCTGGCAGGCCGTCTCCGCCGACAGCCACCCCGTCTCCGGCGCGTTCACCTTCTCCATCGGCGCCCCCTCAGAGACCACCGCCGCCGTGCCCGAGCAGAACGCGGACGCCGGGGGCGGCACGGTGGGGGTGCTGCACGGGATCGGGCGCTACGCCGCCTACGCGGGCTTCGTGCTGCTCATCGGCGGCGCCGCCTTCGTCCTGGCGTGCTGGCCGCGCGGCGCGACGGTGCGGCCCGTGCAGCGGCTCGTGCTCACGGGCTGGGTGACGCTGACGGCGGCCACGCTGCTGATGCTGTTCCTGCGCACCCCTTATACGGGGTCGGGGGAGCTGGCGGACGCGCTCGACCTGGGCGGACTGCGCGACGCCGTCGGGACGAAGCCGGGAGCGGCGCTGGTCTCGCGGCTGCTGCTGCTCGGGGCCTCGGCGCTGTTCGTCTCGGTGCTGTTCGGGGCCTACGCGCGTGACCGGGACAGCTCCTCGCGGCGTGACCTCGTCTTCGGTCTCGGCCTGGGCGGCACGGTGGTGGCCGCCGGTCTCGGCGCGACGTGGGCCATGGCCGAGCACGCCTCCACCGGGATCCAGACGGGTCTGGCCATGCCCGTCGACGTGGTCCACCTCCTCGCGGTGGCCACCTGGCTGGGCGGGCTCGCCGCGCTGCTGGCCGCCCTCTACTGGGGTCCGCCGATCGAGCGCGCCGCCGTGCTGCGCTTCTCGCGGCTCGCGTTCTGGAGCGTGACGGTGCTCGCCGCGACGGGGCTCTACCAGTCCTGGCGCCAGGTCGGTTCCTGGAGCGCGCTGACCGGTACGTCGTACGGGCAGCTCCTGATCGTCAAGGTGGGCCTCGTGGCGCTGCTGGTCGGCATCGCCTGGATATCGCGGCGGTGGACGGCGAGGCTGGGGTCCTCGCAGGGGCGGGAGCCCGAGCGGGAGCGGACCGAGCCCGAGCCCGAACCGGAGCCCGAACCGGAGCCCGAACCCGCCGACCCGAAGCGCGCCGCGCAACTCGCCCGTCAGCGCACCGCCATGGACGCCGCCCGCCGCAAGAAGACGCGCGACGCCGACCCCGTACACGCGGGCCTGCGCCGCTCGGTCCTCGTCGAGGCGGGCATCGCCGTCGTGCTGCTCGCCGTGACGACGGTGCTGACGGGCACGGAGCCGGGCCGTACGGAAGAGGCGGCGCGCGCGGCGGGCAACGGCTCGGCGGGGGCACCGGCCGAGCGCGGCGGACCCGTCGAACTCGACGTACCGTTCGACACGGGCGGCGAGCGCGGCAAGGGCACCGCCTCACTCCAGCTCGACCCAGGCCGTACGGGCGACAACACCCTCCACCTCCTCACCACCGACCCGGAGGGGACGCCCCTGTCCGTCCCCGAGGTGAAGGTCTCCCTCACGCTGCCCGCCAAGGACATCGGCCCGATCCCCGTCACCCTGGAACCGGTGGCGGGCGAGAACGGCCACTGGGCCGCCACCGGGGTCCAGTTGCCCATGGCGGGGCGCTGGAAGGTGGCCGTGACCGTCCGTACGTCGGACATCGACCAGGTGACCGAGAACAGGACGGTGAGGGTGGGATGAGCCGGACGCGTACGTTCCGCACCGCCCGCACCGCCCGGACCGCCAGGCCCACCCGCACCGCCAGGGCCACCCGGACCGCCACACGCCCGGCGCCCACCGAACCCCTTACCGCTCCCCGTACCGACCCGCACCCGAAGGCCCGCACCTCATGACCCAGCACGACCACGAACCGCTCGAACCCCGCACCGTCTCCCGCCGCCGCCTGCTGGGCACCGTCGGCGCGGCGGGCGCGGCGGGGCTGGCGGTCGGCGCGACCGGCGGCGCGGTCGCGAGCGCCGCCGTACGGGACGAGCCGCCCACGGCCCTGACCTCGCTCGGCGCCACCCGGGTGCCGTTCCACGGCACCCACCAGGCGGGCATCCTCACCCCGCAGCAGGCACACGGCCATCTCGCCGCGTTCGACCTCGCGCCCGGCGCGGGGCGCAAGCAGGCCGCCGCGCTGCTGCGGCGCTGGTCGGCGACGGCGCGCGAGCTGATGGAGGGCGAGGCGCAGGGCGGCGGCCACGACACGGGCATCGCCCTGGACGCGGGCCCCTCCTCCCTCACCGTGACCTTCGGTTTCGGGCGCGCCTTCTTCTCCCGTACGGGTTTGAAGGACCAGCTGCCGACCGAGCTGGCACCGCTGCCGGAGTTCTCGGCCGACGCGCTCGACAAGGACCGCTCGGACGGCGAGCTGTGGGTGCAGATCGGCGCGAACGACGCGCTGGTCGCCTTCCACGCGCTGCGCGCGCTCCAGCGGGAGGCCGGGGAGACGGCGAAGCTGCGCTGGCAGATGAACGGCTTCAACCGCTCCCCCGGCGCGACCTCCCACCCCATGACGGTCCGCAATCTGATGGGCCAGGTCGACGGCTCCAACAACCCCAAGCCCGGCGAGAAGGACTTCGACGCGCGCGTCTTCGTCCCCGCCTCCGGCACGCCCGCGTGGATGGCGCACGGCTCGTACGCCGTCGTACGCCGCATCCGCATGCTGCTCGACGACTGGGACAAGCAGTCGCCGGCCGAGCAGGAGCGCGTCATCGGCCGCCGCAAGTCCGACGGCGCCCCGCTCACGGGCGGCTCCGAGGACACGGAACCCGACCTGGACAAGCGGTCGGCTGACGGCTCGCCCGTGATCGCCGCCGACGCGCACGTCCGCGTCACCTCACCGGACACCAACGGCGGCGCCGCGATGCTGCGCCGTCCCTTCTCGTACCACGACGGCTTCCGCGACGACGGCGCGCCCGACGCGGGGCTGCTGTTCATCGCGTGGCAGGCCGACCCGCTGCGCGGCTTCGTCCCTGTCCAGCGCAAACTCGACCGCGGCGACGCCCTCTCCCGCTTCATCCGGCACGAGGCCAGCGCCCTGTTCGCGGTGCCGGGCGGGCCGGGGAAGGGCGAGTACGTGGGGCAGCGGCTGCTGGAGGGATAGGGGAGGGATAGAGGGGGGGCAGAGCCGGTGACCACATGTCCCGAAGAAAGGCAACGGGTCCTGTCACGCCAGTAATCACCTGAAACGGCTGAAACGCGTGTGCTGCGTGGGGTCTTGCCGTCGCTACGGTGATCGGAAACGCCTGAAACGTTTTGGTTCGGATCAGGTGGTGTCAGGTCGCGGGTCGGGGAGGGCTCGGGGTTGAACGGGACACGGGTGGGCGGGACAGGGGTGGGCGGACCAGGAGTGGGCGGACCAGGAGTGGGGGTTCCTCTCGCGCCCGGTGCGGTGCCGCTGCTGGGGCATCTGCTCGGGCTGGCGCGGGGGCGGACGGCGTTCTTGCAGGGGCTGCGGGAGCACGGCGACATCGTCGGGATGAGGCTGGGGCGGCGCGCGTTCTACGTGCTCAACGCCCCCGAGGCCATTCACGACGTGCTGGTGGCCCAGAGCGGCAAGTTCAGCAAGGGCATGCTCTTCGATCGCGTCAGGCCGTACATCGGCAACGGACTGGCATCGTCCGACGGGCCCTTCCACCTCCGGCAGCGGCGCGCCATGCAGCCCGCGTTCCACCGGGAGCGGGTCGCGGGGTACGCGGCGACGTTCACGGAGGTCGCCGGAGCGCGGGTGGCAGGCTGGCGGCCGGGGCGGGTCATGGCCATGGAGCGTGAGATGCGCGAGCTGGCCGTCGCGCTGCTGGTGCCGACGCTCTTCCCCGTCGCCGAGGGCGCCGAGGGGTCGAAGACCGGGCAGGCCATCGAGAACCTGGGCGCGCGCGTCAGCGACGACCTCGGGATTCTCGTGCGCGGCGTGCTCCGGGCCACCATCCTGCCGCCCGCGCTGGCCGCCCTGCCGACACCAGAACGCCGGAGGTTCCTGGCCTCGGCCACGGCCCTGCGCCGGCTCGCCGAGTCGGCCGTACGGCAGGCCCGCGAGAACCCGGAGAACCACGGCGTCCTCGCGCTCATGCTCGCGCACGAGGGCGGCATGACCGACGAGGAAGCGTGCGACGAGATGCTCACCTTCCTCGTCGCGGGCGTCGAGACGACGGCGACGACCCTGGCGTGGGCCCTGCACGTGCTCGCCCGCGAACCGGCGATGGCCGACCGGATCGCCGAGGAGGCGCGGGCGGCCGGGCCGGGGCCCGGACCCGGGGCCGTCACCCCCGACGCGCTCCCGTACACCGCGCGGTTCGTCCAGGAAGTGCTGCGCCTGTACCAGCCGCTGTGGTTCATGGGGCGGCGCGCGCTGGAGACCGTGCGCGTCGGGCGGTACGAGATCCCGCGCGGGGCCGAGGTCGTCTACAGCGCCGCGACGCTGCACCGCGATCCCGGCCTCTTCCCCGACCCGCTGCGCTTCGACCCCGACCGCTGGCTGACCAGGCCCGAGAAGAACCTGCCCCGAGCCGCCTACCTGCCCTTCGGCGCGGGCAACAGGAAGTGCATCGGCGACGGCTTCGCGTGGGCCGAGATGCTCGCGGTGCTCTCCGCCGTCACCACGCGCTGGCATCTGCGCCCCGCGCCGGGACACCGCGTCCGCGCCGTGGCGGACGCGCAGATCCACCCCGACGCGCTGCCGATGACCCTCACTCCGCGAACAGCCGTCCGACCGCCCGACCAGGAGAGCTGAACTGATGCTGGACTTCCACCTGAGCGAGACCGGCCTGTTCGGCACCGCGCGGGCGCGCGACGCCCAGTTGCGGGGGCTGACCCGGTTCCTCCCGGAGGACACGCCCGAGCCGCTGGACGGCGCCGAGCTGCTGGAGACCGAGCGCACGTGCCGCCGGGAGCGGCTCGCGCTGCTCGACGCCACCGACGAGGCGTACCGGAGCGGCGCGGAGGGGCGTGCCTTCGCCGCATGGCTGGAGTCGGCCGGACCGGCCGAGCTGATCTGCACCCGCAAGGGCGACACGTCGCTGGAGGACGTGCACCGGTACATCGTCCGCGACGCCGTGCAGTGGCTCACCCTGTGGCTGGCCGGTTATCGGCAGGACCCGCTGTGGCACGCGATGGCCAAGGCGGTGGCGTTGCTGGCGGTACTGGACGACACCGTCGTACCGCCGCAGGACGTGGCGGGCGGCGTGCACCGGATCGGGGACGAGAGCCTGGGCGAGGTGCTGGACCGGGTGAAGACGCTGGGCGGCGACCGGGACGCGCGCTGGCTCGACCACGCCTACCAGGAGACGCTGTTCAGCGCGCGCATCCAGTTCCACGAGAAGTGGGCCACCGCAGGCCCCGGGCTGGCACCGCCGGACGGCTTCGACGCCATACAGGCGTACGTCCGCGAGCCGGACGTCCTGCGCGCGAGCATCGTGCGGACCTACGCGGCCGAGACCCTGCCCGTCATGCACTTGATCGCCTACTACTTCCGCCTCCCCTTCGACGGGCGCGACCAGGCGGCCTTCGTCGCGGCCGGCGTGGCCCAGACCCTCGGCATGGACATCTCCAAGGACCAGTACGGGGTCGGCGTGAAGGAGCCCACCAACTTCGGTGAACGCCCTGGCAGACACGATCAGGAGAACGTGCGGCACCGCACCGGACTCCACCGCACGTTCCTGCGCCTGACCGCCCGCTTCCAGGACGCCACCGACTTCCCCACCACCGTCTACGACCGCTACTCCCGCGTCTCCCTCTCCTACGCCCGCCTCGTGGACCGCTACGTCGAACGCCGCCACATGACCCGCCTGCCCATGAACGGCACCCTGTCCAACGTCGTGGACGATGTCCTGACGGGCCGTTAGCGGTCCGTCGGAGCCGGTGGGGACACGTCTGCGGGCGGCCTCAACGGCCTGTCCGCGCCGCCCAGTCCGTGCGGCGTCCGAGCCAGGCCGCCAACTGCCCGTAGACGTCGGTGCCGTCGGGCGCCTCGCGCACCGGGCCGAACGGGACGCCCTCTCCCCTGCGCTCCTCGCCCACGGCCAGGCGGGCGACGGCGAGCGCGAACTCCCCCGGCCCGGAGTCGAGTCCGATCTCCGTGTCCAGGGCCTGCGCCAAGTCCCAGATGTGGGTGACGTTCTCCATGACGAAGCCCGCGAGCGCGGCCCGGCCCGGCACCGTGCCCCAGGGCACGGTCATGGGGGCGTCCAGCTTCGCGTCGTCCTCCCAGGCGGCGAGCGCCAGCGCGCCGGCCTTCTCGTACTCGGCCGCCCAGGCGGCGGCGTCCCCGTCGTCGGCCGGTGCCACGGAGACGGCGGCGCCCTTGGTGCCGCCCTCCGCGACGAGGGCGACGCCGTGCATGCCCTCCACGAGGTGCGCGATCAGTGCCCGTACGTCGAACTCCTCGCACGGGGTCGCGGCACCCATCCGCTCCCTCGGCACGGCCGCGATCAGCTCGGCGAGCCGGGCCGAGGTCCGCGCGTACAGGGGGCGCGGGTCCGCCCTGTGGTCCTGGGGCGCGGGGGCCTGGGGCGCGGGGGCGTTCACTTCTGCGGTCATGGCGGCTCACTCTCCGGTCGGTGCTTTCCGGTTCCACGGCCGGGAATCCCCGGCCGCGTGAGCAGCCTGGAGCAATAACCTGACAACGGCCGTCAGGTTTTCGCGGCACCCTGGGAAGCGTGAAATCCGACCGGCTGCTCTCCATCCTCCTGCTGCTCCAGACCCGTGGCCGCGTCAACGCGGACGAGCTGGCGCGGCGCCTTGAGGTGTCCACGCGCACCATCTACCGCGACATCGAGGCGCTCTCCGCCACCGGCGTCCCCGTCTACGCCGAGCGCGGGCGGCACGGCGGCATCGCCCTGCTCCCCGGCTTCCGCACGGACGTCACGGGGCTCACGTCCGACGAGGCGCGGGCGCTGTTCGTCCTCACCGCCAGGACGGCGCAGGGCGCGCACTCGGCGCTCGGGCTGGAGGGCGCGCTCGGCTCGGCGCTGCGCAAGGTGATGGCGGCGCTGCCCGCGCCGCACCGCCCCGCGGCCGAACTCACCAGCCGCCGCATCCTCGTCGACCCCGAACGCTGGCGCGCCGGGCCGCGCTCGGCCGTCGACCTCGACACCCTGCACACGGCGGTCTTCGCCGACCGGCGCCTGCGCCTGCGCTACCGCCACGGCGGCGAGACCCGCCACCGCACCTACACCGTCGACCCGTACGGCCTGGTCTCCAAGGCGGGCACCTGGTATCTCGTCGCCGACCGCAGGGGCCGCGCCCAGCTCTTCCGCGCCGACCGCGTCGCCTCCGCCGAGGTCATGGACGCGCCCGTGCGGCGCAGGGAAGGCGTGGAGCTGGAGGACGCGTGGGAGGGGCTGCGCCGTCAGGTCGAGGAACGGCCCACGCAGGTGCGGCTCTGCGTGCGGGTGCGCAGGAGCCGTCTCGACATGTTCGCCCGCATCATGGGCCCGGCCCTGGTGGGGATGCCGGACGAGGGCGAAGGCGAGGGCGAGGGCGCGACGGACACCGTCGACGTCGAGCTGGACCTGGCCGTACTGCGCGCCGTACGGCAACTGCTCCAGTTCGGCACGGAGATCGAGGTGCTGGGCCCGCCCGAGGCGCGGGCCGAACTCGCCCGCGCCGCCGCCTCTGTCACGCGCCTCTACGAGGACGACGGGCTGGACGCGTGACGACGGAGGACGCGTACCCGTACCCGTACTCGCGCCGACGGTCAGCTCGGCAGCGGCCCGTCGTCGGAACCGGCGAGCACGGCGCGGCAGATCTCGTGCAGTTGGCCGACCTGCTCCGGTGTGAGGTGATCGAAGAGGGAGAGCCGCGCCTGCTCCACATGGCCTGGAGCCGTCGCCTCCAGTTCGGTGAACCCGGTGTCGGTGAGCGTCGCCAGCGTCGTCCTGTGGTCCCCCGAGTGGCGGCCCCTGCTCACCCAGCCCTTGTCCTCCAGCTTGGCCACGGCGTGCGACAGCCTGCTCGGCGACGAACGCGTGCGCCGCGCCAGCTCGGTCATCGTCAGCGTGCGGCGGTCCGCCTCCGAGAGCATCGCCAGGATCAGGTAGTAGGCGTGCGGCATCCCCGCGTCGCGCTGCAACTGTCGGTCCAGCGACTCCCGTACGCGCTGCGAGGCGCCCAGAAACGCCCGCCACGCCGCCTGTTCCTCGTTGTTCAGCCACCGCGTGCCCATGCGGTCAGCGTACGAGGGCGAAGGGCCGCGACATGCCCCGACGCCCCCTGGCCGACGTCACCCGTACGGCTCATTCTCAACCGGACCCCGGCCCTCCGGCCCCGCACCGCTCGGCCGGGCACGCTCGGCCGGGCACGCTCAGCCGAGCATCCGCTCCAGGACCTCGGCGATGCCGTCCTCGTCGTTCGACGAGGTGACCTCGTCCGCGACGGCCAGCAGCTCGGGGTGCGCGTTGGCCATGGCGACGCCGTGCGCCGCCCAGGCGAACATCGGCAGGTCGTTGGGCATGTCGCCGAAGGCGATCGTGTCCGCGGCCGTCACGCCCAGCCTGCGCGCGGCCAGCGCGAGCCCCTTCGCCTTGCTGAGGCCCAGCGGCAGCAGCTCGACGACGCCCTCGCCCGCCATGATCACGCCCACGAGATCGCCGACGGCGGAGCGCGCGGCCGTCGCGAGGTCGTCGTCGCCGAGGGTGGGGTGCTGGATGTAGAGCTTGTTCAGGGGCTCCGCCCACAGCACGGCCGGGTCCGTGAACGGCACGCTGGGCAGCGTCGACGCCTCGTGCTCGCGATAGCCGGGGCCCACCAGCACCTCGCCGTCCATGCCGTCGCGCGAGGCGGCCAGCGCGAGCGGCCCGACCTCGGCCTCGATCTTGGCCAGGGCCACTCCGGCGAGCTGCCGGTCCAGCGTCATGGAAGTGAGCAGCCGCCGCTCGCCCGCGTCGTAGACCTGCGCGCCCTGGCCGCAGACGGCCAGCCCCTCGTAGCCGAGGTCCTCCAGCACGTGCCTGGTCCAGGGCACGGCGCGGCCGGTGACGACGATGTGCGCGGCGCCGCGCGCGCACGCCGCCTTCAGCGCCTCGCGCGTGCGCGGCGAGATCGTGTCGTCGCCGCGCAGCAGTGTGCCGTCGAGGTCGGTCGCGACGAGGCGGTACGGGAAGGCACCGTCACCGTCGGACGAACCGGTGCGAGGCGCCGGCAGGGGCGCGGGGGAGGAGGCGGGGGCGCTCACTTCGCGACCGGCTCCAGGACCTCGCGTCCGCCCAGATACGGGCGCAGCACCTCGGGGACGCGCACGGAGCCGTCGGCCTGCTGGTGGTTCTCCAGCAGCGCGACGATCGTGCGGGGCACCGCGCACAGGGTGCCGTTCAGGGTGGCCAGCGGCCGTACCTTCTTGCCCTCGCGCATGCGGATCGACAGCCTCCGCGACTGGAACTCGGTGCAGTCCGAGGTCGACGTCAGCTCGCGGAACTTGCCCTGGGTCGGGATCCACGCCTCGCAGTCGTACTTGCGCGCCGCCGAGGAGCCGAGATCGCCGGTGGCCACGTCGATCACCTGGAACGGCAGCTCCAGACCCGTCAGCCACTGCTTCTCCCACTCCAGCAGCCGCAGGTGCTCGGCCTCCGAGTCCTCGGGCGCGACGTAGGAGAACATCTCCACCTTGTCGAACTGGTGGACCCGGAAGATGCCGCGGGTGTCCTTGCCGTACGAGCCCGCCTCGCGCCGGAAACAGGGCGAGAAGGCGGCGTAGCGCAGGGGGAGCTGCTCGGCGTCGAGGATCTCGTCCATGTGGTAGCCGGCGAGGGGGACCTCGGAGGTGCCGACGAGGTAGAAGTCGTCCTTCTCCAGGTGGTACACGTCCTGCGCGGCCTGGCCGAGGAAGCCGGTGCCCTCCATGGCCTGCGGCTTCACGAGCGCGGGCGTCAGCATCGGCGTGAACCCGGCGGCCGTGGCCTGGGCGACGGCCGCGTTGACGAGCGCCAGCTCCAGGAGCGCGCCGACGCCGGTGAGGTAGTAGAAACGCGAGCCTGAGACCTTGGCGGCGCGCTCGGTGTCGATGGCGCCGAGGAGCTGGCCCAGCTCCAGGTGGTCGCGGGGCTCGAAGCCCTCGGCCGCGAAATCGCGCGGGGTGCCGATCGTCTCGCGGACGGTGAAGTCCTCTTCGCCGCCGACAGGGACGTCCGGGTGGACGAGGTTGCCGAGGCCGCGCAGCAGTCGCTGGGTCTCCTCCGCCGCCTCGTTCTGCTCGGCGTCGGCCGCCTTGACCGCGGCGGACAGCTCGCCCGCGCGCTGGAGCAGCTCCGCCTTCTCGTCGCCCGTGGCCTTGGGGATGAGCTTGCCGAGCTGCTTCTGCTCGGAGCGCAGTTCGTCGAAGCGGACGCTGGACGTCCTTCGCCGCTCGTCGGCGGAGAGCAGGGCGTCGACGATGCCGACGTCCTCTCCACGGGCGCGCTGGGAGGCGCGCACTCGGTCGGGGTCCTCACGGAGCAGGCGAAGGTCAATCACCCCGCCAGGGTACCGGGGAGCCCGAGCGGGCCTCGACCGGATAACACGCGGCCTCACCGGTGGGGGTTTTTGCCCGTTTTGTGATGCATTGCCAATTCCGGGGAATGCGTCAAGACGAATTCCCCGACCCGCTCGAAAGGGGCACTCGCGGCATGGTGGCGGACCGATCTGGCCTGCCGGCGAAGGGAGTTGGGGCGGAGGGCGAAGCGGGGGTCCGGGCAGGGCGGCGAAAACTTATCCACAGCCTGGGGGGCTTTCCCTGTGTTTTCCACAGGGCCCGCTCTCCGCCTGTGGAAATTGAACGGCTCGTTCCGCCCGGATTTCCGGCTGGCACAGAATTCCCGGTTCAAACCGTCGCTACACACTCATTCGAGCGGGATTGGCTCACTCCAAAGAGTTGATCGGGGGAATTGGCGTGACGAGGATGGAGGTGCGGTGCTGTGGAGGACTCTGCGGTCTCCATGCGGGTTTGTCGACACTGTCCGATTCGTCTGTCGACTTATGCACAGGTCGCCCCACACCCCTGTGGATAACTCTGTGGAGTCCCTGGCGGCACGCCCGGGCGGTCTCCGGGCGGTCTCCGGGCGGCGCCCTTTGGGCCCGCCCGTCCGGGGTGCCCTCAGACCCGTCCGTCGAGGCAGCGCGTCAGCCAGTCGGCGGCCTCCACGAACTCCTCGTCCGTCGTCCCGTGCCGCAGTTCCGGGCGCACCTCGTCGGCCCGCGGATACGAGCCCAGATAGCGCACCCGGTCGCACGCCCGCTTGAGCCCCATCAGCACTTCGCCGACGCGCCGGTCCGAAACGTGGCCCTCGCAGTCGACGGAGAAGCAGTAGCGGCCGATGCCCTCGCCGGTCGGCCGCGATTCGATGCGCATCATGTTGACCCCGCGCGCCGAGTACTCCTGGAGCAGCTCCAGCAGTGCGCCCGGGTGGTCCTCGCGCAGCCAGAAGACGACGGAGGTCTTGTCGGCGCCCGTGGGCGCGGCCGGGCGCGCGGGGCGTCCCACCAGCACGAAGCGCGTCTCCGCGTTCTCCGCGTCGTGGATGTCCGTCACCAGCGGTTCGAGCCCGTAGGTGGCAGCCGCGAACTCACCGGCGAAGGCCGCGTCGTACCTGCCCTCCTGCACGAGGCGCGCGCCGTCCGCGTTGGAGGCCGCAGACTCCCACACCGCCTCCGGCAGGTTCTCCCCCATCCAGCGCCGCACCTGCGGCTGGGCCACGGGGTGGCCCGTCACCGTCTTCACGTCGTCCAGCGTCGTCCCCGGCCGCACCAGCAGCGCGAAGGCGATGGGCAGCAGCACCTCGCGGTAGATCATCAGCGGGCGTCCGCCCGACAGCTCGTCGAGCGTCGCGGTGACGCCGCCCTCGACGGAGTTCTCGATCGGTACGAGCGCGGCGGCGGCCTCCCCGTTCCGTACGGCGTCCAGTGCGGCGGGCACCGACACCATCGGGACCAGCTCACGCGTGGCCGCCTCCGGCAGGGTGCGGATGGCGGCCTCGGTGAAGGTCCCCTCGGGACCGAGATACGTGTAACGGCTCGCAGGTGACATACGGCAACGGTAGTCGGGGGCCCGAAGCCCCCGCCGTCCGTCTCACGTACCGGGCCACGGGGCCGCGGGAAGAGGCCGGCCGGAGCGGGGCCGCCGGGCCCCGTGAGGTTCGGGAGGCGAACAGTTGTAGGATGACTGGGCAACCGGGTGAATCCCGCCCAACATGATCACGGGACGACGGGCGCGAGCCCCCCGGTCCCGGGCCGGGACCCGGCCCGGACACCACGAGCGAGGAGAGCGGCATGGCACTGCGGGCAGCGGGACGTCAGTCCCTGGTCGACACGGTCGTCGACGCGCTGCGGGCCCAGCTCACCGCGGGCGAGTGGGCGGTCGGCGACCGCATCCCCACCGAGCACGCCCTCGCCGAACAGCTCCAGGTCGGCCGCAACACGGTCCGCGAGGCCGTGCGCGTCCTCGTGCATGCCGGGATGCTCCGCTCGCGCCAGGGCGAGGGCACCTTCGTCGTCTCCTGCGCCGACCCCGGCGAGATCATGCGGGGCGTGCAGCGTGCCGGGGTACGGGACGTGCTGGAGTTGCGCATCGCCCTGGAGGCCGAGGGCGCCCGGCTCGCCGCGCTGCGCCACGAGCCCGCCGACATCGCGCGGATGCGGGAGATCCTGGCGGCGCAGCGGGGCCTGGAGCGGCAGCACGAGCTGTACGCCGACTACGACGTGGACTTCCACATCGCCGTCGTCGAGGCCGCGCACAACGCGGCGCTGAGCGCGACGTACCGCTGGTTCAGCTCCTCCGTGCGCGAGGCGCTCGTCACCTCGCTGAGCGACGAGCGGATGCCGTTCATCGACGACGGTCCGCACGAGGCCCTCGTCGACGCCATCGCCTCCGGCGACCCCGAGGCGGCCGAGCGGACGGCGCGGGCGCTGCTGGACGTACCGAAACGGGCGGTCGACGCGCTGCTCGCCGAGGGGTGACCGCGCACCGCCGGGTCCGCCTTTCCGGCACCCACCGCCTTTCGTGGCCTCTCCGGCTTTCCGGCGCTCCCTTTCTTTCTCCGATCCCCATTTCTCCCTTCTCCGGCGTGGCAGCGTCGCCACAGCCCTCCTTCTCCGAGCACCACTGGAAAGAGGCAGTCTCCGTATGTCCCCACACCCTCATCAGGAAGGGCTCATAGAGGCCGAACTGATCGACGCCGAGGAGGACCTGGCACCGGTCCCCGCCGTGGCCGAGGCCAGGAAGCGGCTGCGTACGGCGCACCCCTGGCTTCTCCTCGTCGGCATCGTGCTCGCGTCGCTCAACATGCGTGCCGCGCTGGCCGGGGTCTCGCCCGTGCTCGGGGAGATCGGCGGCCACTTCGGGCTCACCGCGACCACGAGCAGCCTGGTCACGACCATTCCGCTGGTCTTCATGGGCCTGGCCTCGCCCCTGGGGCCGAAGCTGGCGCGACGCTGGGGCACCGAGGCCGTGCTCCTGGGCGCGCTGGTGCTGCTCGCGTGCGGCATCGTGCTGCGGATCGCGCCGCCCGTCGCCGCGCTGTTCGGCGGGTGCGCCGTGGTGGGCACGGGCATCGCGCTGCTGAACGTGCTGATGCCCGGCCTGATCAAGCGGGACTTCCCCGAGCGGGCCGCCGGGATGACCGCGCTGTACTCGACGGCGATGATCCTGGGCGCGACCGTTTCGGCCGCCGCCGCCGTTCCCCTGGAGCGCGCGCTGGGCGGCTGGCAGGGCTCGCTGGTCTCGTGGTCGGTGCTGGCGGCCGTGGCCGCGCTGGTGTGGGTGCCGCAGACCGTGCTCGCGCGCAGGGGCGTGCGGCACGGGGAGGCGGCGGCCGAGCGGATGCCCGCGACGGGCGCGGGCCCCGGGAGCGGCGCCGATGGCGGCCGCGAGTCCGTGCGACTCGCGCGGTCCGGGCTGGCGTGGCAGGTGACCCTCTTCATGGGGTCGCAGTCGCTCATCGCGTACGTGACCATCGCCTGGATGCCGACGATCTTCACGGACAACGGCATGAGCCGCACCACGGCGGGGCTCGTCTTCGCGTTCAGCACCCTGGTGCAGATGGTGGGCTCGTTCATCGTGCCGACGCTGGCCGGGCGGATGCGCGACCAGCGGCTGCTGGCCGTCGCCGTCGTGCTGCTGATGGCGGCGGGCGTCGCGGGGCTCCTGGTGGCGCCGGTGGCCGGTGCCTGGGTCTGGGCGGCGCTGCTTGGCGTCGGCCAGGGCGGCACGCTGGGGCTCGCGCTGACGATGATGGTGCTGCGCACGCGGGACGCGCACACGGCGGCGCGGCTCTCGGGCATGGCCCAGACGTGGGGCTATCTGCTCGCCGCCGTGGGCCCGCTGGCCCTGGGCGCCGTCCACGACGCGACGGGCGGCTGGACCGTGCCCATCGTGCTGATGCTGGCCGTCTGCGCGGGCCTGATGGCGCTCGGCCTCGGCGCGGGGCGGGACAAGAAGCTGGGCGCCGCGTAGAACGCACGCGACGGGCGGGGCGATCCGCGTACGGGGCATGGCGCGCGGCCCCGTGCCCGCCCCGGCCCCGCGCGGGCCGCCGCGCCGCGCGGACGTCCGCCCCACCGCCCCGCCCGTAGGGGCCGCGCCCGCCGAGGGGGGGGAGGAGGCGGGCGCGGCGGTCCACTACGGGCGCGGGTGTGGGCGCGAGGGCCTCACTCCTCCCCGGCCAGCGTCAGGGAGCGCAGCTTCTGGGCCGCGAGCCAGGTGCCCCCGAGGGTCACCACGGCCAGCAGCACCAGACCGGTGGGCAGCCCCACCTCGGACGTGATCTGCGCGCCGCTGCCCGCCGTCTTCTCGGCCAGCGACAGGGCCCACTGCTGCACGGACAGCGTCCGCGCACCCGGCACCAGGCTGCCGAAGAGCGCCTCCCAGATCAGCGCGTAGACGAGGCCCAGGACGACCGCGTGCCGCGAGACGGTGCCCAGCAGCAGGAACAGCGCGCTGTAGGCGACCGAGGCCACGGCGGCGGCGACCGCGTAGGCCACCGCGATCTGCTGGCTGTTGCCGTTGAGGACGAACCCGGCGATCAGTGTGGGCACCGCGGAGAAGGCGACCGTGATGCCGATGGCCACGATCAGCTTGGTGACGATGATGGTGGGCCGCTTCAGGGGCTTGGCCAGCAGATAGACGACGGAGCCGTCGTCGATCTCCGGGCCGATCGCGCCCGTACCGGCGATGACGCCGATCAGCGGAACCATCGTGGCGAGCGCGAACCCGCCCAGGAGTTCGGTGGTCACCGCGTCGTCAGCGCCGACCAGGCCGCGCACGGCGACGGCGACGACGAGCAGCAGAAGCGGCAGCGCGCACAGGATCAGTGCCCTGCGCTTGCCCAGCAGGGCCCGGTAGGTGAGCCGGGCGACAGTCGGATCGAACATCACTCGTGCTCCCTTCAGGCCGCGACGAGGTAGGAGAAGACGCTTTCCAGGGACTCGTCCGAAGGCGAGACCGTGAAGAGCCTGATGTTGTTCTCGCGCGCGACGCGCGGGAGCAGTTCGGTGAAGCGGGCGAAATCGATGGCCTGGATGCGCAGGGCCCGTTCGTTCCAGTCGAGTTCGATACCCGCGGTGGAGCCGTCGGCGATCAGCGCCGAGGCCAGCAGGCGGTCGTCGCTGGAGCGCACGAGATAGCGGTGCGGACGGTCCGTCATCAGGCGGCGGATCTTGCGGAAGTCGCCGCTGGCCGCGTGCCGCCCCGCGACGACCACCTCGATGTGCGAGGCGAGCTGCTCGACCTCCTCCAGGATGTGCGAGGAGAACAGCACGGTGCGGCCCTCGTCGCCCATGCGCCGCAGCAGGTCCATCAGGTGCATGCGCTGCCGCGGGTCCATGCCGTTGAACGGCTCGTCCAGCAGCAGCACGGACGGCTGGTGCACGAGGGCCGACGCCATCTTCACGCGCTGGCGCATGCCCTTGCTGTACGTGGAGACCTTGCGGTCCTGCGCCTGCTCCATCTCGACGGTGGCCAGCGCCTCGCGCGCCGCCGCGTCCGGGTCCGGGAGCTGGTGGAGCCGCGCGTTGGCCTGGACGAACTCCCAGCCCGTGAGGAAGTCGTACATCGACTCCCGCTCGGGGACGAGCCCGATGTGGCGGTAGACCTGCTCGTTGCGCCAGATCACCGTGCCGTCGAGGGTGACGCTTCCGGTGGAGGGCGCCAGGAAACCACCCATCATGTTGATGAGCGTGGACTTGCCCGCGCCGTTCGGGCCGAGCAGCCCGGTGACACCGGGCCCGATCTCCATGGAGATGTCGTTGACGGCGACGACGTTCCCGAACCAGCGGGACGTGTGGTCGATATGGATCGTGGTCATGGCGGTTACAGCCCGGCCTTTCGGTAGCGGCGCAGCAGCAGGGCGTACGTCCCGGCGAGGAGCGCGGCGACGAGGAGCAGATAGAACGGCGCCTGGGCGTTGGTGAGCACCTGGCCGCCGGGGAAGCCGGACTCTCCGCCGAGGAACTTCGCCTGCACGCCGTCCATGAGCGTGCCGGGCGAGGCCAGCCCGAGCCATCCGACGGCACCGGGGCTGTTCTGCTCGCTCGCGATGGCCTGGAGCGCGGTGATCAGCATGTACGGGATGGTCAGCACGGCGATGATCGCCGCGACCCCGAAGCCCCTGCGCGGGGTGACCGCGGCGACCGCGAGCCCGATGCCCGCGTGGACCACGGCGAACAGGGCGCAGAAGACGATGCCCTGCGCGAGGTCCCGGGTCTGGTCGGCGAAGTCGAGTTTCGCGAGCAGGGCGCCCGCGTACAGGATCACGACGGGCGAGGCGACGAAGAGGAAGAGCGCGGCGGCGAGGGCCGCGTACTTCGCGAGGACGTAGTCGACGCGCTCGATGGGGCGGGAGAAGTACAGCGGCACGATCTTGTAGCGCAGGTCGAGCGAGACGGCCTGGGGCGCCACGGCGGCGATGAAGATGCCGATGACGGGCTGGAGTTGCAGCACGTACGAGCTGTTGCCGAGCGGGAGTTCCTTGGCGCTGGTGGCCACGGTGACGGCGACGACGATCGCCGCCGGCAGACAGACCACGGCGAACAGGATCATCGGCAGCACCTTGGACTTGGCCGACCGGCCGAGTCCGTAGGCGCCGCGCAGCGACTGCGCGAACAGGGAGCGGCGGGCGTAGCCGCGGCCGAGGCGCGGGCCGTCGTAGCCGCGGTAGCCGATGTTGTGGATCACGTCCTCGCCGCGGGGCGCGGGCGCCGTCGCGATACCGGACGGGGTGCCGACGGGCGTGTGCTGGTCCGGGTTCTGCTGGGGCTCATGCGACATCGCCGCCGCCTCCCTTCTGCGCCTGCTGGGGCTGCTCCGGCTGGTGGGACGGCTGAGGTTGAGGGGGCGCCGCGCCGACGGTGGTGGGCGGAGCGGAGGCGGGGGCGGCGGCCGTGCGGGTCGGGGCACCGTCTTCCGCGCCGCGTGCGGGCGAGGGGGCGGGCGCGGAGGCGTCCGCGTCCGCGAAGACCTCGGCGATGCGGTGGCGGCGCTGTTCCATGCGGACGAGACCGAGCCCGAGATCGGCCACGGTGTCCCGGATGGTGTCGAAGACGGCCTCGTCCGACGCGTCCACCATGATCAGGTGTCCGGCTCCCGGCGCGCCCGCGCCCGCCGCCGCCGGTGCCTCGACGGCCAGCCCCGCGCGGGCCAGCGCGGCGCGGAGCGTCGCGGTCCCGTCCGGGTGCGTCTCGGTGTCGGTGACCTCCACGGCCAGCGACGTCGTCCGCTGTGTGAAGTCAGCGGTGGAGGAGGCGCGCAGCAGTTTGCCGCCGTCGATGACGACGACGTCGTCGCAGGTGCGCTCCAGCTCGCCCAGCAGGTGCGAGGTGACCAGGACCGAGATCCCGAAGTCCGTGTGGACACGGCGGATGAGACCGAGCATCTCGTCACGCCCCGCCGGATCGAGCCCGTTGGTGGGCTCGTCCAGAAGCACGAGCTGGGGGTCGTGGACGAGTGCCTGGGCCAGCTTGACGCGCTGCTTCATGCCCGTCGAATAGCCGCCCATGGGCCTGTACCGCTCCTCGTACAGGCCGACGTGGCGCAGCGTGTCCGCGGTGCGCTCGCGGGCCGCCGTCGCGGGCAGCCCGGACATCCGCGCCATGTGGACGACGAACTCCGTGGCCGAGACGTCCGGCGGCAGGCAGTCGTGCTCGGGCATATAGCCGACGCGCTCGCGGATGGCCAGGCCCTCCCGCGAGACGTCCAGACCGAGGACGGTGGCGCTGCCCTCCGTCGCCGGGGACAGCCCCAGCAGAATCTTGATCAAGGTCGATTTACCGGCCCCGTTGGCGCCCACCAGGCCGGTCACACCTGGTGTGACGCCCACGGTCAGCCGGTCCAGTGCGGTCACCCGTGGGTACCGCTTGGTCAGGCTCTCTGTCGCGATCACAGTCACGCAGACGACGCTAACGCCCATGTGGGGTGCGTCACGTCCCCCCAGGGTCTGGAGAAAAAGTAGTTCCCGAGGCTGAGATGCCCCTAGGGGGTCCTCCGCGAGCGGGAGCCGGGTCTCGGGGTCGGCCCGTCACGGCCTGTTACCTCGGGTATCCACAGGCGGTGCACATGTCTTGACGCCGCCACGTTCTGTTGTCACATTCATCAGTGTCAAGTTACGGCGACGGATCGCGCTCAGGGACGGGACGGTTGGCCATGCCCGCAGCAGTGAACGGACGGCAAGTCTCCGCTGACCTGCGGGGATTCAGAGAAGTGCAGCAGCTCAGCTACGCGTGCGCGGAGGCGGTGGCCGCGCAGCTCAGGCCGGGGGTGACCGAGCGCGAGGCGGCCGGAATGCAGCGCGAGTGGCTGCGGGAGCGCGGGGTGCGGGACTGGTTCCATCTGCCCTTCGCCTGGTTCGGGGACCGCACGGCGTTCACGGGATTCAAGGTCCCGCTCCAGTTCTTCCCCACGAACCGGAAACTGGAGCCTGGCATGCCCTTCATCCTGGACATGGCACCTATCCACAAGGGCTATACGGCCGACATCGGCTATTCGGGCTGCCTCGGCCTCAACCCCGTCCACGACCGGCTGCTGTCCGATCTCGAGGCGCACCGCGAGCTGATACTGCGCCAGGTGCGCGAGCGCCGCCCCCTCCGCGCGATATACGAGGCGGTCGAGCGCCTGATGGTCAGGCAGGGCTTCGCCAACAGGCACCGCGCGTATCCCTTCGGCGTCATCGCGCACAAGGTGGACCGCGTCAGTGACCGCCGCTGGTCACCGACCCTGTTCGGCTTCGGCACCAACTCCCTGAAGGGCCTGGCCAAGGACGCGCTGCACGGGCACAGGGACGGCTGGTCCCCGCTGTGGTCGCCGTACAGGTTCTCCGACCACCCGCCGCAGCCCGGCCTGTGGGCCGTCGAACCGCACCTCGGATTCCGGGGCACGGGCGCCAAGTTCGAGGAGATCCTCGTCGTCACCGACTCCCGGGACCCGGAGGAGAGCGCCTTCTGGCTCGACGACGACCTGCCGCACGTCCGCCGCTGGAGGGAGGAGGCGAGGGCCGCGTGAAGGGGACAGACGACGAGGGCCGAGGCGAGCCCGGCCGAGGACGCCAAGAACAAGATCACAAGGACGGGCATCGAACCCAGTACGGACACGGGCAGGACCACGGCCACGGAGAGAGCAGGGACCAGATGAGAAGCGGAGACAGCGGCGACAGGGGCAGGATCGCCCTCGCCGCGGCGCGCGAGCGCCGGGTGCGCACACGCGAGGGCGTCGAGCTGTGCGTGGCCGAGCTGGGCGACAGCACGCAGCCGACCATCGTCCTCGTGCACGGCTTCCCGGACAGCAAGGAGGTCTGGTCCGAGGTGGCGGCGCGCCTGGCGGACCGCTTCCATGTCGTGCTCTATGACGTGCGCGGCCACGGCCGTTCGACCGCGCCCAAGCCGCTGCGCGGAGGCTTCACGCTGGAGAAGCTGACCGACGATTTCCTGGCCGTGGCGGACGCGGTCTCTCCCGACCGGCCCGTCCACCTGGTCGGTCACGACTGGGGCTCCGTGCAGGGCTGGGAGTTCGCCACGGTCAAGCGGACCGAGGGCCGCCTGGCCTCCTTCACCTCGATGTCAGGGCCCTCGCTCGACCACTTCGGGCACTGGATCAAGAAGCGTGTCTCCCGCCCCACCCCCCGCCGGATCGCGCAGGCCCTGGGCCAGGGCGTCCGGTCCTGGTACGTGTACGCGCTGCACACCCCCGTGCTGCCCGAACTGGCCTGGAAGGGCCCCCTCGCCAAGCAGTGGCCGAAGATCCTGGAGCGGATGGAGAAGGTCCCGGCCAACGGCTATCCCACCGCCTCCCTGCCCACGGACGCCGCACACGGCGCCTGGCTCTACCGCGACAACGTGCGCTCCCGGCTGCGCCGCCCACGCAACGACTGCTACGCGCACACGCCCGTCCAGCTCATCACCCCGACGGGAGACCTGTTCCTGAGCGAGCGGCTCTACGACGAACTGGAGCTGTGGGCACCGAACCTGATCCGTCGCACCCTGCCGGCGAAGCACTGGATACCCCGCACCAGGCCCGATCAACTGGCCACCTGGATACGCGACTTCGTGACCAGCAACGAGTCGGGCGTGCCCGTCGTCGAGCATCCGCCGAGCGGACCGTACGCGGATCGCTTCGCCGGTCAGCTCGTGCTGATCACCGGCGCGGGCAGCGGCATCGGGCGGGCCACCGCGTTCTCCTTCGCCGAGGCGGGCGCACGCATCGTGGCCGTGGACCTGGACGCGGAGAGCGCGGCGCGCACGGCGGACATGGCACGGCTCATCGGGGCGCCGGAGGCGTGGGCCGAGACGGTGGACGTCAGCGACGAGCAGGGCATGGAGAAGCTGGCGCTCAAGGTCGCCGCCGAGTACGGCACGGTGGACGTGCTGGTCAACAACGCCGGGATAGGCGTCTCCGGCTCCTTCCTGGACACCAGCGTGGAGGACTGGAAGAAGACTCTGGACGTCAATCTGTGGGGCGTCATCCACGGCTGCCGTCTCTTCGGCAAGCAGATGGCCGAGCGCGGCCAGGGCGGTCACATCGTCAACACCGCGTCGGCCGCCGCGTTCCAGCCCTCCAAGGCGCTGCCCGCCTACAGCACCTCGAAGGCGGCGGTGCTGATGCTGAGCGAGTGCCTGCGCGCGGAGCTGGCGGGCACGGGGATCGGGGTCTCGGCGATATGTCCGGGCATCGTCAACACCAACATCACCAGGAGCGCACGCTTCGCGGGGGTGGACGAGAAGGAGCAGCGCAAGCGCCAGGAGCGCAGCTCACGGCTGTACGGGCTGCGGAACTATCCGCCCGAGAAGGTCGCCGAGGCGATCGTGCGCGCGGTCGTCCGCGATCAAGCGGTCGTCCCGGTGACGCCTGAGGCCAGGGGCGCACGCCTGCTGTACCGCCTCTTCCCGGGCGCGCTGCGCGCCGTCGCACGCGTCGAGCCGCCCATCTGAGCGCGGGGCGTGCGGGGCACTCGTCCAGCATGGTGCCGTTGAGCGTTGAGCGGTGGGCGGCCGGGGCGGTGAGCCGGTCGGCCCGGCGCCCGGCCGCCCGGCACCGCGCGGAGAGGCCCGCGCGAGCCGCGCGAGCCCGCGCGGGTGCGCAGGGGACAGACAAGGGACGCACAGGGGAGGCGGAAAGTGCCGTCTCCGTGAGGGAGTTGGGGCGAATGGACCAGGCGGAGTACCGGATCGAGGATCTGGCCCACCACAGCGGCGCCACCGTCCGCACCATCCGGGCCTACCAGGACCGGGGCCTGCTCCCCAAACCCGAGCGTCGCGGCCGGGCGAACGTCTACGACGACACCCACCTGGCCCGGCTGCACCAGATAGCGGACCTCCTGGACCGCGGCTACACCCTGGCGTCGATCAAGGAGTTGCTCCAGGCGTGGGACGAGGGGCGGGGGCTGGGCGGTGTCCTCGGGCTCGTCGCGGAGGTGGACGGCCCCTGGACCGACGAGACCTCGGGCCGGATCACCCGCACCGAGCTGCACGCGCTGTTCGCGGGCCCCCACGCGGGGGACGGCGGGGAGGAGGGCGAGGCCGGGCAAGCGGGGGACGAGGGGGACGAGGAGGCGGTCGCCGAGGCGGTCGCGCTCGGCGTCCTGGTCCCCGTGCCGGGGCACCCAGACGAGTTCCAGGTGCCCAGTCCGCAAGAACTGGAGGTCGCCGCCGAGCTGCACACCGCGGGGGTGCCGCTGCTGGCCATCATGGAGCACCTGCGGGAGCTGCGTTCCCAGGTCGAGCACATCGCGGCCCGCTTCCTGGACTTCACCAACGAACACGTCTTCATCCGCTATCTCGGCCACCGCCCCAGCGACGCCGACGCCACCGAGGCGGCGGATCTCGTGCGGCGGCTGCGTCCGCTCGCGCAGCAGACCGTGGACGCCGAACTCGCCCGCGCGATGCGGCTGTTGGCCACGCGCAACCTCCGCGACCACCTGCGTACGGCAGCGGCGGCCCCGCCGCCGGGCGGCGAGGCCGAGCTGTCGACGGAGCCGGTACGGCTGCCGGTGGAGGTGCTGGCGGCGGTGCGGTCCCTCGTGGGCACGGAACGGGCGGCGGCCTTCATCGCCGCGGCGGCCGACCGCGAGGTGCAGGCCCGCACCATGGACCGGCTCACGGCCGACAGAAACCGGGAGGAGTGATCCCGTAGCCACGCCGGGATTCCAGCGTCGGCACCGTCCCTAGCCCCAAGCCTGACCGGAGTCCGCACCCGGAGGCCACGCCGGAACCGGGCCGAGGCCCGCACCCGGAGGCCGCTCCAGAACCGGACCGGGCTCCACGCCAAAACCCGCGCCAGAACCGAGCCGGAGCCCGCGCCCCGAACCTGCGCCGGAACCGGGCCGAGATCCAAGGGCCTGACCGGGACCGAGGCCCGAGCCCGAACCGGGCCGGGCCGGAGTCCGCACCCGGACCCCGCGCCGGACCGGGACCTGGGCCCGCGCCCGAACCCGGGCCGTCGCAGGGTCGGAGCAGGCCCGCGCTCCAACCCGCGCCGGAACCCGGCGCCGGGGTGGTCAAGGGGGCGCTCGTTCCTGCCCATTGACGCGCGGGTGTGGACACACCAGCGTAAGACCCCCGAAACAGACGGACGCACCCACAGGCCACAGGGGGTCATCATGCGAAGACGCGGCTTTGTCACCGGGATCGGTCTGACCGCGCTCGGCGCGGCCGGACTCGGACTTGGTCCGGCCTCCACCGCGTACGCGCTGCCCGGGAGGCATCGCGGAAGCCGCCCCGCAGCGGGGACCGGTGCGCTGCTCCAAGGTGAGTGGCAGCGGGTCGGCGCGCCCGAGGGCACGCCGGCCGCGCTGCTGAACGACGTCGCCGCGTCGGGCCCCGGCTCGGCCTGGGCCGTCGGCGAGGACAACATCCCCGGCGGCATCCCCCGCGGACGCCCCCTCGCGCTGCGCTGGGACGGCGCGGCCTGGGCGCGTACGGACGTCTCGCACCTGGGCATCGGCGGGGCGCTCGTCGCGGTGGCCGCCGGGCCGGACGGCCGGGCGTGGGCGCTCGCCGACGACGGCGCCGCCACCTCCCCCGTCACCCGCCTCCTCGCCTGGGACGGCTCCCGGGACGGCGGCACCTGGCGCGAGGTCCCCTACCCCGGCAGGGGCGAGGCGGGCACGGCGCTGAACGCGGTGGCGGTCGGGCCCGACGGCCGCGTCTGGGTCGCCGGGAGCAAGGGCGGCCGGGCGGGGCTGATGTGCGGGGACGGGTCAGCATGGCACTGGGTCAAGCCGGTTCCTGACGAGGCGTCGCCCGTTCCGTACGGGGTGCACATCGCCTCCTCGGGCGACATCTGGATCTCCGGCCCCGTCATCGCGCGCTGGGACGGCCGCGACTGGACCGTGCTGCCGCCCGTCCAGGCCATCCGCCTCACCGTCACCGACCTGCTGCCCTCCGCGCCCGACGACGTGTGGGTCACGGGCGCCGCGTTCGGCGTCGGCGGCCCGCCCGACAAGCCCCCGGGCATCGTGCTCCAGCGCTGGAACGGCACCGAGTGGACGTCGTGGAGGGACCGCGCCCCGTTCACCGTCGGCGCGCTGACCTCGATCTGTGCCGACGCGCGGGGCCGCCCCGCACTGATCTCGGGCTGGGACTTCTGGGAC
Organism: Streptomyces sp. NPDC054796; assembly: GCF_053611545.1. NCBI lineage: Bacteria > Bacillati > Actinomycetota > Actinomycetes > Kitasatosporales > Streptomycetaceae > Streptomyces > Streptomyces sp. NPDC054796. The sequence continues at coordinate 147,227 of NZ_JBSHAO010000003.1, read as the reverse complement.
CAGAGCCGCTCCCACTACCTGCGCTGGGACGCGGCGGCCGAAGCCTGGACCAGCCAGCGCGGCCCGGCGACACCGGAGATCAAGCCCCTGATGAACAACGTCACCGCCATCCCCGGGACGGACGGGTTCTGGTCGGTCGGCACGACGTCGCGCTACGCGTATCCACCGGCTCAACTGCACGTCGAGCGCTACGCGTAGGCGGAGAACAGCCGGAGGGAAAAACGGCGTGCCGTGCGCCGTGGCGCGCGGCACGCTGGCCGCATGAACGAGCAACGCGACACGAGGATCTCGAAGTACCTCGCCCGCCATCTGCGCCACGACCCAGCGCGGATCGGCATCCGCCTCGACGAGCACGGCTGGGTGGACATCGACGAGCTGATCGGCGCAGCCGCAGCGCACGGATTCCGCTTCAGCCGCGCCGAGTTGGCCGAGGTCGTCGCCACGAACGACAAGCGGCGCTACGTGATCGACGCGGACGGCGTCCGTATCCGCGCCCAGCAGGGGCACAGCGTCGAGGTGGACCTCGGGCTGCCGCCCGTCGAGCCGCCGGAGTGGCTCTACCACGGGACCGTCGGCCGGGTCGTGGGCGCGATCCGGGAGGAGGGGCTGCGGGCCATGGCGCGGCACGACGTCCACCTCTCGCCGGACCGCGAGACGGCGGTACGGGTCGGGGCGCGGCGCGGTCGGCCTGTGGTGCTCCCCGTCGCGGCGGGCGCCATGCACCGCGACGGACACGCGTTCCGCGTCACGGGGAACGGGGTCTGGCTGGTGGCCGCCGTGCCGCCCGCCTATGTGAGCTTCCCGGGCTGAAACCCGGACCTCCCCTCCCCTCCCCTCAACTAAAGAGTCCGCTCACAGGCCCGGCGCGCCCCAGACGGGGAACCAGCGCCCCAGGTCCTTCTCGACGGTCAGGTCATCGGCGAGCAGCCCGCTGGCCTGGATCTCCAGCGCGTTGTCCCGCTTCTCGCCCCCTCCGGGCACGGGCGCGAAGGGGTAGAAGGTGCCGCGCTTGTAGAGGTAGACCAGCGCGAGGGAGCGCCCCGCACCGCCCTCCTCCCTGAACCCGACGAGGGAACACAGCAGTTGGGGCCCGAAGCCGCCCTCGGCCAGCAGGGTGTTGACCACGTGCAGGTCGTTGACCAGTGAGGCCATGTCCTCCGGCGTGTGGCGTGCCAGCAGCCAGGTGTAGCCGTAGTCGTCCTGGCTGAACTCGACGGGGACACCGCCGCGTTCCGTGTCCGCGTCCAGCAGCGCCCGCACGTCCTGGCGCAGCCGCGCGAACGCGCCGCCTTCCACCGTCGCGAAGCAGACCGAGCCCAGACCCGTCGGGACCAGTCCCGCACCGGCCTGGAGCGTGACGGCGGCCGAGGGGAGGGCGAAGAGCTGGTCGAGATCGGGCCGCACCGGCTTGCTGCGCCCGAGGATCGCGTCCAGAAAACCCACGTCGTCTCCCTACTTCCCGTGTCCCGGTCCCCCGTGTGCCTGCCTCCCGTGTCCCCGCTCCCGCGTCCGTGTCATCCGCCGAGCTGGGTCGATATGCGCCGCAACTGGTCGAGCCGCTTCTCCAGCGGCGGGTGCGAGGACAGCAGCGCGGCCATGCTCTGGCCGGAGAAGGCGGGAGCGAAGTAGAAGGCGTTGAACGGCTCCGCCTGCCGCAGGTCCTTCGTCGGGATGCGTGACATATCGCCGCTGATCTTGGTGAGTGCCGAGGCCAGGGCCGAGGGCCGCCCGGTGAGCAGCGCGCCCGCGCGGTCGGCCGACAGCTCGCGATAGCGCGAGAGCAGCCGCGTCAGCAGAAAGCTGACGACATAGACCAGGGCGCTGACCAGCGGGATCAGCAGCACCAGCGGCGTGTTGTTGTTCTGCCGCCCGGCGGCGCGCCCCAAGCCGCCCCACAGCGCGATACGCGTGACCATCCCGGCGAGCACGCCCAGGAAGGAGGCGATGGTCATGACGGCCACGTCCCGGTGCGCGACGTGGGACAGCTCGTGCGACAGCACCCCCTCCAGCTCCTCGGGCTCCAGGCGCCGCAACAGGCCCGTCGTCGCGCAGACCAGGGAGTTGCGCTGGTTGCGGCCCGTCGCGAAGGCGTTCGGCACGTCCGTGTCCGCGATGGCCACCTTGGGCTTGGGCATGTCGGCCAGCGCGCACAGCCTGTCCACCGCGCCGTGCAGCTCGGGCGCCTGCTCGGGCGTGACCTCGCGGGCGCCCATGCTGAAGGCCGCGATGCGATCGCTGAACCAGAACTGCGCCACGAACAGCCCGCCCGCGATCAGCACGACCAGGGGCCACGCCTTGCCGAGCAGCGCGATCAGCACGCCGACGAAGACGACGTACAGCAGCCCGATCAGGAACATCGTGACGACCATGCGGCTCGTGAGCCCACGGTCCGGCGCGTAGCGCGTGCGTCCTGCGGCCATGCCGTGTCCTCCTCGTCCTGCTCGTCCTGCTCGCCGTGCTGAGCAGGGGCGGGCTGTTCGCGCTCGCCGCCCCGGCCCCTCGATTGTCCCTCTTCCTCCCTCAACGCGGCATAAGCACCCTGACCAGCCCTGACCAGCCCCGGCAGGCCTGCCCAGGCCCACCCAGGCCCGGCCAGGAACCGCCCAGGCCCCGGTCAGCCCTGGGGGAACTCCGTGGCGATCTTCTCGAAGACCGCCAGGTCGGCCGCGAACTGCGAGTCCGGGATCGGCCAGTGCAGCACGATCTCGTCGAGGCCCAGCTCGGCGTGCCTGCCGGCGAAGTCGGCGAACGCGTCGACCGACTCCAGGTGACGGTCAGGGGTGAAGCCCGTGAGCAGCACACGGTCCACCTCGGACGCGTCCCTGCCCTCCTGCGCGCACGCCGCGTCCAGCCGCTCCGCCTGCCGCCCGAGCGCCGCGCGCGACGCCTCGGGCGTGCCGCCCTCGACGTTCGTCGCCGGGTCGCCCGTCGTCACCCACGCCTGCCCGTAGCGCGCCGCCAGCCGCATCCCGCGCGGGCCCGTCGCCGCGACGGCGAAGGGGAGCCGGGGCCGCTGCACACAGCCGGGGATGTTGCGGACCTCGTGCGCGGAGTAGTACGTGCCCTCGTACGAGGTGACGTCCCGCGTCAGGAGCTGATCCAGAAGCGGTACGAATTCGCCAAAGTGGTCAGCGCGCTCGCGCGCCGTCCACGGGTGCTGGCCGAGCGCCGTCGCGTCGAAGCCGGAGCCGCCCGCGCCGATGCCCAGCGTGACCCGGCCGCCGGAGATGTCGTCCAGGGAGATCAGCTCCTTGGCGAGGGTGACCGGGTGCCGGAAATTGGGCGAGGTGACGAGGGTGCCGAGCCGTACGCGCTCGGTGGCCGCCGCAGCGGCCGTCAGGGTGGGGACGGCGCCGAACCAGGGGCCGTCGCGGAAGGTGCGCCACGAGAGGTGGTCGTAGGTGTACGCGGCGTGGAAGCCGAGGTCCTCGGCGCGGCGCCACGTGTCGCGGCCCCCCTCGGACCAGCGGTGGATCGGCAGGATGACGGTACTGAGACGCATGGCGCCGACCCTATGCGAGCCGTTCCCCGGGACGGACTGTCCGGCGGCGCGGGACCGTCCTCCCGCCGTACGTCCGGCCTCCCTACCGCCCGACCGGCTTGGCGTGGCCGATTCGCACGGCTGAGCGCTCATCCGGGCGCCCCTTCGCACGCCTGTTCAGGCATATGCGGGAAGATGGTCATCGTGACCGCGACCGAGCCGCCCGCATCCCGCTCCCGCCGCCGACCCCGGCCCCGGCCCCGCCCCCGACTGATCGCGACGGATCTCGACGGAACTCTCCTGCACGACGACAAGTCCGTGTCCGACCGTACGGTCGCGGCCCTCGCCGCCGCCGAGGTCGCGGGCATCGAGGTCTTCTTCGTCACCGGACGCCCCGCGCGCTGGATGGGGGTCGTCAGCGAACACGTACACGGACATGGCCTCGCCATCTGCGCCAACGGCGCCGCGGTCGTCGACCTGCACCGCGGGCGGCGCGTCGTCAGGGTGCGGGAGCTGCCGCGACGGGACGCGCTGGAGGTCGTCCGCGCGCTGCGCGAGGCGGCGCCCGGGGTGTCGTTCGCCGTCGAGCGGACCGGCGGCATCCACTACGAGGCGGCCTACCCGCCCTTCCACCTCGACCCCGGAGCCGTCGTCGCACCGGCCGAGAAGCTGCTCTCGGACGACCTTGACGACATGGACGAGTCGGCCGACTTCGCCGCGCAGCCCGTGCTGAAGCTGCTCGCGCACCACCCCGAGATGGACCCCGACGCCTTCCTGCGGCTGGGGCGCGAGGTCGCGGGAACGCACGCGGAGTTCACCCGTTCCAGCCCGTCGGCCCTGCTGGAGATCAGCGGCCCGGGAGTGAGCAAGGCCAGCACGCTGGCCCGCTGCTGCGACGAGCGGGGCATCAGCGCCGAGGAGGTCGTCGCCTTCGGCGACATGCCGAACGACCTGGAGATGCTGGGCTGGGCGGGCACCTCGTACGCGATGGCCAACGCGCACCCCACAGTCCTCGCGTCCACCACGCACCGGACGTCCTCCAACGAGGACGACGGCGTCGCGGAGGTCGTCGAACGCCTCCTCGCCTCCTGACCGCCCCTCCCACCTCCATCCCCACACCGCAGCACGCCACCGTCACAGCGGCGCCCGCCACACCACCGTCGTCCCCGCGCCCTCGGGGCCGATGCCGGGGCCCCAGCTCGCCGTGCCGCCGAGGTTCTCCGCGCGACGGGCCAGATCCCGCATCCCGCTGCGGCGCCCGGCGTCCGGGGCGCCGACGCCCACCCCGTCGTCGGCGACCGTGAGCGGCACCCCGTCCGACCCGTCGGGCAGGGCCGCCGTGACGTCGACGGTGACCTCGATACGGGAGGCGCGGGCGTGCCGGAACGCGTTCGACAGCGCCTCACGCAACGCCGCCACCAGCTCCTTCGTGGTCGGCTCCGGAAGCCGCGCGTCCACCGGCCCTACGAAGGTCACCGAGGGGCGGAAGCCCAGCGGGACGGCGGCGAGGCCGGTCTCGCGCAGCACGCGCGTGCGCGGGCCCGCGACGGCCTCGTCCGGCTGCTGCTGTAGCGCGTAGATCGCGGTACGGATCTCCGCGATGGTCGCGTCCAGCTCGTCCACGGCCCGCCCGATCCCCTCGCTCACCTCCGGCACCGGACCCGGCAGCGGCTCCGGTGCCGACCCAGACCCCGGCCCCGGTTCCGATCCCGATCCCGGTTCCGATCCCGATCCCGAGCCCGGTCTCGTGCCCGGCAGCGGCTCCCGCGCCCTGCGCTGGGTGCTCTGGAGCATCAGGCCGGTCGCGAAGAGCCGCTGGATGACGAGGTCGTGCAGATCGCGCGCGATGCGGTACCGGTCCTCGTACACCGCGAGCCGTTCGCGGTCGCGCTGCGCGTCCGCCAGGACCAGCGCCAGCGCGGCCTGCGCCGCGAACCGCTCGGCCAGTGTCTTCTCCACCTCCGTGAACGACTCCCCGCCCCGCTCCCTCGGCAGGGCGAGCGTGCCGATGACCCGGCCGCCGCTCGTCAGCGGGAGCATCATGCTCGGCCCGAAGCGCTGGGCCACATGCGTCACCATGCGGGGGTCGGTGGCCGCGTCGTCGATGTAGACGGGCTCGCCGCCGCGCAACTGCTCCAGCACGGCGCTGCCGGGCGGGATGACGGTGCCGATCAGTCCCCTCGCGTCGTCGGCCGATACGGCGACGATCTCCAGCCCGCCCCCGCCCTCCCCATGCCCACGCTCGCCGTCGCCCGACGTGGGGAGCAGCACGATTCCGGCGGCCGAGTCCGCCAGCCAGCGGGCCTCCTCCGCGACGACGGCGAGCGCGTTGTCCACGTCGCCCGCGAGGAGGGAGGTGGTGAGGGCCGCGCTGCCGTCGATCCAGCGCTCGCGCTGCCGGGCCGCCTCGTGGAGGCGCGCGTTGCCGATGGCGATGCCCGCCTGAGTGGCGAGGATCTTGATGAGGAGCACGTCGTTGTCGGCGGAGAACATCCGCTTCTCCGACCCCGCGTCGCGTCTATACGGGCAAGGCGGCCCGCGCGGAACCGTTCCCGGACCCGGACCCGGACCCGGCTCCCAGCAGCCCGTCCGTCGCCGCCTCCCGCTCCAGCATCCGGCGGAACGGCCCGTCGCCCCCGGCCAGCTCCGCGTACGGACCGCGCTCGACGGTACGGCCGCCGTCCAGCACGATCACCTCGTCCACCGCCTCCAGACCGTGCAGCCGGTGCGTGATCAGCACCGTCGTACGGCCCTCGGTCACCGCGAGCAGATCGGCGGTGAGCGCGTCGGCCGTGGGCAGGTCCAGATGCTCGGCGGGCTCGTCCAGCACGAGTACGGGGAAGTCGGCCAGCAGCGCGCGGGCCAGCGCGAGCCGCTGCCGCTGGCCGCCGGAGAGCCGGGCACCGTGCTCGCCGACGAGCGTGTCGAGCCCGTCGGGCAGCGTCGCCACCCAGCCGTCGAGCCGCGCCCGCGCGAGGGCGCCGCGCAGGTCGGCGTCGCTCGCGTCCGTACGGGCGAGCCGGAGGTTCTCGCGCAGGGTGCTGTCGAAGAGGTGCGCGTCCTGGGCGCACAGCCCGACGTGTCGGCGCACCTCGTCCGAGGGCAGCGCGGCGGCGGGAACCCCGGCCAGCGTGTACGAGCCGCTCTCCAGCTCCACGAAGCGCAGCAGCGCCTGCGCGAGCGTCGTCTTGCCCGAACCCGAGACCCCGACGACGGCAACGCGCCGCCCGGCGACCAGATCCAGCTCGAACCCCTCCAGCGCGGCTCGCCCCTCCTGCCCGGGGTGACGCACACTCAGCGCCCTGACGCTGAGGGGGAACGGGGAGCCGGGCACCGCACCCACCCCGTCGGACCCCTGCACGGGACCGGGCCGGCCCGCCGGGACGAACTCGCCCACAGCACCGGGCTCCCGCACGGAGCCGGGCCCCCGCTCGCCCTCGGGTTCCCGCCCAGGGTCGGGCTGGCCCACGAGGGCAGACCCCCGCACCGGCCCAGATGCCCGCCCAGAGGCAGGCTCGCCAGCCGGGGCGGGCTCGCGCCCGGGCTCGGGCGCCCGCCCGGGAACGGACTCGCCCACAGCACCGGGGCAGCCCACGGAGTCGGACGTGCCCACAGCACCGGGCTCCCGCACAGGCTCGGCCACCCGCCCGGAGACGGGCCCCCGCACAGCGGCAGGCCCGCCCACCGGGCCGGACTGCCCCGCCGCGTCGGGCTCGCGCACCGGCTCGGGGGCGTCCAGTACCTCGAAGACCCGCTCGGCCGAGCGCTTCGTACGCTGCCGGAACTGCACCGCCAGCGGCAGGCCGTTGACCGCCTCGAACGCCGCGAGCGGGGTGAGTACGACCACCGCGAGGCAGACCCCCGCGAGCCGCCCGTCGAAGACGGCCTGCGCGCCCGCCCAGGCGGCGGCCGTGACGGTGAGGCCGGCCGCGAGGCTGGTGAGGCCAGCCGCCAGTGCGGTCGCGGCGGCGGAGCGCGTCGCGACGCGGGTCAGTGCCGCGTCGGCCTCCCGCACCTCGCGGGTACGGGACGGGAGCGCGCCCGCGACGGTCAGTTCGCCGGTCCCGGTCAGCAGGTCGACGGTCCGCGTCGACAGCTCGCCGCGCGCGGGCGCGAGCCTGCGCTCCGTACGCCGGGAGACGGCGCCGGTCAGCGCGGGCACGGCGAGCCCGGCGACGAGCAGGCCCGCCGCGAGTGCGGCACCGGCCTCGGGCAGCAGCCAGGCGGTGAAGCCGACGGCGCCCGCGCTGACGGTCACCGCGACGGCGGCGGGCAGCAGCCAGCGCAGGAAGGAGTCCTGGAGCGCGTCCACGTCGCCGACGAGCCGGGAGAGGAGGTCGCCACGTCGCGTACGGCGCAGTCCGGCGGGCGCGAGCCGTTCCAGGCGGCGGTAGACGGCGACGCGGAGGTCGGCGAGGACGCGCAGCACGGCGTCGTGGGAGACGAGGCGTTCGGCGTACCGGAAGACGGCGCGGCCGATGCCGAAGGCACGGGTCGCGGTGACGGCGACCATCAGATACAGCACCGGCGGCTGCTCGGAGGCCCGCGAGATCAGCCAGCCCGAGGTCGCCATGAGCCCGACGGCGCTGCCGAGCGCCAGCGCCCCGAGCAGCAGGGCGAGCGCGAAGCGGGCCCGCAGGGGCCGCGCGAACCGTCGCACCCGCGCGAGGGCACGGCCCTGAGCGGCACCGCCCGTCGCGACCTCGCCCCTGTCTCCGGAACCGTGAGCGGCCTCCCCTTCCGGGGCCCGTACCGGAACTGGAACCTGAACCTGAACCTGCGCCGGAACCGGAACCGGAACCGCCCCGCCCGCCTCACCGGAACCGCCGGAACCGCCGGAACCGGTCACGGGCGTGTCCCCGTGCGCCACCGCGTCCACCCAGCGGGGTTCGGGCCCTGGACGGGGCACGGCCGCACCGGCCTCGGGCGGCGCGCCCAGCCGTACGACGCGGTCGGCGACGGCGAGCAACGCGGGCCGGTGCGCGACCAGCAGCACCGTCCGGTGCTCCGCGAGCCGCCGCACCGCGTCGACGACCGCCGCCTCGGTCTCGCCGTCGAGCGCGGCCGTCGGCTCGTCCAGCAGGAGCAGGGGCCGGTCGGCGAGGAACGCGCGGGCCAGGGCGACCCGTTGGCGCTGGCCCGCGGACAGGCCACTGCCGCCCTCGCCGAGCACCGTGCCGGGGTCCAGCTCCGGCGCCGACGCGTCGCGCAGAGCGCGGCGTACCTCCTCGTCGCCCGCGTCCGGCCTGGCCAGCCGCACGTTGTCGGCGACCGTGCCCGCGAAGAGGTGCGGATGCTGGGGCACCCAGGCGATCTGCTCGTGCCAGGTGGCCAGGTCCACCCCGGCCAGGTCCGTACCGTCGCCCCCGCCATCGCCGTCGGCCTCGGCGAGGACACGTCCTGAGGCGAGCGGCGTGAAGCCCAGCAGGGCCATGAGCAGGGTGGACTTGCCCGCACCGGAAGGCCCGACGAGCGCGACGGTCTCACCGGGCGCGAGCCGCAGGCTGGTCTCGGGCAGCGCGTCGTGCGTACGCCCCTCGTACCGCACCCGCACCCGGTCCAGCGCGATGTCACGGGAGCGCACGTCGGGCGCGGGCGCGCCGCCGCGCGCCGGGGCCTCGGTCTCCAGGACGGCGAAGACCTCCTCGGCGGCCGAGAGCCCCTCGGCCGCCGCGTGGTACTGGGCCCCGACCTGACGCAGCGGCAGATACGCCTCCGGCGCGAGGATGAGGACGACGAGCCCGGTGTAGAGGTCGAGTTCGCCGTGCACGAGGCGCATGCCGATGGTGACGGCGACGAGCGCGACGGAGATCGTCGCGAGGAGTTCCAGCGCGAACGACGACAGGAACGCGATCCGCAGGGTGCGCAGCGTCGCGCGCCGGTAGTCGTCGGTGATGGCACGGATGTTCTCGGCCTGTGCCTTGGCCCGCCCGAAGACCTTGAGCGTGGGGAGCCCGGCGACGACGTCGAGGAAGTGCCCCGACAGCCGCGCGAGCAGCCGCCACTGGCGGTCCATGCGGGACTGGGTCGCCCAGCCGATCAGGATCATGAAGAGCGGGATCAGGGGGAGCGTGACCACGATGATGGCCGCGGAGATCCAGTCCTCGGTGACGACGCGGGCCAGCACGGCGACGGGGACGACGACGGCCAGCCCGAGCTGGGGCAGATAGCGGGCGAAGTAGTCGTCGAGCGCGTCGATGCCGCGCGTGGCGAGCGCGGTGAGTTCGCCGGTCCGCTTGCCGGAGAGCCAGTTGGGGCCCAGCCGCGCCGCGTGCGCGAGGAGGCGGTTGCGCAGCTCGGACTTGACCGCGGCGCTGCACCGGTGCGCGGCCAGCTCCGTCAGCCAGGAGACCAGCGCGCGCCCGGCGGAGACGGCGGCCAGGAGAAGCAGGGGGTCGCGGAGGTCGGCCGCCGAGGCGGCCTCCTGATAGGCGCCGACGACGATCTCCGCGATCAGCATGGCCTGCCCGATGACCAGGCACGCGCCCGCCAGCCCGAGCACCACGGACGCGACGAGGAAGACACGGGTGGCACGGGCGTGCCGGAGCAGACGCGGGTCCACGGGTTTCATGCTGCGGCCCCCAAAGCCTCGGTACTGCGGGGTGGGTCGGGGTGCCGGGCCGTCGATTCGCACCGACGGCCCGGCCTCGGAAAGCTCCGGTCCTCAGTGCGTGCCGGCGATGTGCTGCGTGCCGATCCGCTTGCGGAAGACCCAGTACGTCCAGCCCTGGTAGAGCAGGACGACGGGCGTGGCGATGCCCGCGCACCAGGTCATGATCTTCAGCGTGTACGGGGTCGACGAGGCGTTCGTCACCGTCAGGCTCCAGTCGGGGTTCAGCGACGACGGCATGACGTCGGGGAACAGCGACAGGAACAGCATCGCCACGGAAGCGGCGATGGTGATCCCCGAGAAGGCGAACGACCACCCCTCGCGCCCCACGAGGTTCGCCCCCAGCGCCGCCACCAGCGCGGCGACGGCCACGACCAGCGCCACCAGGCTCTTGCCGTCCCCGGTGTGCGCCTGCGTCCAGACGAGGAAGACGACGGCCAGCACCGCCGTGACCGGCCCCAGCCGGGTGGCGAGCCGCCGCGCCCGCGTACGGATGTCGCCCACCGTCTTCAGCGCCGTGAACACGGTGCCGTGGAAGGTGAAGAGGGTGAGCGTGACCAGCCCGCCGAGCAGTGCGTAGGGGTTGAGCAGGTCGAAGAGGGTGCCCGCGTACTCCATGTCCGCGTCGATCTTCACACCGCGCACGATGTTGCCGAAGGCGACGCCCCACATGAAGGCGGGCAGCACGGAGGTGATGAAGATGGCCCACTCCCACCGGGTCTGCCAGCTGTCCTCGGGTCGCTTGGCGCGGTACTCGAAGGCGACGCCCCGGATGATGAGGCAGACCAGGATCAGCAGCAGGGGCAGGTAGAAGCCCGAGAAGAGGGTGGCGTACCACTCGGGGAAGGCGGCGAAGGTGGCGCCGCCCGCGGAGAGGAGCCAGACCTCGTTGCCGTCCCAGACGGGGCCGATGGTGTTGATCAGCACCCGCCGTTCGGCGCGGTCACGGGCCAGCAGCCGGGTGAGGACGCCGACGCCGAAGTCGAAGCCCTCCAGGAAGAAGTAGCCGGTCCACAGGACGGCGATGAGCACGAACCAGACGTCGTGGAGTTCCATTGCGCGCTCCCGGGCTCAGTACGAGAAGGCCATCGGCCGGTCGGCGTCGTCACGGTCGTGACCGCCGATCCGGGTGGGCGGGTTGAGGTCGTCCTCCGTCAGCTCGGGCGGTCCCGCCTTGACGTACTTCGCCAGCAGCTTGACCTCGATGACGGCGAGGGCCGCGTACAGCGCCGTGTAGACGATCATCGACGTGAGCACCTCGCCCTGCGAGACGCTCGGCGAGACGGCGGAGGAGGTGGGCAGCACGCCGTAGACGACCCACGGCTGGCGGCCCATCTCGGTGAAGATCCAGCCCCAGGAGTTGGCGATGAGCGGGAAGGCGATGGTCCACAGGGCCAGCCGCCAGTACCACTTCGTCAGCCAGGGGCTCAGTTCCCGGTTCCTGGTGAGGGCGAGCCGTGGCACCTCGTCGGCCGTGGTGCGCAGGCGCTCGGCGAGCCACAGCTTCCTGCGCGTCAGATAGAGCCCGGCCGCACCGACCGCGACGGACGCCATGCCGAATCCGATCATCCACCGGAATCCCCAGTAGGCGACGGGAATGTTGGGCCGGTAGTCGTCGAGCCCGATGGTGTCCTTGTACTTCTCCTTGAGCATCGCGTTGGTGTCGTTGATGCCGGGGACTTCCTCGGTGAAGTTGTCGTGCGCGAGGAAGGACAGCACGCCGGGGATCTCGATGGCGACCTTGTTGTGCCCGGCCGCGACGTCGCCGTAGGAGAAGACGGAGAACGGCGCGGGCCCCTGGGTCTCCCACAACGCCTCGGCGGCGGCCATCTTCATGGGCTGCTGCTCGTACATGATCTTGCCGAGCCGGTCGCCGCTGACGACGGTCAGCAGCCCGCCGACGACGAGCGTGACCAGGCCGACCCGCAGCGAGGTGCGCATCACCCTGACGTGCTTCTTGCGCATCAGGTGGAAGGCCGAGATGCCCAGCAGGAAGGCGCCGCCCACTATGGCCGCCGCCGTCATGGTGTGGAAGAACTGCGCGAGCGCGGTGTTCTGGAACAGCACCCGCGCGAAGTCGGTCAGCTCGGCGCGCCCCGACTCCTCGTTGATCCGGTATCCGACGGGGTGCTGCATCCAGGAGTTCGCCGCCAGGATGAAGTAGGCGGAGAGGATGGTGCCGATGGCGACCATCCAGATGCAGGCGAGGTGGATCCTCTTCGGCAGCTTGTCCCAGCCGAAGATCCACAGGCCGATGAAGGTCGACTCGAAGAAGAACGCGATGAGGGCTTCGAAGGCGAGCGGGGCTCCGAAGACGTCACCGACGAAGCGCGAGTAGTCGGACCAGTTCATCCCGAACTGGAACTCCTGGAGGATGCCGGTGACGACACCCATGGCGATGTTGATCAGGAAGAGCTTTCCCCAGAACTTCGTCGCTCGGAGGTACTTCTCGTCGCTCGTGCGCACCCACGCGGTCTGGAAGCCCGCGACGAGTGACGAGAGCGAGATCGTCAGGGGGACGAACAGGAAGTGGTAGACGGTCGTGATGCCGAACTGCCAGCGCGCCAGGGTCTCCGGCGCCAGAGCAAGGTCCACGGGCTCTCTCCTTAGGTCGCGCCCTCCGCACAGCCACAGCCCCAGTCACTTTGCCGGTTTTGTGCAGCATTGACGGGACCGCAAGACACGGTCGTGAATGCGTTCACATTCACAAGCAATCCTACGACCGGTCTTTTCGGACATGCGACCGGCCCCCCACTCGCGTGAGGGGCCGGTGTGGAGCCGGGCTGTGAGCTGGCGGTTCAGCCGGTCACAGCTCGTTCTTGCGGAAGGCCGCAGCCGTCTGGAGGAAGATGTCGTTCGCCTCGGTCTCGCCGACCGAGACCCGCACGCCCTCGCCCGTGAACGGCCTGACCGTCACCCCGGCCTCCTCGCACGCGGCGGCGAAGGCGCCCGTGCGCTCCCCCAGCCGCAGCCAGACGAAGTTCGCGTGCGACACGGGCACCGTCCAGCCCTGCGCCTCCAGTTCGCGCGTCACCCTCGTGCGCTCGCCGACCAGCGCCTCCACCCGCTCCAGCAGCGCGTCCTCGCTGCGCAGCGAGGCCACGGCCGCCTCCTGCGCGAGCTGGCTGACGCCGAAGGGCACGGCCGTCTTGCGCAGCGCGGCGGCCACAGGCTCGTGCGCCACGGCGAAGCCGACGCGCAGCCCGGCGAGCCCGTACGCCTTGGAGAAGGTCCGCAGCACGCACACGTTCGGCCGGTCGCGGTACAGCTCGATGCCGTCCACGACGCGCTCGTCGCGCACGAACTCGCGGTACGCCTCGTCCAGCACCACCAGCACATCGCCGGGCACCCGGTCCAGGAAGCGCTCCAGGTCCTCGCGGGGGATGGCGACGCCGGTGGGGTTGTTGGGGTTGCAGACGAAGATGAGGCGGGTGCGCTCGGTGACGGCGTCGGCCATCGCGTCGAGATCGTGCTCCTCGCCCTCTGTGAGCGGCACCGTGACGGGCGTCGCGCCGGAGATGCGGGTGATGATCGGGTACGCCTCGAAGGAGCGCCAGGCGTAGATCACCTCGTCGCCCGGGCCCGCCGTCACCTGGAGCAGTTGCTGCGCGACGCCGACCGAGCCCGTGCCCGTCGCCAGGTGCTCGGGCGGGACGCCGAAGCGCTCGGCGAGCGCGGCCATGAGCGTGGAAGCGGCCATGTCGGGATAGCGGTTGAAGGACGCGGCGGCCTCCGTCACCGACTCCAGCACGCCGGGGAGCGGTGGATAGGGGTTCTCGTTGGACGAGAGCTTGTAGGAGACGGGGCCGTCCGCCGCGGCCGGCCTTCCCGGCTTGTACGTCGGGATACCGTCGAGTGCGCCGCGCAGCCTCGGGGTCTTCTCGCTCACCGCTGATCCTCCTTGACCGTCCCGTGGACTCCCATATTGCTCACCCTATGAGGAGGCCGGAAAGGGGCGCGCAAAAGGGGACGAGAGCCCTCCGTGCGCCCTGCGCGCTGGTGGCGGGAGCCGTGGCGCGCATCCCCCGTGAAGGTGAGTTGAGACCTCTTCGCAATATCGCCGATTCAGCGGGCTCACGGGCCGAAATCCCGAGTGTTCAAGGTCACACGGCCCTTTGTCGCCAACGATTCCCAGGATTTTCCGGGGAAACGTTCTTGCAGAAACGTACCTTCTGCACCTCACTCGTACCTCCCCTCGTGCCGCGTACTGCGGGCCTACGATCGGGTCGCCATGACAGCAGCAGAGAAGCATCAGGTGGGCCGCGCTTCGGCCCCCCGGGGGGCGCGTGGCGGGAGCCGGCTGAACGGGCGGGCGGGTATCCGCGACGTCGCCGCAGCGGCCGGTGTCTCGATCACCACTGTCTCCGACGCGCTCAACGGCAAGGGCCGCCTGCCCGATGCCACCCGCCGCCACGTCCGCGAGGTCGCCGAGCGCCTCGGGTACCGGCCCTCGGCCGCCGCCCGGACGCTCCGCACGGGCAAGTCGGGTCTCATCGGACTGACGGTCACCACGTACGGCGAAGAACCGTTCACCTTCACGGAATTCGCGTACTTCGCGGAGATGGCGCGGGCCGCCACCTCCGCCGCGCTCGCGCGTGGGTACGCGCTGGTCATCCTCCCCGCCACCTCCCGGCACGACGTGTGGTCCAACGTCGCGCTCGACGGCACCGTCGTCATCGATCCCTCGGACGAGGACGCCGTCGTCTCGGAACTGGTGCGCTCCGGCATCCCCGTCGTCTCCGACGGCCGCCCCAGCGGCTCCCTGCCCGTCACCGCCTGGGTCGACAACGACCACGAAGAGGCCGTCATGGGCCTGCTCGACCACCTCGCCGAGTCCGGTGCCCGGCGCATCGGGCTGCTGACGGGCACCAGCACGGACACCTACACCCGGCTGTCGACCACCGCCTACCTGGACTGGTGCGCGCGCGTCGGCCAGGACCCCGTCTACGAGTCGTATCCCGCGCACGACCCCTGCGCGGGCGCCATCGCGGCCGACCGCCTGCTCGCACGCGCCGACCGCCCGGACGCCGTCTACGGCCTCTTCGACCCCAACGGCACGGACCTCCTCGCCGCGGCGCGGCGCTACGGACTGCGCGTCCCCGAGGACCTGCTCCTCGTCTGTTGCAGCGAGTCCAACGTCTACGCCACCACCGAGCCGCCGATCACCACCCTCTCCCTCAAACCGGGCCGCATCGGCAACACCGTCATCCAACTGCTCATCGACGCCATCGAGGGCATCGACACGGGCCGCCCCGTGGAGCAGGTCATGCCGACCGACCTCATCGTCCGTACCTCCTCGCAGCGCCGTCCACCGCGCGCCACCATCAGTGCGCCCCGCACCCCCTCGGCCGACTGACCTCGGCGAGCCGACGGAAAACACCCCGGCCGACGGGCAGCGCGGCCACGCGCGGCGGCACGGCGCGCTTCCGTACCCTCAGAAATCAGGCGAAATTCCCGGTCCGCCGGGGCCGCGTGTCAATTGGCACCCCCCAGGTGCGTCACAAGGCACGACCGGCATTCCTATGATGGGCGAACGACACCGGACCCACCTCCCGACCTGTGGGACCTCCCCGCCGAAGGACAGGTGTGGAGTGTGCCCAAGAGAGGCAGGGGAAGGTTCGGCGGTGCACGGCGGCGCGCGATGGTGGAGGGGTCGATGACTCAGGGGGCCGGTCAGGGACCCGACGTATGGCACGGCGGTGCGGCGAGGGGCGCGGGGCATCTTCAGCCCATGCGGCCCGTGAGGCTCGCGCCCGAGGACGTGTCGGAGGCCGTACCCGTATCTTCCGTACCGGCACAGGTGCCGGACCAGGTACCGGCCCAGGAACAGGTCCAGGCGGTACCGGTGGTGCCGGCAGTACCCGCCCAGGAGCAGGTACCGGCACCGGCGCAGGCACCGGCACCAGCACAGGTACCGGCCCGGACGCCCGCGCAGGCGGCGCCCGTGGGGCCGCCCGTGACGTGGGCCGCTTCCGTGCCTCCCACGCCTCCCGCGGCGCAGGCGACGACACCGTCCGACACTCCCGCGGCGCCCGAGCCCGAGGGCGAACCCTCCCGGGAGTACACGCCGACGCAGCGCGATCTGCCGGTCATCGGCGGCACGGCCGCCACGCCCGAGCCCACGCTCGTCGACGTCCCGTCCCCCGTCGCCACCACGCACGAGGGCGATGGCCCGCTGTACGTCGTGGGCGACGTGCACGGCTATCTCGACCAGTTGCGGACCGAGCTGCGCGAGGCCGGGATCATCGACGCCGAGGACCACTGGATCGCGGGCGACACGCGCATCTGGTTCCTCGGGGACTTCACCGACCGAGGCCCCGACGGCATCGGCGTCATCGATCTGGTGATGCAGCTCTCCGCCGAGGCGGCAGCGGCCGGCGGCTACTGCAAGGCGCTCATGGGCAACCACGAGCTGCTGCTCATCGGCGCCAAGCGCTTCGGCGACACCCCCGTCAACTCCGGTGCGGGCACCGCCTCGTTCCAGGCGGCCTGGCTCCTCAACGGCGGCCAGCGCACGGACATGGAGCGCCTCCAGGACCACCACATCCAGTGGATGTCCCGGCTCGACGCCATGGCACTGGCCGACGGCCATCTGCTCGTGCACTCGGACGCCACCTGCTACCTCGAATACGGCGACACCATCGAGGCCGTCAACGACGCCGTCACCCAGGCGCTCCAGCGCAACGACGCGGACGAGACCTGGGACCTGTTCCGCAAGTTCACCAAGCGCTTCGCCTTCCGCGACGAGGAGTCGGGGGTGCCCGCCGTGCGCGAGTTCCTCGGCGCCTTCGGCGGCAAGCGGGTGGTGCACGGGCACAGTCCGATCCCGTACCTGCTGGGCGAGGTAGGCGGCGAGGCGGGGGACGACGAGGAGGCGCCGCCCCATGTCACCGGTCCGCACGTCTACGCGGACGGCATGGCCGTGGCCATGGACGGCGGTGTGACGATGGCCGGAAAACTGCTTGTCACTCAACTTCCCCTGGCTGAATAGCCTGTTCGGGGGCAGGAGTAGCTCGGAAGTGACGTGCGGGGCACGAAGCCGTACGGGACAGCGCGGGGGGCCAATTTAGGGAAACCACCTGTCACGGAGTGCCGGAAGCCCTTTACCATCGGTTCTGCCATGACGGGTTCCTGACGCCCGTCGCGGCCGCCCCGCCCGTCGACCGGCCAGCAACGGCCCTACGGAGCATCGGGGGATGCACATGAACAGCGCTCCGCACCTGCGGCTAGAGGACCGGCCCGAGTTCGAGCGGGCCCTCGACGAGGCACTGCGTCACGCCCACCGGCGTCCTGACACGGCGGCGATCGGCCAGCGTCTCAACGCCGAGCAGTTGCGCACGATGGCACTCAGCGCGGCCACGGCGATCGCCGCCTGCGCCGCCGTCGAGTACGAGCACTTCGTCCGCCTGCGCGAGGAGATGCGCCACCTGGCGAACCTGCCCGCCTCAGCGGCCCCGCAGCAGCGCGGCGCGGCCAAGTCCGACGGCGGCTCCGCCGAGGGCGGTCCCGGGCGCGCGGGCGAGGCGGAGGGCGGCGTCGGGCTCGCGGGTGCCGTGGGCGAGGGGCTGGTCGAGACGGCGGGGGCCGGACTCGCCGCGATGCTCTCCGTGCTGGCGCCCGTCCTCGCGGGAACGGCGGCGCTGATCTTCCTGCTGCTCGGCTATCTCCTCCACATGGTCACGCCCGAGCCCGCCGTCGCCGAGCCGATGCGCGACATCGGCCTGGTCTTCGCCGTCCTGGCGGCGGCGGGGGCCGTCGTGGCGATGACGGCGCTGTGGCTCACCGCGCTGCGCAACGGGTCGAGTTCGATCAGGGCGAAGGAGGAGGCCGCTGGGCCGGGAGCCGCGCTCGCCGACGAAGTGGACCGGGCGCGGGGCCTGTGGCGGGAGGCGCTGCTGGAGCGCGGCATCCTGCCCTTCCTGCGGGAGGCGCTGGCGGACCCGCAGGGCTCCGGGCAGGCGCCCGCGGCGTACGTACGGGACGATCTCGCCACCGGACAGTCCGGGCAGTCCGGGTCGCAGGAGCCGGAACCGCAGCAGCGCACGCCGCGGCTCGGCTACTCGCACCCGGACTTCTCCAGCCGCACGTCCTCGGAGGCCAAGAGCGGCGAGAAGAGCGTCAGGCCCCGCTACACCAGCCCGGACTTCTCCAGCCCCGACTACGGCGGCCCCGACCACCAGCCCGACTGAGCAGCACGGCACGGGGCCTCGGGCGGGGCCGGGGGCCTGACCGGGCGGCCGGTCGCGATCCGACGGAGTGAGCCGTCACCCCGGTGCCGCCGGTGCGCCGGTGCCGTCCGCGCCACGGCGGCCGTCACCCGACACCCGCCACCGGGGTCACCCCGCAGCCGCGTCCAGCGCGCGCCGTACGTCAGCGACGAGGTCGGCCGCGTCCTCCACGCCCACCGACATCCGGATGAAGCCCTCCGGCACCGCGTCCCCGCCCCAGCGACCGCGCCGCTCGGCTGTGGTGCGGACGCCGCCGAAGCTGGTGGCGTCGTCGACGAGGCGCAGCGCGGCGAGGAAGCGCTCGGCGAAGTCCTTGTCGGGCAGCGTGAAGGAGACTACGCAGCCGAACCGGTTCATCTGCCGCGCCGCCTGCTCGTGCGCGGGGTCGCCCGGCAGCCCGGGGTGGCGGACCCCGGTCACCTCGGGGCGCGCGCCCAGCGCCTCGGCGACGGCGAGCGCGTTGCCCGCCTGGCGCCGGGTGCGCACGTCCAGGGTGGCCAGCGAACGGTGCGCGAGCCATGCCTCCATCGGGCCCGGGATGGCGCCGACGATCTTGCGCCAGTGCCGTACGGAGGCGGCCAGCTCCGGGTCGCGGCAGGTCACATAGCCCAGCAGCACGTCGCCGTGCCCGGTGAGCGCCTTGGTGCCGCTGGCCACCGAGAAGTCGGCGCCGAGGGCGAGGGGGCGCTGGCCGAGCGGGGTGGCGAGGGTGTTGTCGACGGCGACGAGGGCGCCGCGCTCGTGTGCCGCCTCGGCCAGCCGCCGGATGTCGCAGACGTCGAGGCCCGGGTTGGAGGGGGACTCGATCCACAGCAGGGAGGCGCCGTCGAGCCGCTCCAGCTGCGCGTCGGCCGCGGTGGGCGCGGTGCGCACCTCGACGCCGAAGCCCTCCAGGCGCTCGCGCAGCGGGATCAGCAGGTTGTAGCCGTCGTCGGGCAGCACCACGGCCGAGCCGGGACGGGACTGCGAGAGGAGGACGGCGGAGATGGCGGCCATGCCGGAGGCGAAGGCCACGGTCTCGACGCGGTCGTCGCCGGGCGACTCCAGCTCGCCGATGGCGCGCTCCAGGCCCGTCCAGGTGGGGTTGCTGTCCCTGCCGTAGGCGTACGGGGCACCGGCCGGGTCGCCCGGCAGGTGGTAGTGCGCGGCGAAGACCGGGCCGGGGAGGGGCGGCGCGTAGGGCTCCTCCTCGGGGAGGCCCGCGCGCACGACGCGGGTGGCGTCGCCGTCGGCGGGCCCTGTGCCGGTGCCCGTGAACTCCTCGCGGGGGGTGTCGCGGGGGCTCTCGGCGCTCGGGTGTTCGGGAGTGCTCATGTGCGGATGCTCTCTGCTTCGCGGTCCCGCGTCCTGCGGACCGTCGGCGGTCAGCCCAGTGCCGCCCGCGCCGCCGCACCGCACTGTGCGCCGTAGCCGGAGCCGAAGAGGACGGCGTGCACCAGAAGGTGCTGCAACTGGTGGAGGGGTACGCGCTCGACCCGCCCAGGAACAGGCCGGATCTCCTCGTACGCGGCGAGGATACGGGAGAGCTGCGGGCAGCCGAACAGCTGGAGGAGGGCCAGGTCGGTCTCCGGGTGGCCGCCCTGGGCCGAGGGGTCGATGAGGCGGGCGCGGCCGTCCCCGCCCCCGGAGGGCGCGGAGGGGTCCGTCCAGTGGACGTTGCCCGACCACAGGTCGCCGTGGATGACGGCGGGCGGCTGCGGCGGGCCCGCGACCTCGTCGATCCGCTCGCACAGCCGCTCCACGTCGCGCGCGTCACCGGGACCGATGCCGCCGTTGTCGACGGCGCGCCGCAGGAAGGGCAGCAGCCGGTACTCGGCGTGGAAGGCGGGCCAGTCGGCCGGGTCCGTCACGGCGTCGGCGGGGCCGGGGGAGTCCAGGGGGAGCGAGCCGAGGTAGGCGGGGCGCCCCGGGGTGCCGTACGCGTCGGCGGGCGTGCCGTGCAGCGCGGCGAGGTCGCGGCCGAGGCGCTCGGCGGCCTCCGGGGTGGGCGCGCCGGGCTCGGCCCACTCCAGCACCAGCACCTCGTCGTCGTACCCCAGCACGGCGGGCACCGCGACCGCGCCCGTGCCGGCGAGGAGCGCCAGCCCGCGCGCCTCGGCCTCGAAGAAGGCGGGGGGTGCGCCGGGGAGGGTCTTCGCGAAGACGGAGAGGGCGGGGGTTCCGCGGTCGCCGTCACCGTCGCCATCACCATCGCCGTCTTCGCGGGCGAAGGTGAGGTGATACGCGTCACAGATGTCGCCGCCGCCGACGGGGGCGCCCCGGAGCGCACGCAGCCCGGACCCGGCCCCGGAGACTCCGTTTCCGGCCACTCCGCTTCCGGCTCCGGTTCCAGTTCCGCTCCCGGCTCCGGAGGGGGCCCCGTCGAGCAGCGCCGCGACGCGCGCGTACAGCCCCTCGGGCACGCCGCTCACCCCGCGCCCCGCAGCTCCTCGCGCTCCTCCATGGCGGCGGCCACCTCGGCGACCAGCCCCGGAACGGCCGCCTCCACCAGGTGCAGGCACTCGTCGAAGCCCGTGGTACCGCCGTAGTACGGGTCGGGCACGTCCAGCCCGTAGCCGTCGTGCTCCGACGCTTCCGGGTCGTAGGAGCGCAGCAGCCTGACCTTCGCCGCGGCCTCGCGCGTGGGCGCCATGAACCGCAGCTCGCGGTCGTGGCCCTCGTCCAGCGCGATGACCAGATCGTGTTCCGCGAAGTCCGCAGGACCGAACTGGCGGGCCGTGTGGTCCAGCTCGTATCCGGCGGCGCCGAGCGCGGCGGACGTACGGGGGTCGGCGGGGTCTCCGACGTGCCAGCTTCCGGTGCCCGCGCTGCTGGTCGCGACGAGATCGTCGAGACCGGCCTCCTCGACGCGGGCACGGAAGACGGCCTCGGCCATGGGCGAGCGGCAGATGTTGCCGGTGCAGACGAAACAGACGCTGTACATGCTCTCCATCCTCGGCGAGGGGTGCGGGTGGCCTTGCTCCCGGGGCGGGCGGTCAGTCCTTGTCGGGCAGGGCCATGTTCAGCGCCCAGGACACGATGGAGATGATCAGGCCGCCGAGCACGGCGGTCCAGAAGCCCTCTACGTGGAAGCTGAGGTCCAGCTTGTCGGAGAGCCAGGACGTCAGCAGCAGCATCAGGGCGTTGATGACCAGCGTGAACAGGCCGAGGGTGAGGATCAGCAGCGGCAGGGACAGCAGCTTCACGAGTGGCTTGACCACGACGTTCACCAGGCCGAAGACCAGCGCCACCAGCACCAGGGTGAGCGCCTTCTGCCCGGTGCCGCCGCCGGTGAGCGTGATGTCGGCGACGAGCCAGATGGCGACGGCGAGGGCCGCTGCGTTGGCGAGCGTCTTGATGAGGAAGTTCGTCATACTGTGATCGTCGCAGGAAAAGCGGTACGGGACACAAGTCGAGGGACGAGGGGTGGGCCAGGCGTGAAGGCGTTCCGGCTGGAGGAGCTGGAGGCGGAGCGTGCCGCCAATGACGGCGCTTACCTGCAATTTCTGCGTGAGCGCCATATGTCGGTCGGCCTCTACGCGCTCGACAAGGGCAGTACCGATCCGCAGCAGCCGCACAAGCAGGACGAGGTCTACTTCGTCGTCAGCGGGCGCGGATCTCTGACGGTCGGGACGGAGACGACGCACGTGGCGCGCGGCAGCGTGGTCTACGTGCCCGCCGGGGTGCCCCACAAGTTCCACCACATCTCCGAGGACCTGCGGGTCATGGTGGTCTTCTCCCCTCCCGAGGGCTGAGCGGCGCGTCCCCGGGGCTGAGGGGCGGGGGCCGACGGCTGAGGGGCGGGGGCCTGGCGGCGTCAGGGTCGCGTCGGGGTCAGGGTCAGGGGAGGACCGGGGACAGAGCCTCTCCCGGTCCGACCTGCGGCGACCTAGCCTGGAAGGCAGAAGGTGACAGGCGTCGCGGGCGACCGGTCGCGATCCGACGGAGACAGGTTCAACGGAGACAGGGGTGACAGCGCATGGATGCCAAGGGACTGCTCACGGGGCTGCCGTGGTGGGTGAAGTGGGTGGCGATACCGGTGATCGCCATTGTCGTGTTCGGCGGGCTGATAGCCAGCGTCGTCGGCTTCCTCGTCGGGCTGCTGTTCAAGGTGCTGCTCTTCGTCGCCCTCGTCGGAGGCGTCATCTACCTGGTGCGCCGGTTCACTTCGGCTTCCTCCTCTTCCCGCGGCGACTGGTGACGCGGGAACCCGCGCGGCCGGGCGCGGGTGCGGAAGCAGGGGCGGACGCGGGTCCGGATGCGGGTCCGGGCGCGGAGCCGCCCGTGGCGGGGCCCGGTGCCGGGGACGCGGCGGGCGTCGCGCGGTGCCGGTCGGCCGAGACGACGAGCGCGGCGAGCAGCGTCGTCACGGGCACGGAGGCCACCAGGCCGATCGAGCCCACGAGCGTACGGACGATCTCCTCCGAGACGACCTCGCTGGTCGCGACCATGGAGACGCTGCTGCGCGCGATGGAGAAGAGCAGCAGCAACGGCAGCGCGGCACCCGCGTAGGCCAGGACGAGGGTGTTGACCACCGAGGCGATGTGGTCACGTCCGATGCGCATCGCGGCGCCGTAGATCTTGCGCCAGCTCGCCTCCGGATCGGCCTCCTTCAGCTCCCAGACGGCCGAGGTCTGGGTGACGGTCACATCGTCCAGCACGCCCAGCGAGCCGATGAGCACCCCGGCGAGCAGCAGGCCCTGGATCTCGATGTCCGGATAGAGCCCGTGCACCAGGCTCGTCTGGTCGTCGGTGTTCCCCGACAGATGGGCCCAGCCGATGAAGACCGAGCCGAGCACCCCGATCAGCAGCAGCGAGACGAGCGTGCCGAGCACGGCGACGGACGTGCGCGCGGAGAGTCCGTGGCACATGTAGAGCGTCGCGAGCATGATGGCGCTGCCGCCGATCACCGCCACCAGCAGCGGGTTCGAGCCCTGGAGGATCGCGGGGAGGATGAAGAGGGTGAGCACGGCGAAGCTGACGACGAGACCCGCGAGCGCCAGCAGTCCACGCAGCCGCCCCACGACCACCACGGCCAGCGCGAAGATCCCGGCCAGCACGGTCACGGGGACGCCGCGTGCGACGTCGGTGACGCTGTACTGAAGGGAGCGGGGCGCCTTCTCCGCGTAGGCGACCACCACTTCCTGGCCCGCGGACAGCTTGCGCGTCGAGTCCGGGGTGACGACCTCGGTGTACGTGTGGCCCTTGTCCTTGCCCCCGGTGACCTCGATCGTCGCCTTCTGGCACGCGGCGCTGGCCTGTCCGCCGCTGCCGCCCCCGCTCGCGCCACCGGCACCGGCGCCGCCCTGCGCGCCGCCCGAGCCGGAGTCGCCCTGCTGCGCGGGCTGCTGCGCGTTGACGTCCTTGCAGTCGACCTGGGCCACCTTGGTCACCTTGGCCGGGAACGTGGGCCGGTCGAAGCCGACGCCGCTGTGCCCGTGCCCGGGGGTGCCGCCGGGCCACAGCACGACGAGCCCGACGACGATGGCCGCCGCGAAGGGGATCAGCACCGCGCCGATCACCTTGCGCAGATGCCGCGACACGGGCACTGCGGGCCCGTGGGCGTGGGCGTGACTGTGCCCGTGCCCGTGGCCGTGGCCATCGGTGTGCGCGTGGCCGGGTCCGGGGCTCTGGGAGTGGGGCTCTGGTGTCGGGGTCACCGCCAGATCATCGCAAGAACGTCCGGGTCCCCTGTTCAAGGCCGCACGTGTGCCGTTAGCGTGGAGTCGCCTTTGCACACATCGCGGGAGCTCCGAGCACGGGGCTGAGAGGGCGCTGACCTGCGTAGTCGCATCCGACAGCGGATGCGGACCTACCGCAGAAGGCTGCGTCGACCGCCGAACCTGTTACCGGGTAATGCCGGCGTAGGGAGTGGGTCTCATGACCACGCAGGACGCACG
Organism: Streptomyces sp. NPDC054796; assembly: GCF_053611545.1. Classification (NCBI taxonomy): domain Bacteria; kingdom Bacillati; phylum Actinomycetota; class Actinomycetes; order Kitasatosporales; family Streptomycetaceae; genus Streptomyces; species Streptomyces sp. NPDC054796. The sequence continues at coordinate 123,029 of NZ_JBSHAO010000003.1, read as the reverse complement.
CACGCCTGCCACCACTGAGGAGCGGACGGAGTCCGCCACGGCCGACGGGGGCGCGGAGCAGCAGCCGCGCCGGATCGGCTGGCACAAGGGTTACGTGGAAGGATCGCGCCCGGACATCCGGGTCCCGGTCCGGCGCGTGCACCTCACCAACGGCAACGACGTGACGCTCTACGACACGTCGGGGCCGTACACCGACCCCCAGATCGACACCGACGTCCGTCGCGGACTGGCCCCGCTGCGGCAGAACTGGATCATCGAGCGGGGCGACACCGAGGAGTACGCGGGCCGTGAACTGCGGCCCGAGGACGACGGGCTCAAGCACACCTCGCCGCGCGGCGGGCTGCGCAACCTCGACGCGGTCTTCCCGGGCCGCCCCCGCCAGCCCCGGCGCGGCCGGGAGGGCGCGGGCCCCGACGGGAAGCGGGCCTCGGTCTCCCAACTGGCGTACGCCAAGCGGGGGGAGATCACGCCGGAGATGGAGTACGTCGCCGTACGCGAGAAGTGCTCGCCCGCCTTCGTGCGCGACGAGATCGCGGCGGGCCGCGCCGTCCTCCCGGCCAACGTCAACCACCCGGAGACCGAGCCGATGATCATCGGCAAGAACTTCCTGGTGAAGGTGAACGCCAACATCGGCAACTCCGCCGTCACCTCCTCCATCGAGGAGGAGGTCGAGAAGATGACCTGGGCGACCCGCTGGGGTGCCGACACGGTCATGGACCTCTCGACGGGCCGCAACATCCACACCACGCGCGAGTGGGTGCTGCGCAACTCCCCCGTCCCCATCGGCACCGTCCCCCTCTACCAGGCGCTGGAGAAGGTCGACGGCAAGGCCGAGGAGCTGAGCTGGGAGGTCTACAAGGACACCGTCATCGAGCAGTGCGAGCAGGGCGTCGACTACATGACGGTCCACGCGGGTGTGCTGCTGCGCTATGTGCCGCTGACGGCCCGCCGCAAGACCGGGATCGTCTCGCGGGGCGGCTCGATCATGGCCGCCTGGTGTCTGGCGCACCATCAGGAGAGCTTCCTCTACACGCACTTCGCGGAGCTGTGCGACATCCTGCGCACGTACGACGTCACCTTCTCGCTCGGTGACGGGCTGCGCCCCGGCTCGATCGCCGACGCCAACGACGAGGCGCAGATGGCCGAGCTGGACACCCTCGGCGAGCTGAACCGCATCGCCAAGGCGCACGACGTGCAGACCATGATCGAGGGCCCGGGGCATGTCCCGATGCACAAGATCAAGGAGAACGTGGACCGCCAGCAGGAGGTCTGCGAGGAGGCACCCTTCTACACCCTGGGCCCCCTCACCACGGACATCGCGCCCGCCTACGACCACATCACGTCGGGCATCGGTGCCGCGATGATCGGCTGGTGGGGTACGGCGATGCTCTGCTACGTCACGCCGAAGGAGCACCTCGGGCTGCCGGACCGCGACGACGTGAAGACCGGCGTCATCACGTACAAGATCGCGGCCCACGCCGCCGACCTGGCCAAGGGCCACCCCGGGGCGCAGGACTGGGACGACGCGCTCTCGGACGCGCGGTTCGAGTTCCGCTGGGAGGACCAGTTCAACCTGGCCCTCGACCCGGACACGGCCCGCTCCTTCCACGACGCGACACTCCCGGCCGAGCCCGCGAAGACGGCGCACTTCTGCTCGATGTGCGGGCCGAAGTTCTGTTCGATGAAGATCAGCCGCAGCATCACCGAGCAGTTCGGCTCGGACCAGGACGGCACGCTCAGCGAGGAGGAGGTCAGGGCGGGCATGCTCGCGAAGTCGGAGGAGTTCGCGGCGGCGGGCAACAAGGTCTATCTGCCGATGGCCGACTGAGGCGACGGGCGAAGTGCTTTTATCAGACCATTGACGCCATCTCGGGGAAATCTCATAAAAGCCCCGTGGCTTGTGGGAAATACACCTCCGACAACGGGCACATTGTCCGTGCTCCATTTCCCGTCGGAAGGCTTTCCCCATGCGTTCTGTCGCTCGCCCCATCATCGTCGGTGTCGCCGTTCTGGGTCTCGCCGGTTTCGGCGCGGTCTCCGCTCACGCCGGTGAGGGCCCGCACCACGGCCACAGCTGCTGCAAGACGGTCAACAAGAAGAACACGGAGATCGAGGACAACGACCGGGTCATCAGCAAGTCCATCCTCTTCGGCGGCATGGACCTGGACTGATCCGGCACGATCCACCACCTTCGGTCCTGGGCCGTCCGCCACGGCGGCGGCCCGGTGACCGGCCAGGGCACCAAAGGCCCCACCCGTTCGCGGGTGGGGCCTTGGCGTGCGCGGGTGCCCCCCACACGCGCGGGCGGTTCGAGGCTCCCCCCTCATGCCTCGAACCGCCGGGCGGTTCAACGCGCGAAGAACCGCGCGTACAAGGCTAGTTGACCCAGCGTCAGTGTCCAATCACAGTATCGACACAGACCTATCGGAATACTTATCGTTGCCGCACTGTCAGTGACCGAAGTGAGGGTCATCCCTACCGGGTGGCCGCCCGGAGGCGCTATGGATCTGGCCCTGCTGCGCACGTTCCTCGCGGTGCACAGGGCCGGGTCGTTCACCCGCGCCGCCGCTCTGCTGGGGCTTTCGCAGCCCGCCGTGACCGGACAGATCAGGAGCCTGGAGCGACAGTTGGGCAGGCCGCTGTTCCTGCGGCAGGCGCGCGGCGTGACGCCGACCACCGTGGGGGAGGAGCTGGCGCACAAGGTCGCGCCGCACCTCGACGCGCTGCTGGAGATCACCGAGAGCGGGCTCGACGAGGACTCCGCGCAGCGGACCCTGCATCTGACGGGCCCGCCCGAGTTCACCTCGCTGCGCGCGCTGCCGGCGCTCGCCCCGCTGGTCGAGCACGGCCTGACGCTGCGCATCGCGTTCGGCCCGGCCGAGGAGAGCCTCAACGGGCTCGCCGCCGGGCACCACGACATCGCCATCAGCACCCACCGCCCGCGCGGCGAACTGCTCACGGCCACGCCGCTGTGCGACGAGGAGCACGTGCTCGTGGCCGCGCCCCGCTGGGCGGCCCGGCTGGGCGGGCCCGCCGTCGTACGGGCGAAGGGGGCGCGGTCGCTGGAGCGGGTGCCCGTCATCTCCGTGCACGAGAGCATGCCGCTGCTGACGCGCTACTGGAGCACCGTCTTCGACACCCCGCCCACCGCGTCGGGCGCGGTGATCGCGCCGGATCTGCGCGCGGTGCTCCAGTGCGTGACGGCGGGCGCGGGGATGGCGGTGCTGCCGCGCTATCTGTGCACGGACGCGCTCGACGCGGGCGAGGTCGTGGCGCTGCACGATCCGCCGGTGCCGCCGCTGCGCACGTACTTCCTGTCCGTACGGGTCGGGACTCTTGCCCATCCGCACATCGCCCGCGCCCACGAATGGCTGCTGCGCGCGGCAGGTGACTGGTGACCGGTGGCCGGGCCCGGCGAGGGGCCGGGTGTGGGGCGCGGCGGCGTGGGGCGTGGGGCGGTCTCGTCGCGACGGAGAGCGCGCGGGCGCGTAGCCGCACGTCCGCGCGGCGCGGAGGCCGGGTTTGATCCTCCGCCGGACGGGCGAAACCTCATCCATGGCCCAAGAGCGTCCCGTGGTCAAGCGCACCGCACGCGCCATCCTCCTCGATGGTGACGAGAGCCGTGCGGGCCGCATACCGTCCCCCGACTCCCCGCTCCGCTCCCCCGGCGCCGAGGCCGCGCCCCCTCCCGATCTGATCCTCATCAAGCGGACCAAGCCGGGCCGCGAGCCGTACTGGATCACTCCGGGCGGCGGCGTCGAGCCGGACGTGGACGCCACCGTCGTCGAAGCGCTGCACCGCGAAGTGGACGAGGAACTGGGCGCGAAGGTCACCGACGTGGTGCCCGCCTTCGTCGACACCGTCCACCACTCCGCGCACCACGCGGCGCACGGCGTGAAGGTGCAGCACTTCTTCGTGTGCCGTCTCGCCTCGATGGACCTCTCGCGTCGGCACGGGCCCGAGGTCGAGGAGCCGTGCGGGGAGTACGAGATCGTGCGGGTCCCGTTCACGCGCGAGGGCATCGCCTCGGTCGAGGTGGTGCCGCCTTCGCTGCGCGACTATCTCGACGCCAACATCGAGGGCGTCAAGGCCCTCCTCGCGCCCGACCTGGGCTGACGGCCGGACGCCCGCACCTGGTGGGCGGGGCCGGCCGTCAGCCGAACCAGCCCTGGAACGGTGTCGTCCGTTCCGCTTCCGCGGCTCTGCGCTGTGCCTCGGCCAGCGCGCGCTGCGCTTGCTGCCGCCACGCCTCGGGGTCGGTGGGCGGGGACGCGGGTGCGGGTGCGGGTGCGGGTGCGGACGCCGGGGCGGAGCGGGGCGGGGACGCCGGCCTCGGCAGCGTCAGCGGAAGCGTCTCGGGGGCCGACGTGAGCTGGGGCTGCTGCGCCCCGGACGGTGCCGGTTGCTCGGGCCGCAGCGGAGGAGGCGTCTGCTGCTGCGCCTGGACCAGGTCCGGAGGCGGGCTCTGCGGCAGGCCGCCGCTGACGGTCCCGTTCACGGGCTGCGGCTCGGGAGGCGCGGGTGCGGGCTCGGGATCCGTCGCTGGCACTGGTGCTGGTGCTGGTGCCGTCGGCGCGCTCCTGCGGTGCTTCCGCTCGCCACCGTTCCGGCCGCCGCGCGCGGCGCCGAAGAAGTCGCCGCCCTTGCGCTTGTAGTCGTCGGTGCCCCAGTCGCGCGCGGTGCGCTTCGGCGCCTTCTGGAGGTGCGGGATGTGCTTGGCGCAGTGGATGTACGCCTCCTCCACCTCGACCCTCACCCACAGTTGCGCCCGCCGCCCGGGTACCGGGTCGGAGGGGAGGTCCGGGTGCCAGGCCCGTATCTCGGCGTCCTCCACCAGCTCGGCACGGCCGTTGATGTGCAGTCCGATGCGGGCCTGTACGAAGTCGATCAGCATGATGCCCAGGTGCGGGTTCTCCTGGATGTTGCCGAGGCTGGCGTGCACGCCGTTGCCCCGGTACTCGGGAAAGACGAGGGTGCGCTCGTCCAGTACGCGCAGGAAACCCGCCGGGCCCGCGCGGAAGCTGCTGTCGCATTCGCCGTTGCGGTCGGAGGTGGCGAGGAAGAACATCTCCTGGCGCTGTGTGAACTCCCGCATCCGCGCGTTCAGATGGTCCAGCACCTGGTCGTCGTAGAAGCGCGCGGCCCGCTCGGCCGTGCCCAGCCGCTCCTGGAGCGCGTGCTCGCCGTCGCTGCCAGGCCGTCGGACCGCGTCACGGGCGTACGCGCCGGGGCCAGGGTCGTCGTGGCCCCTCGCCTCCTGCGCGCCCTGCGGCGCGTCACGCACGTCGTCCGCGCCCGTGTGGGCGCGCTCCGGGCCGTACCCGTGCCCGGCCTCGTGCCCCGGCTCGTGCCCTGCTGCCTCAGCGTCTGCCACGCCGCTTCCTTCCCCGCTCGCGCTCGTCCTCGTACCGTCCAGTGCCCGTGCGTCTGTGCCCGTGCCCGTGCCCGTGCCCGCCTAGTCTGCGGTGGCGACGAGTTCGTCGAGGGAATCGTGCCGGATCCGGTGGGTGGGGATACCGGCCCCCACCAGAGCGTCCACACCGCTGCGGATCATTCCTGGCGGCCCGGACAGATAGCCGTCGTAGGAGCCCCACGGCCCGTACTGGCGCACCGCGTCGGGGAGCTGGCCCGCCAGCGAGCGCGCCGAGGAGGGTCCGGCGCGGCCGTCGGAGATGACGGGGCGCACCGACAGCCATCTGTGCTGTTTCTCCAGGCGGATCATGGTGTCCAGGTCGTAGAGGTCGTAGTCGCTGCGCGCACCGTAGAAGACCTCGACGGGCCGCGCCCTGCCGTGCTGCGCCACGTCCTCGATCAGCGCCTTGATGGGCGCGATGCCCGTACCGCCGCCGAGGCACAGGAGGCCGCTGTCGCTGGCGTGGTTCACCGTCATCGTGCCACCGGGCGGCCCGAGCCTGATCACGTCCCCTGGCCGGGCCCTGTGCACCAGCGCGCTGGAGACCCAGCCGGCGGGGACGGCCTTGACGTGGAAGGTGAGCAGCCCGTCGGCGCGTGGCGAGGAGGCGAAGGAGTAGTGCCGCCACACGCGCGGCCACCAGGGCGTCTCGACGCTGGTGTACTGCCCGGCGAGGAAGGGGTACGGCTGGTCGGGCCGCACGGTGAGCACCGCGATCTGCGGGGTGCGCTGCTCGTGCGAGACGACCTCGGCGTTCCACCAGGCGGGCGCGCGGTGTTCGTCGTCGGCCGCCGCGTCGATCATCACCTGCGAGATGGTGGTGTACGCGCGCACCCACGCGCCCTCGGTCTCGTCGTCCCATGTGCGCGTCGCGTACTGGGAGAGGGCGCCGAGCAGGCATTCGCCGACCGCCGGGTAGTGCTCGGCGCGCGTCCCGTACTTCCGGTGCCCCCGGCCGAGGTGGGAGAGGTACTCGGTGAGCGTGTCGATGTCGTCGACCAGCTTCACGGCCGTCAGCAGCGCCCTGAAGAGGCGGTCGCGCTGGGTGTCCATGGACGCGGGGAAGAGGTCGCGCAACTGGGGGTGCTGGACGAAGAGGAGGGCGTAGAAGTACGCGGTGACCGCGTCCGCCGAGGGCTCGATCTCGTCCATCGTGCGGCGGATGAGGAGCGCGTCGCGCGAGGGCTCGCGCACGCCGGCGCTCGTCGCGGCGTTCGTGGCGGAGGCTGCCGGGCCGTCCGTCGACGAGGCCGCGCGGGGAAGCGGCACCGACGGCTGCGCGGGCGGGGGCGCCTGGCCCGGACGCTGGGCCTCCGTGACGTCGCGGGCGGGCGCGGATGCGGACGCGGGTCCGGACGCCTGCGCGGGTACGGGGGTGGACGCGAGCGCCTGCGCCGGGGCGTGCGCGGCGGCTTGGGCGCGCGGTGCCTGGCCTTCGGCGGCGCGGGAGTGCTCGGGGGACGCCTGGCCGCGGGACTGCTCGGGCACGCGGCGCGCGGGCGGTTCGGGCGCGTGCGGCCCTGTCCTCGAGGCGGGCGCGCCGGTCGGCAGGGGCACCCCGGCCGAGGCGGACGCCGGGCCCGGCGCACCCGTACCCGTATCCGTCCCCTGCTCCGGTCCCGGCGCCCTGCGGGCACGCTCGGCACCGGAGCCGACGGGACGTATCGCGCTCACAGGGCGGCTCGGTATCTCCCCGCCGTCGAGCTCGCGTTCACGTTCGCGCTCACCCGCGCCCGTGCCCCCCTCACTCTCGGTCCCGTCCTTGGCCTTCGCCGGGGTGAACCATCCCCAGTCGCCGCTTTCACCGCTGCCGCTGTCATCGGCGGACGCCCCGTTACCGGCTGACGTGGTGGTCATGGTCTGCCTCGCCTCGAACATCTTCCGGACAGTCTGCACACTTCCGCAATCGGAACGTGTCGGTAATTCGACCCCCTGTGACACTGCGACATCGGCCGTGGATTCCGTAACCGCCCGATGCGGAGTCGACCATACCGTTATGGCTTCACTGCACAAGTCCCGTCCACGGTTCCAGCGAATTCCGTGATTCGGGCCACTAAGCGGAGAATTACCGCCCGTAACAGACGAGTCCGTATGCCTCCCGAAGATCACGACCGCTGTACTTGTGCGAGGCGATACCGCTGACGTGCCGGTCCGCATTGACGGCCACGGAGACCGGCACCGTCGCGAACAGCTCGGCGTCCGAGAGCGAATCGCCGTAAGCCACGCAGTCCGACCTCCGCACCCCGAATTTCGCGCAGAGTTCGTCCGCGATCTTGACCTTGGCGGCGGGCGACAGAATCCCGGCGGGGTCCAGCGGTTCGCGGAACGGAACCTCCGGCCACCGGGAACCATAAGCCGCGTCCGCACCCCACGCCAGCAGCCTGCTGACAAAGAAATCCGGCGACAGCGAGATGACCGCACAACGCTCCCCGCGCGCCCGGATATCCCGCCACACTTCGCGGATGCCATCGAGCCACGGCGCCCCCTCGAACGCGGCGGAGACATGCGCGTCCGTCAACTCGTCCCACAGGTCGCGGGCGCGGGCCGCGAAGCCGGGCGGGGTCAGCTCCCCCGCAGCGAAGTCCCGTTCCAGCTCCCGGATCTCGCGCTCCAGACCGAGCTGCCTGGCGATCTCCACGGAGGCGGCGGAGCCGTGGATCAGCGTTCCGTCGAGGTCGAAGAGATGCAGCCGGGTCGATCGCGTCATGGGGGTGATGGTAGAGGCGTGCGGGGCGTGCTCTCACCCGTCTTCTTGCAGAGGCGTACAGAGACGTACAGCGGCGTACTCGCCCCCGAGTACGCGCGGATACTCCCGCCGTCAGACGCGCACCCGTGCGCGTGTCAGCAGGGTGGGGAGCATGAAACCTCTCTCGCGGCCCGTGCGCAGAGCCGCCCTCGTCGTCCACGTCGTCGTCTCCGTCGCCTGGCCCGGCATCTCCCTGTGCCTGCTCGCGCTCGGCGTCGCCGGTGCGCTGTCCCCGCCGTCGTCCGACGAGGCCGCGGCGGCCTACGGCTCCATGCGCGTCTTCGGCGACTGGCTGCTGGCACCCATCGCGCTGACGTCGCTGCTGTCCGGGCTCGTGCTGTCGCTGGGGACGCCGTGGGGGCTGGCGCGGTACCGGTGGGTGTACGCGAAGTTCTGGCTCACGCTCGCCGCGACCCTGATGACGCTCCTCGCGTTCCGTCCCGCCGTCCAGGACGCCGCAGCGCTCAGCGCCGAGGGCGGCACGGTCAGGGCAGCCGGGATGATCGCGCCGCCCGTCGTGTCGCTGACCCTGTACGTCTTCCTGACCGCGATCTCGGTGCTCAAGCCCTGGGGCCCGACGCGCAGGGGCCGCCGCCTGCGCGAGGCGGCACGCGGGGCACGTGGGGCAGGCGCCGCACGCCGGGCAGGCGGAGCCCGGACGGCACACGTCGCACGGGAACGGGAGGACGGCCGGGCGGTGACGCGCGAGAAAGCAGGCGCGGAAGATCGCGCGTATGACCGAAATTCGGTGGAAGCGGACCCCGCTCATCAGACAGCCTGACCCCGTGACCACGTCGTCTTCCCCCACCTCAGCAGCCGCGCTCACGGGGCTCCCCGTCCGCAGGCTCTCCGTCGCCGATCTCGCCGCGTGTGCCGACCTCGCCGAGGACAGGGGCTGGGCGCGGGAGGAGCACAAGTGGCGGCTGCTGCTCACGGCCGGGCAGGGGTACGGCGTGGACGCGCCCCCCGGCGATCAGGGCGGCGGCCTCATCGGCGTCTACGTCCTCACCTCGTACGGGAACGAGTTCACCTGCGTCAGCATGGTCCTGGTCGCCGAGCGCCACGCACGGCGCGGGCTCGGGCGCAGGCTGATGGAGCACGCGCTCGCGGAGTCCGGTGGCCTGCCGTGCTTCCTTTCGGCCACCGTGTACGGCCGCCCCCTCTACGAGCAGTTGGGCTTCACGGCCGTCGGCAGCATCGTCACCCTGCGGGGCCACTTCTCCGGCTTCCCCGGCTTCTCCGGGGCGGGCGACTCGGCCGACGAGCCCGCCTCCGTCGTCCCCGTGCGCCGCGCCACGGCCGCCGACCTCCCGTCGATCATCGCGCTCGACGCGCCCGCCTTCGGCACGGACCGCACCGAACTGCTCGCCCGCCTCCCCGCCTTCGCCGACCGCCTCATCGTCGCCGAGACCGCACACGGCACGCTCACCGGCTTCGCCGCGGCCTGGCCCAACACGCACGAGACAGTGCTGGGCCCCGTCGTCGCCGAGGACCTCCCCACAGCGCAGGCCCTCATCGCCGATCTCGGCACCCACGCACCGGGCCGCATCCGCTTCGACGTCGACTCCCGCCACCCCGAACTCGACGGGTGGCTCCGCGCCCACGGCCTCTCCGGCGACTTCACCTGCACCCTCATGGTCCACTCGGCCCCGGACATCCCCGGCGACATCACCCGCCGCTTCGCGCCCTACTCCGTAGCCCTGGGCTGAAGCGCGCGCCCCGCTGAGGAACGCGCCACCACGAGCCCAGCCACGCACCCCGCGCGGCCGACACGCTCCGCCACCCCGACGACGCGGGACCGACGCGGAGCGACCACGATCCGCGCAACCCCGTCGCGGCAGCAGTTGCCCCCCCCACCACCAGCCCACTCCCTGCGCACCCACCGCACTCCCCCCGTAGCCGGCCAAGGCCACCCCAGCCGAACCCGACCCGCAGCCGGGCACGGCGGCGAACCGCACCAGCGACGCACCGCGTCACAGCGCACCCCGTACCGCGTCGCACCCACCTCCGCAGGCCCCGTGTGGGCCCGGAACACGGGGCGTAGGCTGCCGATCATGAGCACTGCGCCTTCGTCACCGTCGTCACCCTCGCGTCCCGCGCCGGACGCGGGCTCCGCGCCGCCGCTCACCATGCGCCGCGCGACTCCCGAGGACCTCCCGGCCATCGTCGGCATGCTCGCCGACGACCATCTGGGCGCCGAGCGCGAGTCCCCCGACGAACCGGCCGTGTACCGCGCCGCCTTCGACCGGCTGGACAAGGACCCCAACCAGCACCTGGTGGTCGCGGAACGCGACGGCGCCACGGTCGGCACCCTCCAGCTCACCGTCATCCCCGGCCTGTCGCGGCGCGGTTCGACGCGCGCGCTGATCGAGGCCGTACGCGTGCACACCGACGCGCGCGGCGACGGCCTCGGCACCCGGCTCATCGAGTGGGCCATCGAGGAGTCGCGCCGTCAGGGCTGCGTCCTGGTCCAGCTCACGTCCGACGCCACCCGCGTCGACGCGCACCGCTTCTACGAGCGGCTGGGTTTCGAAGCCTCGCACCTGGGCTTCAAGATGATGCTCTGAGCGCGCACCACGGCTCCGCCCCGTACGTCACGACACGTCACGTCACGTCACGTCAGCCCGATGAGGATCACGCCCCATGGACAGCACACTCGCGGTCGTACTCGCCATCGCCGTCGTCGGCTTCGGTCTCGTCCTGGGCGGCATGGAGAACCAGCGGCGCCGTACCGACCGCCGCATCGCCCGCACCGAGCGCAGGCTCGACCAGGCGCTGAGCCACCTGGGCATCGACGACTCCGACCCGCGCCTCCAGGAGGTGCGCGAACTGGCGCTGAGCGGGAAGAAGATCAAGGCGATCAAGCGCTACCGCGAGGTGACCGGCGCGGATCTGGTCGAGGCCAAGGAAGCGGTCGAGCGCATCCCCGGCGTCCCCCGCTGACCTTCGGTCAGGGCACCGGGCACGAGAGCCCGCGCTCCCTCGGCCACTCCCTCAGCCCTGGCCCTGCTCAGCCTCGTCCGCCTCGTGCGGCAGCAGCGGGAACAGGCGGCTGATGAGGGCCACGGGTCGGGCGTCCTCGGGCCGGGCCAGGGGGCGGTGTTCGCGGTCCTGGTAGGGGGCGAGCGCCCGTCGTACGGCGTCCGCGACCCGCCCCATCTCCTCGGGCGTCAGATAGGCGACGGCGCTGAACGCCTCGTCGCGACGCCACTCCGGCGGCGCCTCCGCACGCTGCGCGAGCCAGCGCTGCCAGCTCTCGTCCTCCAGCCCCCGCGCCAGATCACCGAGCCCGTCGCCGCCCACACCCGTCGTCGCTGCGCCGCCGTCCCGCCGCCGCAGCCGCCAGGGCCGCGCGCGGCCTCCGTTGTGCGGGGCTTCCTCGATGTACCCGTGCCGCGCGAGCTGGCGCAGGTGGAACGAGCAGAGCCCGGAGCTGTATCCCAGCCGCCCCGCGGCCTCGGTCGCCGTGACGGCGCCGACCTCCGCGAGCAGGTCCAGCAGCGCGGTGCGGACCTCGTGCTCGGGCAGCCCATCGCCGACGCCTGTACCCGTACCGGCCTCGGGAGAGGTGGAGAGGTCGTCTTCAGTCACTTTGCAAAGTCTGCTACTTTGCAAAGCCCTTGGCAAGCCGCCGAGGCACATGAGGCGTATGAGACGTACGAGACATGTACGGAAGGGGAGCCAGCCATGTCCGCTCGTCGAGAGCAACCGCGTCCCGTCGACCGCCGGGTCCGCGTACAGGGCCGCCCCGTCGACGCGTACCCCGCGCTGCCCCCGGAGGCGGAGCGCGGTTCGGTGCGCCGGATCACGGAGGTGGGCGAGGAGGTCCTGAGCCGCCCGTGCCGGGAGGTGACCGCGTTCGGGACCCCGGAGCTGTCGGCGCTGATCGACGACATGTTCCTGACGATGCACGTGGCCGACGGCGCCGGGCTCGCCGCCAACCAAGTGGACGTCGGCCTGCGGCTGTTCGTCTACGACTGCCCGGACGACGACGGGATCCGGCACGTCGGTCACCTCGTCAATCCCGTGCTGGACCCGCCGGAGCCGGGCAGCCGCCGCCTCGTCGACGAGTTCGAGGGCTGCCTGTCCGTGCCCGGCGCGGCCATGACGGTTCCGCGCACGGACCGCACCGTCGTGCGCGGCCTCGACAAGCACGGCGAACCCCTCGTCATCGAGGGGACGGGGTACTTCGCGCGGTGCCTGCAACACGAGGTCGATCACCTCCTCGGCCACACCTACCTCGACCGGCTCTCGAAGCGGGACCGCAAGGACGCGCTGCGGCAGATGTCGGACCGCCGTGACGACGTCTTCGCGCGACGCGCGACCAAGGCGACGGCCCTGGGCCACTGACCCCGGCCGCCGAGAGGACTCCGCTCCGGCCGCTCCGGAATACCCGGCTCCGCGCGGGGGTTCAGGTGAGGCGCCCCCAGGGCCCCTCCCGAGCACGGGCGCGCGAACGAAGACCGCGCGAGCGAAGACCAGGTGAGAGATGAAGTCCGTCGTCCGGACAACGGCCGGTGACCCCGACGTCCTGCGGCTCGTCGAGCGGCCCGTCCCCGAGCCGGGCCCCGGCGAGGTACGGGTCCGTGTGCGCGTCTCGGGCGTCAACCCCACCGACTGGCGCACCCGCAGGCGTCCACTGGCGCCCGGCATCGACGAGCAGGTGCCCCACCAGGACGGCGCCGGGGTCATCGACGCCGTCGGCCCGCGGGTGGACCCGGCGCGGGTCGGGCAGCGGGTGTGGATCTGGGAGGCCGCGTGGGAGCGGCCGTGGGGCACGGCGCAGCAGTACACGCTCGTCCCCGACGCGCACGCCGTCGCCCTCCCCGGACACGCCTCGTTCGCGCTCGGCGCGGCCCTGGGCATCCCGGCGCTGACGGCGCACCGCGCGCTGACCGTCCAGGACCGCGGCCCCGGACGGCTCGCGCCCGGCAGCCTCGACGGCGCGACGGTGCTGGTGGCGGGCGGTGCCGGGGCTGTCGGCAACGCGGCCGTGCAGCTCGCGCGCTGGGCCGGGGCACGCGTGGTCACCACCGTCAGCGGCCCAGCCAAGGCGGCACTGGCGCACGCGGCCGGTGCGCACCACGTCGTCGACTACCGCGCGCAGGACGCGGCCACGGAGATCCTGGCCTTCGCGCCCGGAGGCGTCGACATCGTCGTGGAGGTCGCGCCGGGCGCCAACTCCGCGCTCGACCTCGCGGTGGCCGCGCGGGGCGCCGTGGTGGCCTACTACGCGGGCGGCGAGGACGAGCACCTGTCCGTCCCGGTGCTCGCCACGCTGTCGGCGAACTTGCGCTGGCAGAGCGTCTTCGTCTACACCGTGCCGGACGCGGCGAAGCGGCAGGCGGTCGCCGATGTCGCGGCGGCCGTGGAAGCGGGCGCGCTGCGCGTCGGCGAGGAGGCCGGGCTGCCGCTGCACCGGTTCCCGCTGGAGCACGCCGTCGAAGCGCACACCGCGCTGGAACAGGGCGTCGTCGGCAAGATCCTGCTCGACGTGCCCTGACGCCGACGGGGGGTCGGGCCCGGCCCGGACCGGGCCGGATCCGACCAGGTTGCCCCGTCAGTCGAGCAGCTCGGCGAACATGCCGGGCTCGTAGGAGCCTCCCCGCTGGTGCACGATCACGGCGAGCCGGTTGGCCGCGTTGATCATGGCGACCAGGCAGACGAGCGCGGCGGTCTGGTCGTCGTCGTAGTGCTTGCGCACCTGGGCCCAGGTCTCGTCGGACACGCCCTGGTGCGCGTCGGCGATCCTGGTGCCCTCCTCGGCGAGCGCCAGCGCGGCCCGCTCGGCCTCCGTGAACACCGTCGCCTCGCGCCAGGCGGCGACCAGGTGGAGCCGCACCGGGCTCTCCCCGGCGGCCGTGGCGTCCTTGGTGTGCGCGTCGATGCACCAGCCGCAGCCGTTGATCTGGCTGGCGCGCAGCGCCATCAGCTCCTGCGTGGACTTCGGCAGCGTCGACTGCTGGATCGGCATGCCGGCGTTGGCGAACCGCTTGCTGAACTTCTTGCCGAGCTCGTTCCCGAACATGTTGAACCGGGCGTCCATGGCGTCGTCCTCACTCGTGGTCTCCTACGGGACGAACACGAGATGCCGCGCCGCCGCCCCCTGTGACGGGTCGCCCGTGTGACGTGCGCCACCGCGCAGGAGTGTCACAACGGCACGGGCACCGGCGTCTTGTGCGCGTGACAGCGCGCGTGACAGCGCCGGGAGCGAGCGGACAGGGGCAGCCGATGAGGAACGCACACGGGGAGCGCGAGGAGCACGGGCGGCACGGGGAGCGCACGGGGCCTGCCGACGACGGACGCGCGGACACCGGAGGCGCCGACTCGGCCACCGAGACGTTCGTCGCCCACCGCAACCTGCTCTTCACCGTCGCCTACGAGATGCTCGGCTCCGCCGCGGACGCGGAGGACGTCCTCCAGGAGACCTGGCTGCGGTGGGTGGGCGTCGATCTCGAAACGGTGCGGGACCGGCGCGCGTACCTGGTCCGGATCACCACGCGCCAGGCGCTGAGCCGCCTCCGCACCCTCGGCCGCCGCAAGGAGTCCTACGTCGGCCCCTGGCTTCCCGAGCCGCTGCTCACCGCGCCCGACGTGGCCGAGGACGTCGAGCTGGCCGACAGCGTCTCGATGGCCATGCTCCTGGTGCTGGAGACGCTCGCCCCGACCGAGCGCGCCGTGTTCGTGCTGCGCGAGGTGTTCGACCTCGCCTACGACGAGATCGCCGAGGCCGTCGACAAGAACCCGGCCGCCGTCCGGCAGATCGCCCACCGGGCGCGGGCACACGTCGCGGCGCGCCGCCCGCGCGGAACCGTCACCCCGGCCGAGGCCAAGCACGCGCTCGACGCGTTCCAGCGGGCGACCGAGACCGGCGACCTCCAGGGCCTGCTCGACATCCTCGCGCCGGAAGTCGTCTTCCTCGGCGACGGCGGCGGCATCAAGCAGGCGCTCCCCCGCCCCGTCGTGGGGGCCGACAAGGTGGCCCGCCTGCTGGCCAACGGGCTGAGCAGGCTCTCCGTGGTGGGCTCGCTGCGCCCGGCCCAGGTCAACGGCTACCCGGCGCTGACCCTCCACGTCGACGGCGAGATCGACACCGTCGTGGCGCTGCGCGTCGACGACGGCCTCGTCACCGGCCTCTACGCCGTGCGCAACCCCGAGAAGCTCTCCCACATGCGACGCGCGACCACCCTGCGCCGCGCCGCCCCCTGAGTCAGGGGCGTCGGATCACGGCATGAGGGGGAGCTTTCCGACGATCTTGTCGACGCGGTTACGGGGGCCGACGATGCTGATCGCGCAGTAGTCCAGGTCCTCCGTCCGGCTCTTGCCCACCTCGTCGGCGAAGTCGTTGTAGACGCGGGTGCTCTGGGCCGCGACGGGGACGTCGGCGACGAAGGTGTCGGCGCGGGAGGCCGCCTTGGCGCGGAGAGTGCGCAGCGTGGCGGCGTCGGCGGTGAGCACCGAGCAGCCCGTCCAGGGCAGCCCCGGGTGCACGGTCCCCTCCCCGTCGGCCACCCCGTGGCCCAGCAGCCCAGAGACCGCGGCGACCGTGGGCGCCGCGGCGCAGATGGCGGCGTTGGCAGCGCGCCCGGACGGCAGCGCGGTGTCGACGACCACGACCCACTTCAGCCGCACCTGGCGGGTGGAGAGGCCGAAGTCCAGCTCCTCGGGCGCGAAGCCCACCGATGTCGTCGCACCAGACGCGTTCTCCACGGACTCGACAGACATGCGCTCGCTCCTACGGGTCATTCTTTCGTGCGTTCTTGGCCGCCGAGGCTAGGCAGGAGTCCGGCTCCATGCACCGGCGACCGCACATCATTCGGCGTACAGTCGGTTCTGTGGAACTTGATGCGCTGGACCTGGCCCTGCTGCGGGAGCTTCAGAACGATGCACGGCAGACCAACCGCGACCTCGCCGCCAAGACCGGGGTCTCGCCCTCCACCTCGCTGGAGCGGGTGCGGCTGCTCCGCGAGCGCGGCGTGATCACCGGCTACCACGCGGCCCTGGACCTCGACGCGGCAGGCCGTCCCCTCCAGGCCCTCATCTCGGTACGCATCCGGCCCCCGGCCCGCGCCGTCATCGAGGGCTTCCGGGAGTGGGCGGCGCGGCTGCCCGAGGTGATCGGCCTGTTCGTCACCTCGGGCAGCCACGACTTCCTCCTCCACATCGCCGTACCGGACGTGGACGGTGTGTACGCCTTCGTCATCGACCGGCTCACCGAACGCCGCGAAGTCGCCGACGTACAGACCACGATGGTCTACGAGCACGTCCAGTCCCGCCGCATCGAGCCGACGGGCCCCGCACGCGCCCACCCCCGTGCCGGGAGCCCCGGGAACATCGCGGGAGGCGGATGAGTTGCGAGCTGGAGTCAGTCGCCCCTCGTCAGCCCAGGAAAGGAAGAACGTGCCCACCACGTCACTGCGGATTCCCACCCCGGACGGCCAGGCCGACGCCTTCGCCGCCTACCCCGACGGGGGCGAGCGGCACCCGGGCGTGCTGCTGTACCCGGACGCCTTCGGCGTGCGGCCCGTGCTGGAGAGGATGGCCGGTGAGCTGGCCGGGCACGGGTACTACGTACTCGTCCCCAACCTCTACTACCGGCACGGCCCGGCACCGGTGGTCGAACTGCCCGAGCACATCGGTGAAGAGGCGCGGCCCGAGGTCTTCGCCCGGCTGATGCCCCTGATCGAGGCGCACACCGCCGAGCGCGTCCTGCGCGACGCCGACGCCTACCTCGACTTCCTCACCGCCAGGGCCGAGGTCTCGGACGGGCCCGTCGGCGTGACCGGCTACTGCCTGGGCGCGGCGCTGGCGCTGCGCACCGCCACCGCCCACCCCGGCAAGGTGGCCGCCGTCGCCGGATTCCACCCCGGCCTCCTGGTCACCGACGCGCCCGACAGCCCGCACCGCTCCGCCCACCGGCTCACCGCCGAGGTCCACCTCGGCCTCGCCGAGGGCGATCTGACGCCCGAGGCCCTGGCGGAGCTGCGCAAGGAACTGGACGCCGCGGGCGTCGGCTACACGACCGAGGTCTACCCCGGCACCGTCCACGGCTTCACCATGTCGGACACCGACGCCTTCGACGCCTCAGGACTCCAGCGCCACTGGGACCGCCTGCTCCCCCTCCTCGCCCGCACCCTGGGCAACGGCTGAGGGCGGCCGGACCCGCCCGCCCTCACGCCGCCCTCACTCCGCTCTCATGCCCGCCGTCCGCCGTCGACGGACATCGCGATCCCGGTGACGTAGGAGGCCGCGTCCGAGCAGAGCCAGACCGCCGCTGCCGCGGCCTCGTCCGGCGTGGCCATCCGGCCGAGCGGAGTGCTCGCCTCCTGCGCCGCGATCATGTCGGTACCGGCCGCGACCCGTTCGAAGCCGGGTGTGCGGGTCGGCCCTGGGCAGACGGCGTTGACGCGGATGCCCCGCGGCGCGTAGTCCACGGCGGCCGTCTTGGTGAGGCCGACGATGCCGTGCTTGGCGGCGACGTAGGCGGGCGCTGTCGGGATCGCGTACAGGCCGCCGTTGGACGCGATGTTGACGATCGCGCCGCCGTCCTTGAGCAGGGGCAGTTCGTACTTCATGCACAGGAAGGTCCCGGCCAGGTTGACGTGGACCACGCGCGCGAACTCGTCCAGGGGCATCTGGTCGAGCCGCCGGTGGAGCGAGGCCAGACCGGCGCTGTTGACGGCGAAGTCGAGGCCGCCGTACGCCGAGCTGGTGCGCTCGACGGCCGCCCGCACGGAGCCCTCGTCGGCGATGTCGACGGTGACAGCCAGCGCTTCCCCGCCGTCCTTCCTGATCAGCTCGACGGTCTCGGCAGCCGTGCCGCCGTCGATGTCGAGCACGGCGACGGCGGCGCCGCTGCGGGCGAGCCCCAGCGCCGCCGCGCGGCCGATCCCGCTGCCGCCGCCGGTGACCAGCCCCGCCTTCCGGGAGACGTCACTCGTGTCCGGGGAAACGCCGCCCGCGTTCGCGGAAACGTCGCCCGCGTTCCGGGGTACGCCGCTCATGCCAGCGGCTCGTGGTTGGCCCAGGCGACCTTGTACGGGTGCCGCGACTGCCAGCGCTCGATGACCTCGTGCAGCCCTGGCGCGGCGAACGCCTTCGTCAGCGCGTCGGTGTCGGCCACGTCGACCCGCACGATCGCGGTCGCTATCAGCGCCGGAACGGCCTCCTCGCCGGGGACGGGAAGGTGGCGCCGGGCCTCGAAGGACCGGACGAGGCCGGTGTCGAGCATGGTCTTTTCGATGTCCGCGAGGTATTGGCCGAGCGTGGCATCCGGCAGCGGCTGGTCAAAGGAAACGATCATTGTGTGCTGAATCATGTGGCAATTCTTGAGCGCGCACCCCGTCGGAGTCCAAGACCCGTTCGTTCTTCAGCGATAACCTACAGGCATGGCCGAACTGGAGACCCGCGAGCTGGAATACTTCCTCGGCGTCGCCGAAGAACTGCACTTCGGCCGGGCGGCGGCCCGGCTCTCGATCGCCCAGCCCGCGCTGTCGAAGGCGATCCGGCGGATCGAGACCCGGCTCGGCGTCCCCCTGTTCATCCGCTCCAGCAGACACGTCGAACTGACCCCGGCGGGGGAGGCGTTGCGGGAACACGGGCGGCACGCGCTCAACGCGGTCGGCGCCGCCGTCCAGAGCGCCCGTCGTGCCGCTGATCCCCGGGGCCATCTGCGGCTCGTCCTCAAGCCCGGCGGCGACGCGGGCCTGCTGTCCCCGATCCTGGCCGAGTACGCGCACGAGCACGAAGCGCGCCGGGTGGACATCCTCTTCAGCGGCCCCGCCGACCGCGCGGACTTCCTGCTCGGCGGCCGGGCCGACGTCGGCCTGCTCTACGTGCCGTTCGACGCCCTCGAAGGGCTGGCCCACGAGACGCTGCACGCGGAGGACCGCGTGGTCATCGTCCCGTCCGGGCACCGGCTGGCCGGGCGCGCTTCGGTACGCCAGGCGGACTTGGAGGGCGAGACGCTGCCGCGCTGGAAGGGGGTGCCCGGGGTCCCCGGGGACCCCGGGGGTGACGGCGACGGGCCCGAGGTCGCCGACGTCGTCCAGCTCCTCCACATGATCAGGGTGAGCCGGATGGTCGGGGTGCTTCCGCGTTCGCTGGTCGAGCCGGTCCCGCCGGGGCTGGTCCGCGTCCCGGTGACCGACGCGCCGCCCAGCCGCCTCGTGCTGGCCTGGAACGAGCAGGACCGTCGCCCGATGGTCGCGTCCTTCGTGGCCGCCGCGCTCAGGTCACGGGCGGCGGCCCGGAACAGCTGAGGCGCGCGGTCAGCGGCCGGCGTCCAACGTCCGGTCGTGAGCCGTGGGTTGTGCGTGGGTGACCGTCAACCTGTCGGCCACGCGCGGTCGTCGACGGTCAGAAACGGCTCGCCCACGACGGCCGTCGGCGTCGCGCCGGTGAACTCCATGACGTCCCGGTGCAGATGGGACTGGTCGCAGTAGCCGCCGTCCGACGAGCAGATCCGCCGCTTCGCGGACCCCGCATTCCGCGAGGGATACCGCGTACCGCGGGAACTCGTCGACGAGCTGCGCGGCATGTCCTACCGCGCGATCGGCGCGGCGATGCAGGCGTACACCGCGTATCTGGAACAGCGGACGCTCCCGGACAGGCTGACGGACCTCGGCAAGCCGCTGCATGTGATCTTCGGCGGCCAGGTCCGCAGATGGCGGCCCTCGTCAGCGGCCGACTACCGCGTCGTCCCGGGCGCGACGGTCGAGTGGCTGCCCGGTGCCGGGCACACGCCCATCCTGGAGGAGCCGCAGCGGACCGCCGCGCTTCTGCTGGCCTTCACCAGGGGCCGCCCCGGCCCGGCGCCCGGGACCACTTGACGCTCCACCCGCTCGCCCGCCTGCCCGTGCCCGCCTGCCTGGGTGTGCCGCACCCAGGCAGTACGCGTCCTGGTTACGGGGCCCTGACCTGCGCAGACTCGAAGCGCAAGGCATCGCATCGAGCCCGCGAGAGCACAGGCAGGGCCAGGAACAGGGACGGGAACCAGAACCATGAGTCAGCAAGATGGCGTGCGCGGCGCGACGGCCCTCGTCACCGGCGCCGCACGCGGCGTCGGCCGGGCGACCGTCGCGTGGCTGCACGAGAACGGGGCCCGAGTGGTGGCCGAGGACATCCGGCCCGAGGTGGAGCGGCTGGCAGCCGAGTTCCCCGGAGTGGCCACCGTGACCGGGGACGTCGCACGCGAGGAGACCGCCGTACGCGCGGTCGGAACGGCACTGGAGCGCTTCGGCAGGCTCGACATCCTCGTCAACAACGCGGGCCGGACGCTGAACAAGCCGCTCACCGAGACCACAGCGGAGGACTGGGACGACGTCCTGGCCGTCAACGCCCGGGGCCCGTTCCTCCACGCCCGCGAGGCGTTCCGGGCCATGCGCGAACAGGGCGGCGGCGGCACGATCGTCAACGTCGGCTCCTACACATGCACGGTCGCGCTGCCCGAAGGGTCGGCCTACACCGCCTCGAAGGGCGCCCTGGCCCAGCTCACGAAGGTCATCGCCCTCGAAGGCGGACCCCACGGCATCCGGGCCAACACCGTGGCACCCGGCGTGATCGAGACCGACCTGCTCGACAGCATCCGCGAGGACAGCCGCGCCTACCTGCGCTCCTTCGGCGACGCGCACCCCCTGGGGCGGGTGGCCCAGCCCGAGGAGATCGCCGAGGTCATCGGCTTCCTCGCCTCCGCCCGCTCCAGCTTCATGACGGGCGCCGTCGTCGCGGCGGACGGCGGCTTCACCGCCGCCTGAACCGCCACACACCCCACACCAAGCACCAAGCACCAAGCACCAAGCACCACTGAACGAATGGACCCCTCATGAGCAGCCGTCTGCACGACAAGGTCGCACTGATCACCGGAGCGACCGGCGGCATCGGTTCGGCGACCGCCGAACTCTTCGCACGCGAAGGCGCACACCTCGTCGTCACCGACACGGCCCCGCGGCCGCTCGCGGAACTGGAGACCCGGATCGGGCGCGGGCGACACGGCGGCGAGGTGGTCACCGCCGTCCACGACGTGGCGTCGGCCCAGGCGTGGGACGACGTGCTCACGACCGTGCGCGAGCGCTTCGGCAGGCTCGACATCCTCGTCAACGTCGCGGGCGTCGTCGACTGGAGCGGCGTCGAGGCCACCGACGAGCTGACCTGGAACCGCGTCATCGACGTGAACCAGAAGGGCACCTGGCTCGGCATGAAGGCGGCCATGCCGCTGCTGCGCGCGAGCGGTCGCGGATCGGTGATCAACACGTCCTCGGTCATGGGGCTCATCGGCGGAGGAGGCGCCGCCGCGTACACGGCGTCCAAGGGCGCCGTGCGGCTCCTGTCGAAGACCGCGGCGGTCGAGTACGCGCGCGACAACGTGCGGGTCAACTCCGTCCACCCCGGAGTGATCGCCACACCGATGATCCAGGACATCCTCGACGAGGAAGGCGACCAGCAGCCGGACATCGTGCGCACCCCCATGGCCCGCGCGGGCCGGGCCGACGAGATCGCACCGGCGATGCTCTTCCTCGCCGGCGACGAGTCCTCCTTCGTCACCGGCTCCGAAATCGTCGTCGACGGCGGCCTCACCGCACACTGACACACCGGCACACCCGCGCCCAACCGGCGCCCACCGGCGAGCTGTTCCGCCGACGGTGAAGTCCGGCCCGCGCAGGCCCGTCGCTCACTACTGTCCAGCTCATGACGACGACGGTCACCACACGCACGGTCGAATACCCGGCCGACGGCCTCACGATGACGGGGCACCTCGCGCTCCCGGCCGGTACCGGCCGTCGGCCCGCGGTCCTGATCGGACCCGAGGGAGTGGGGCTCAGCGATGTCGAGCGCCGCCGGGCCGAGGCTCTGGCCGAACTGGGCTACATGGCGCTGGCCTTCGACCTCCACGGCGGGCGCTACCTGGAAGACCCGGAGGAAATGCTGGCCCGTTGCATGCCGCTGCTCGGCGACCCCGGCCGGATGCGGGACATCGGCCACGCGGCGCTCGACGTACTGCGCGCCGAACCCCGCACCGACCCCGACCGGATCGCCGCCATCGGCTACGGCACCGGGGGCGCGGTCGCGTTGGAACTCGGGCGCGACGGCGTCGATCTGCGCGCGATCGCCACCGTCAACGGGCTGATCACGGGCCGGCCGGGCGAGGCGGCACACATCCGCTGCCCGGTGTGGGCCGGAGTCGGCTCGGAGGACCCGATCATGCCGCCCGCGCAACGGGACGCGTTCACCGCCGAGATGCAGGCCGCGGGCGTCGACTGGCGCCTCGTGGTCTACGGCGGAGCGCTGCACGCCTTCCACCACCCGACGGTCGGCCACACCGTGCGTCCCGGCGTCGGCTACCACCCGCGGCACGCCGAGCGAGCCTGGCGCGACATCGTCGGCCTGCTCGCCGAGTGCCTGTGCCCGCCCGCGGCGGAGTGAGCGGGCGCGACGGACTCGCGCGCACGGTGCGCCTGCGGGTTCTCACGGCCGAGGCCGACGACTGGCCGTTGCGGCGGGACGTTCGTCTCGCCGCGCTGGCCGAGGCTCCGCTCTCCTTCACGTCCCGGATCGAGGACTGGCACCGGGGTGGGGAGGAGCGGTGGCGCCCGCGAGCCGGGCTCGGACGAGTACGCCGACGGTCCGGACGGCGATCATGGCCAGGACCATGAGGACGAAGGCGGTGCCGTACGTGGCGGCCGGAACCTGGTGCTGGACCGAGAACGTCGCGAGGGCGTCGGTGAACCAGTGGGTGGAGCCGTAGGCGGAGCCCAGGCGCAGGGCCATCGCGGCCGTCCACAGTGCGGCGTAGGGCCAGCCCGCGACGGTGACCAGGCGCGAGTCGGCCGGGTCGCGGCGGACCTGGATCAGCTCGGCCGACGCCTGGCCGAGATCGCCCTCGAAGACATGGACGCCGACGCACCCGAACTCGCCCCCGGCGAATTCCTGGTCCTCCAGTACCTCTTCCTGAACGGCCGCAGCGCCGTGGGCGACATCGCCAAGCGCTCCGGCCTGGCCCAAAGCCGCGTCTCCACCAGCGTGCGGGCCCTGGTGGGACGCGGCTGGGCCACCACCGCGGCCGACCCCTCCGACGGCCGCAAAACACTGGTCGACGTCACCGAGACCATCCGTGCCGCCGGTCAGCAGCGCCGGGCCGGACGCGCCGACAAGGCCCTGACCAACGCCCTGGCCGGAGCGGACGACAAGGAGCGGGCCGACCTCATCGCCGCGCTCGAACGCCTCCGCCAACTCCTCGTCGCCGGCCGCACACAGCGCCGGTTCCCGGACACGGTCACCCCCTGAACCGCCCGGTATCCCTTGAGGACCGCGTGCGGGCGCAGATCGCGCACCGACGAATTTCCCGCGCCGCGCCGGTCCGTACGCGTAGGACCGACCCGACTCACGGAAGGCTGGCGCCATGCGGAAACTGAGCTACGGCATGAACGTGTCCCTGGACGGCTACATCGCCGCGCCCGGCGACGACATCGGCTGGAGCGTGCCGAGCGACGAGCTGTTCCAGTTCTGGTCCGACCAGCTGCGGGCGACCGACCTGTCGCTGTACGGGGGCAAGCTGTGGCGGACGATGAGCGCCCACTGGCCGACCGGCGACCAGCAGCCCGACGCCACCCCGGCGGAGATCGAGTTCGCGCGCCGCTGGCGGAACATGTCGAAGGTGGTGTTCTCCTCGACGGTCGACGAGGTCGACTGGAACACCCGCCTGGTCACCGGCGACGCGGTCACCGAGATCACCCGGCTCAAGGCCGAGGACGGCGGCCCGATGGACATCGCCGGCGCGACGCTCGCCGGGGCGGCCATGCGCGCCGGGCTGATCGACGAGTACGTGCTGGCCACCGCACCGGTCCTGGTGGGCGGCGGCACCCCGTTCTTCACCGCGCTGGACAGCTGGGTGAACCTGAACCTGGTCGAGTCCCGGACGCTTCCCTGCGGCGTGATCCTGACCAGGTACGAGACGAGCCGCTGAGCACCCGTCACACGTGCTCCACGCGTGTGACCGAAACGTCGAGCCCGGTGTGCTGCTCCTCGGAGCCGGCCTGGCAGGTCAGGTGCCGGTGCTCAACGCGGGCTGCGCCGGCTCCGGTAGGCCTCGACGCTGGCCCGGTGCGCGCAGGTCCGGGTGCAGTACTGCTTCGAGCCGTTGCGCGAGAGGTCCACGAAAGTGGCCCGGCAGGTCGGCCCGGCACATACGCCGAGACGAGCGGGACCGAGCGTGGCGATCACGGAGGCCAGTGCACTGAGCGTGGTCGCGGCGAGGTGCGCCGAGCAGCAGCCGGTGTCGGAGGCCACCTCGGTCCACCAGCGGTCGTCCTCGTGGCGCAGTACCGGGGTGGCGCGGCTGCGGCGCAGACCGTCGTTGATCAGAGCCGCGGCTCCGACCGCGTCCGCGTTCGCCCGTTCGAGCACCTCACGCAGCGTCTCGCGCAACGCGCGGACTTCCGCCAGGTCGGCGCGGGTGAGACGCCGCGGACCGGCCCCTTGGTTCGCGGCCGAACTCGGAGGCTCAGCCGCGGGATGGCCGTCAAGGAAGTCCCGGAGCTGCTCGACGGTCTCGAGCGCGTCCTCTCCCTTGATCGGCCTCAAGGTGTTGGCCAGGTCGACGGCCGTCTGGACCACCAATGGGCTGTAATACGCATCCCGCATTTGACGTGTCTCCTCACCGCTCCATAATGTGACACTCAAAGGAGCTTTAGCGTGTCACACACTACCCGGCAGGGGACGACGCCGCAGACCATCCCGTCCGGAGGGGCCCCGGCACCGGAGCGAACCGACACCCCGGACGGGCGTCGGCTGGGGCTGACTCTGGGAATGCTGGTGCTGCCGATGTACGTGGCGCTGGGAGCGCCGTCGGTGGCCCTGCCGGCCATCACCCGCGCACTCGCGGTGCCGTTCGGGGCCACCGCATGGATTCTCGCCGCGTGGTCGCTGACCTCCGCGCTCGCGATGCCGGTCGCGGGTCGGCTCATGGTCCGCTGGAGCCCCTTCCAGGTCCTCGTCGCCGGGGTCGTGGCGCTCGCCGCGGGCTCCGCGCTCGCCGGAGCCGGGCCGGCACTGTCCGTCGTGATCGTCGGCCGACTGATCGGCGGCGCCGGGGCGGGCGCGACCGTGATCGCCGTCTTCGCCGCGGCCACCGCCCTTCCCAGGCGGCAACGGATCCGCGCCCTGGGAATCATCGCGGTCGCCGGCGCGACGGCGTCGGGGTGCGGGACGCTGCTGGGCGGGGCGGTGACCGCATGGCTCGGGTGGCGTGCCGTGCTCGCGATCCCGGTCCTCGCGCTGCCCCTCCTGCTGGCCGCATTGCCGAGCAGGCGCGCGCTGACGCGGAGCGGCAGCGGCAGCGGCAGCGGCAGCGGCAGCGGCAGCGGCAGCGGCAGCGGCAGCGGCGAGGGGAACGGCTCGACCGGGCGACTCGATATCGTCGGCGCGGCCGTGCTGTCGGTACTCGCCGGCTCCTTGATCACATTGCTACAGGCACACTCGGTCGGCCTGCCCGCTCCGGTCACGCTCGTCGTGGCTGCCGCCGGGGCACTCGCCGCCGCGGGACTGTGGTGGCGCCTGCGAAGCACGCCCGACGGGTTCGTGCCTCGGCGGGTGATCGCATCCCGCGGCTTCCTGGCGTCCGGGCTCATCGGCGGGACCGTCTTCGCCGGCTACTACGGGGTGCTGTTCCGCGCCCCGTCCCTGATCGAGCAGGCCACGGGCGGTGGCCCTTTGGAAGCCGGCGTGCTCCTGGTCCCGGCCGCCGCCTGCTCGGTGCTGGCCGGGCGGCTGGTCGGCGCCTTGACCGACCGGTTCACCGGCTGGCAGGTGTCGGCCGGGCTTGCGGCACTCACCGTCGTCGGCGTGCTCGTGGTCGCGGTCTTCAACGGGCCGGTCCCCATCGTCGTCGGCACGGCGTCGACCGTGTGCGGGTTCGCCGGCACCCAAGCCGTACTGGTGAGCCTCGCGCCGGACCTGGTCGCCGCGGACGACCGCGACACCGCACAGGGTCTGCTCAACTTCATGAACGCCCTGGGTGGCGGGATCGGTCCGGCCGCTGTCGCGGGTCTGTCCAGCATCGCGCCGGTGCCGGTGGCCCTCGCCGTGCTCGCGGCACTCCCCCTGGCCGGACTCGTCCTCAGCCTGACCCGGCGCCCTGCCGCCGGCCGCAGCGCCCGACCCGACGCCACGCGTGGGAGCCCGCGATGACGGTCCACCCGCATCTGATCCGACAACGCCTTGACCAGTAAGGAGCCTTGCCATGTCCGCCGAGCCGTTCGAGGTCAGCATCACCGAAGCCGAGATCGCGGACCTGCGGGAACGATTGCGACGGACACGGTGGCCCGAGCGCGAGCCGGTGGACGACTGGTCACAGGGTCTGCCACTGGCGTACGCGCAGGAGCTCTGCCGCAGCTGGGCCGAGGACTACGACTTCGGGTTCGCCGAGCGGCTGAACGCGTTCCCGCAGTACCGCGACACGATCGACGGGCTGGGCATCCACTTCCTGCACGTCCGCTCGCCGGAGCCGGACGCGTTCCCGCTCGTGCTCACGCACGGGTGGCCGGGTTCGGTGCTCGAGTTCCTGGAGGTCCTCGGCCCGCTCACCGACCCGCGCGCGCACGGCGGTGACCCGGCGGACGCGTTCCACGTGGTCGCGCCGTCGTTGCCCGGGTACGGCTGGAGCGACAAGCCGTCGACGACCGGATGGGGCATCACTCGCACCGCGCGCGCCTGGGACACGTTGATGGTCTCGCTGGGGTACGAACGGTACGGCGCGCAGGGCGGTGACTGGGGTTCGGCGGTGTCCGCGGCGCTGGGCGAGGTGGCGCCCGAGCGGGTCGCCGGCGTGCACCTGAACCTGGGATCCGTGGCGGCGGGCACGTTCGACGACCCGACGCCCGCGGAGCTGGCGAATCTCGAGGCCGAGAAGGAGATGCGGCGCACCGGCCGGGGGTACTCGGCGATCCAGGCGACCCGGCCGCAGACGCTCGGCTACGGCCTCACCGACTCCCCGGCGGGGCAGGCCGCCTGGATCGCCGAGAAGTTCTGGGCGTGGACGGACAACGACGGCCATCCCGAGGACGCGTTGTCGCGGCAGACGATCCTCGACGAGATCTCGGTCTATTGGTTCACCGCGTCGGCCACGTCGTCGGCGCGCCTGTACTGGGAGAGCTTCGCCAACTTCCGGGACAAGGTGACCGCGCCGTCCGGGCTGTCGGTCTACCCGCGCGACATCACCCGCCCGTCGAGGCGGGAGGCCGAGCTGCGGTTCACCGACCTGCGCTGGTTCGAGGAGCTGCCGCACGGTGGCCACTTCGCCGCGCTGGAGCAGCCGGAGTCGCTGGTCAAGCAGGTGCGCGGGTTCTTCCGCCTGTTCCGCTGACCGCCCGTGCCACCCCTGGGTCACCGACGAATCACGTGGTGGGGCGGTGCAACGGTCCGACACGAAGCCTGAGAACCTACAGCGGCCCCGTCACGTCTGAGCCATGTCCACAAAGCGGGAGTAGTGGCCCTGGAAGGCGACCGTGATCGTGGCCGTCGGGCCGTTACGGTGCTTGGCCACGATCAGGTCCGCCTCGCCCGCACGGGGCGACTCCTTCTCGTACGCGTCCTCACGGTGCAGCAGGATCACCATGTCCGCGTCCTGCTCGATGGAATTGTGGATATGGATGCCGTTCGCGACGAAGTTGTGCGTGCCGAGAACGGTCGCGTCGTAGACCTCCTGCTCGCCCAGGCTCTCGATGGCGACGACCTTGTCCCAGTAGACGTCGCTCGTCGCCAGAAGCTCCAGCTCCTGGCTCTCCAGAAGTTCCGCGACCCGGCCGAGACGGCCCCGGCTCGGTGACCCGTTGTAGAGAGCCGCACCGCAGTACCGCGTACCGAGATCGGCCTGGAATGCCCGTGTGGTCACCGACTTCTCGCGCATCAGCTCCCGCACCGCGCCCCACACGTCCTTCGGCACCGTGTCGACGTTGGTGTTCGCCACAACGTCGCGCAGCCGCTCCTCGGCGGCGATCACATGCCGGGCGCGATCGCCGTGCACCCCGACCTCGGACAGGAAGCGCCGCTGGTCCTCCACGCCGGACACGTCCACCGTCCACTGGGGCCTGCCCGCCGTGTTGCCCACGCGCCGGACGCGGGCCCGGATGTCCACCCGCAGCATCAACTGCTGGAGATCCCGGGCGAGCCGCTCACTCGTCGTCGCGTAATACACCCGCACCGCACCGGACTTGGCAACGGTCACCGAGCCGTCCGTCGCCCACAAGTGCCGCAGGAACAGCCGTACCTGATCGTCGGGCAGGCCCTGCACCCGCTCCGGCAGGAACTTCTCGTGCGCGCGCTTCCCGTACAGCCCCATGCCGTCCAGCCATTCCGCGACGGGATTCCGGCGGCCGTGGGTGAGGCGATGAGGCGCGGGCAGATAGACGTGCCACCACGTCTCCTGCTGGCTCCGCCTCGGCGTGATACCGAAGTGGGCCGCAGCCTCCTCCACCGCGCGAAGACTGGCCTCGTCGTTGCTGATGTAGTGCACAGGCTGACGCGGGGCCACACAGCCGTCGCCCAGCATGTGCGCCAGCATGACGACTTCCGCTTCCGGGAGGCGCACGGTCTCGGTGGGAGCATCCGTACGGCGCGGCACCGCGACCCGCGAGCCTTCGGCCAGCTCCCCCAGCGGGGTCCAGCCGTCATACGTCAGGAACGGGTGATTGGCCGTCGCCTCGATTTCCCGGCCCGAGGCCAACCGCAGCCGGAAGACCTCCTTCCGACCGCTGGGAAAGACGTGCGTCATGGTCCTTTTGACCATCCGGAGCCGCTCGTCCAGGGACCAGACCGGGATATCGCGCTCGCCGCTCTCCAGCAGCTCACCCATCGTCACCTCGGCACCGGTGTCCGCGCGCAGGACACGCGTACCCGCCGTGACACAACCCGATTCACGCAGGTCGGAGACCATCGGCTTCTTGTCGGTGCGCTGCTCGGGCCCACGGTTGAGCTGCGAGAGCGCGATCACCGGAACCTCCAGCTCCTTCGCGAGCAGCTTGAGGTTACGGGACATCTCCGAGACCTCCTGCTGACGGCTCTCGGGGCGCCGGGAGCCGCCCGTCTGCATGAGCTGGAGATAGTCGATGACGATGAGCTGGAGATCGTTGCGCTGCTTCAGACGGCGGCACTTGGCGCGGATCTCCATCATCGACAGGTTCGGCGAGTCGTCGATGTAGAGCGGCGAGTCCGTGACCCCGGGCATCTGCCGCGCCAGCCGCGTCCAGTCCTCGTCCGTCATCGACCCGGACCGCATATGGTGCAGCGCCACCCGCGCCTCCGCCGAGAGGAGCCGCATGGCGATCTCGTTGCGGCCCATCTCCAGGGAGAAGATGACGCTGGGCATGTTGTGCTTGATGGAGCAGGCGCGGGCAAAATCCAGGGCGAGCGTGCTGTTGTGGGTCGGGATCATCGACCGCGTGGCCAGGTACAGGTGGTCCGGGTTGTCGACCTGGACACAGCGGACGGGAACGCTCGGCAGTGGCCGCACGTCCGTGATGAAGCGGGAGCGGGTGCGCGGGTGGTTGTCCCGGCCGTACTCCTTGTGGGCGAGGCGCTTGCGCTCCAGGTGGAAGACCTCGTCGGACGTGGTGAAGGTGACCGTGTACACCGTGGAGATCTCCTCGGACCTCCCCTTCACCTGCCGCGTGGACCAGCCGCAGCGGTAGCCGAGGCTGACGAGCAGTTCCCGGAAGTCCTCGGCCAGCCGTCGACTGGTCACGGCGAAGCTGACGTACCCCGACCGGTCGGCGGTGCCGTCCGTGTCCATCAGCCCGGCGAGCAGGGCGCGGCGCTGGGCGAGGGAGCCGCGCAGATACGCCTGCGGGATGTGCTTGTCCCCCAGCACGCCCATGGTGCGGAGGGCCGCCTGAAGGCTTCCGTTCCGCCTCAGGCACGCCTGGCAACGCGGCGGAGAGACCGCGGCCCAGCACTTCTCGCCGCAGACGGCGCAGGGCCGCTCGGCGGGCTTCGTGGGCCGTTCCGCGAAGCGGATGCCGTAGCTCGCCGACGTGCCCACCTGACGTGTGGCGAAGCCGTCCGCCTCGATCCGCATGAGGATCTCGGGGTCGACGGTGGTGATGCGGGCGGCGTCGCTGTGGCCGTCCCCGAGCCACGCGCCGAGTGTGTACGGCGGCACGGGAAGCTCCCGCTCCGGCAGTTCCAGCGGGGCGGCGTTGTGCACCGAGTGGTTCAGTCGCCGGTCGGCCGTGGCGCAGCGCAGAGTCTCGGCGATCTCCCGCGTGGTCTTCACCGAGGGGAAGGCGGTCTGCGCCCGGCTCCGCCCGCCGGCCGCCTCGTGCGCCGAGCGGCGCGAGGCACGCGTGTCGGTGAGCCACTGGTGCTCCGCGTCGGCGATGACGGTCGTGCCGTCGTCGAACGTCACCTCGTAGCAGGGGCGGTCACGCAGCACGTCCGTGGCAGCCGTGATCCGGGTCGGCTTCCCGTCGGCGTCGAGCAGCAGGTCACCGACCCGCACCTCGCCCATGGTGGTCCACCCGGTGGGGGTGGGCAGCGGGGTGTCCAGGGCGAGGGCCTTCCCCATGGCGGGTCGGGCCGCGATGACGATCATCTGGCCCGGGTGGAGGCCGTTCGTGAGGGAGTCCAGGTCCGTGAAGCCCGTCGGGACGCCCGTCATCTGGCCGCTGCGCGAGCCGATCGCCTCGATCTCGTCGAGCGCGCCCTCCATGATGTCGCCCAGCGGGAGGTAGTCCTCCGAGGTGCGCTGCTCGGTGACGGCGTAGATCTCGGCCTGGGCGGAGTTGACGATGTCGTCGACGTCGCCGTCGGCCGCGTACCCCATCTGTGTGATCCGCGTGCCCGCCTCGACCAGGCGGCGCAGGACGGCGCGCTCGTGGACGATCTCGGCGTAGTACTCCGCGTTGGCCGCCGTGGGGACCGTCTGGACGAGGGAGTGGACGTATCCGGGGCCGCCGACGCGGCCGATCTCGCCGCGCTTGGTCAGTTCGGCCGTGACCGTGATCGGGTCGGCGGGCTCGCCCTTGGCGTAGAGATCGAGGATCGCCTGGTAGACGGTCTCGTGCGCGGGGCGGTAGAAGTCGTGGCCCTTGAGGACTTCGACGACGTCGGCGATGGCGTCCTTGGACAGCAGCATGCCGCCGAGCACGGACTGCTCGGCCTCCAGGTCCTGCGGGGGCACGCGTTCGAAGCCGCTGGGGCCGCCGGGGCCGTCCATGCCGCGGTCGTGGCGGTCGGACTGGCCGCCGCCGCGCCGCTGCCGGGCCGACGGGAAGCGCTCGCCGGGTCCCTGGCCTCCGCCACCGCCAGGTCCTGGCCCTGGTCCCGGCCCCGGAGCGAGGTCGGCGTCGAGATCGGCCATCCAGGGGTCCTCGACGTGTTCGGGCTGCTGAGTCACCCGGCCACCTCCTCCTGTCCGGCGATCGCGCACGCCCGGACCTCGCCGCAGTGCCCCTCTTTCTTACGGCACGCCTCTGACAATGGAGCGCCCGACTCCGCTTACGGCGCGTCGAGTCCGCGGTGAAGAAGAGGGGAACGTGGGGTGGGCGCTGCACTACGGTAGGGCCGTGGCTGACGTCAGCCAATCTGGTTATCCACAGGGTGGTGTGGACGAGTGACCTCTTCCTGTGGAGAAGCTGGCCAAAGCTGTGCATGAGGCGGGGGACAGCGCTGTGGAGAAGTCTGTGCCCTCTCCGAAAAGCCGTCTCTGACCTGCGAAGACGGCATCCACTCCCTGTGCGGGAAAAAAACTTCGCGACTCGGGCCGAACTCCTCCCCCGATCACCGCGCACGGCCTCCGGCGACCCTTCATGCCCACATCACCGTAATAGACAGTGGCGCCTTGCGACTATTACCTGTGGATGCTTGGATCGGAACCCATGAACGACCACTCCGTGACCCGGCGCGCCCGCCGCCCTCACCGCGACCGGCCGCCCCGCGCCGGGCGCCCGTCGGCCCGGCGCCACGACCGCGAGATCATCGCGCTCGCCCTCCCCGCCTTCGGCGCGCTCGTCGCGGAGCCGCTCTTCCTCATGGCCGACAGCGCGATCGTCGGCCACCTCGGCACCCCCCAGCTGGCCGGGCTCGGCGTCGCCGCCGCGCTGCTCCAGACCGGCGTCAACATCTTCGTCTTCCTCGCCTACGCCACGACGGCCGCCGTCGCCCGCCGCGTCGGCGCCGACGACCTGCCCGCCGCCATCCGCCAGGGCATGGACGGCATCTGGCTCGCGCTGCTGCTCGGCGCCGCCGTCATCGCCGTCGTGCTGCCCACGGCACCCGCGCTCATCGGCCTCTTCGGCGCCTCGGACACCGCGGCCCCGTACGCCGTCACCTATCTGCGGATCAGCTCCCTCGGCATCCCGGCCATGCTCGTCGTGCTCGCCGCGACGGGTGTGCTGCGCGGGCTCCAGGACACCAGGACCCCGCTGTACGTGGCCATCGGCGGCTTCGCGGCGAACGGCGTCCTCAACGTCGCCCTCGTCTACGGCCTGGGCCTGGGCATCGCCGGTTCGGCCTGGGGGACGGTCATCGCGCAGTGCGCCATGGCCGCCGTCTACCTCGTCGTGGTCGTGCGCGGCGCCCGCAGGCACGGCGCCTCGCTGCGCCCCGACGCCGCCGGAATCCGCGCCTGCGCCCAGGCGGGCGCGCCGCTGCTGATCCGTACGCTCTCGCTGCGCGCCGTCCTCATGATCGCCACGGCGGTCGCGGCCAGGCTCGGCGACGCCTCGATCGCCGCGCACCAGGTCACGCTCACGCTGTGGTCGCTGCTGGCCTTCGCGCTGGACGCCATCGCCATCGCGGGCCAGGCCATCATCGGGCGCTACCTCGGCGCCGGGGACGCGGAGGGCGCGCGGGCCGCCTGCCGCCGCATGGTCGAGTGGGGGATCGCCTCGGGCGTGGTGCTGGGCGCGCTGGTGGCGCTGGCACGGCCGCTGTTCATGCCCCTGTTCACCTCGGACGACGCCGTGATCGCGCAGCTCACGACCGTACTGCTGGTGGTCGCGGTGACCCAGCCCATCGCGGGAGTCGTCTTCGTCCTGGACGGGGTGCTGATGGGCGCGGGTGACGGCCCTTATCTCGCCTGGGCGATG
This sequence comes from Streptomyces sp. NPDC054796, assembly GCF_053611545.1. Classification (NCBI taxonomy): domain Bacteria; kingdom Bacillati; phylum Actinomycetota; class Actinomycetes; order Kitasatosporales; family Streptomycetaceae; genus Streptomyces; species Streptomyces sp. NPDC054796. Next base: position 89,791 of record NZ_JBSHAO010000003.1, on the reverse strand, counting down.
CTGGCGACGCTGGCCGTCTTCGCACCGGTCGCGCTGCTCGTCCCGGTGCTGGGCGGGGGCCTGACGGCGCTGTGGTGGACGGTGGCCGGGCTGATGATGACAGTGCGCATGATCACCCTGTGGCTGCGGGCGCGCTCGGGGCGCTGGGTGGTCACGGGAGCGGTGCGGGCCTGACGGGGCTGACGGGGCACGGACCCACGTCGCGTACGGCCCCCGCACACGCCAAGGGCCGCACCCTTCGAAAAGGGTGCGGCCCTCACGTGCGTACCGTCGGCCGGGGCCGTCGGTGCCGGTCGACGTGCGTCGGGGCTGGTCAGCCCGCGACGACCTCGACGTCCAGCTTCGCGGCCACGTCGGCGTGCAGCCGGACCGAGACCTGGTGCGCGCCCAGGGTCTTGATCGGGGTGCCCACCTCGATGCGGCGCTTGTCGACCTCGGGGCCGCCCGCTTCCTTGATCGCCGAAGCGACGTCGGCGGGGGTCACCGAGCCGAACAGGCGGCCCTGGTCGCCGGCGCGGACCTTCAGGCGCACGTTGACGCCCTCCAGCCGACCCTTGACCTCGTTGGCCTGCTCGATCGTCGCGATCTCGCGGATCTTGCGAGCGCGGCGGATCTGCTCGACGTCCTTCTCGCCACCCTTGGTCCAGCGGATGGCGACGCCACGCGGGATCAGGTAGTTGCGAGCGTAGCCGTCACGGACCTCGACGACGTCGCCCGCGGCACCGAGGCCGGAGACCTCGTGGGTAAGGATGATCTTCATTGGTCAGTCACCCTTCCCTTTATCGGGCGGTCGAGGTGTAGGGCAGCAGCGCCATCTCACGGCTGTTCTTCACGGCCGTGGCGACGTCACGCTGGTGCTGGGTGCAGTTGCCGGTGACCCGGCGGGCACGGATCTTGCCGCGGTCGGAAATGAACTTCCGCAGCAGGTTCGTGTCCTTGTAGTCGACGTAGGAGATCTTCTCCTTGCAGAACACGCAAACCTTCTTCTTAGGCTTGCGAGCAGGCGGCTTCGCCATGTCTCTCTCCAGTGAGTTTCAAGAAGTGTGTAGCTGTCGAGCGCTGCCCCGAAGCCCGTGGAAACGGACTAGAAGGGCGGCTCGTCCGAGTAGCCGCCGCCGGAGCCGCCGCCCCAGCCGCCACCGCCGCCACCCTGGTTGCCGCCGGCCGGGGCGCCCGTGGCCCACGGGTCACCCGCGGGAGCGCCGCCGCCCTGCTGGCCGCCGCCGGGGCCCCCGCCCCAGCCGCCGCCACCCTGGCCGCCACCGCCGCCGAAGCCGCCGCCCTGACCGCCCCGGCCGCTGGTCTTGGTGACCTTGGCCGTGGCGTTGCGGAGGCTGGCGCCGACCTCGTCGACGTCCAGCTCGTAGACCGTGCGCTTGATGCCCTCACGGTCCTCGTACGACCGCTGCTTGAGGCGGCCCTGCACGAGGACGCGCGTCCCCTTGGTGAGGGACTCGGCGACGTTCTCCGCCGCCTGCCGCCAGACCGAGCAGGTCAGGAACAGGCTCTCGCCGTCCTTCCACTCGTTGGTCTGCCGGTCGAAGGTGCGCGGGGTGGACGCGACACGGAACTTCGCGACCGCCGCACCGGAGGGGGTGAAGCGCAGCTCGGGGTCGTCGACCAGATTGCCGACGACCGTGATGACGGTCTCGCCTGCCATGGGGAACCTCTCGGCGGGGTGCTGCTGGCTGCTAGTGGCTTCTGTGGCTTGCTGCTACTCGGTCCCTGGTACCGCTGAGCTGCGAAAAGCCTGCTCAGTGAGTGGAGGGACGGAGGACCTTGGTCCGCAGAACCGACTCGTTCAGGTTCATCTGGCGGTCGAGCTCCTTGACGACCTCAGGCGCGGCCTGGAGGTCGATGACCGAGTAGATGCCCTCGGGCTTCTTCTTGATCTCGTACGAGAGCCGACGACGGCCCCAGGTGTCGACCTTCTCGACCTTGCCTTCGCCCTCACGGACGACGGAAAGGAAGTTCTCGATCAGCGGGGAGACTGCGCGCTCCTCGAGATCGGGGTCGAGGATCACCATCACCTCGTAGTGACGCATGTGGAACCCACCTCCTCTGGACTCAGCGGCCACGGTCGTTCCGTGGCAGGAGGGTCGTGATGCGTACCGCACCGCGCGGACGTCCCGGGGGGACACGGCAGTGCAGACCGACCAGAGTACCCGCCCCCCGGCTTCCGGTTGAAATCCTGGTCCGAGTAGGCGCAATCTGGACTTCTCGGGTGTGACCGGGGTTACTCTTCGCCCCGTCCGCTCCGGGGGCCCCGGGGGCCCGCCCCGGGAGCGACCGCTGGAGGTCCGCATGGCGCAGGCAGTACGGCGTAACCCTCTCTCCGCTCTCCTCAACTCCGACGGCAAGGCCCATCCGGTCGAGAACACCTTCGCCGCCGCGACCCTCGTCCTGGGCCTGGTGGCCTTCGTCACCGCGATGTGGCACGGGCTGAACGTGATCAGCGCGTGGACGGGGCTGGCCGGGATCATCACCGGCGCTTGGGGCCAGTTCATCTCGGCGACGACCTCGGAGCGCTTCGTGCTGATCATCGGGCTCGGCGCCGCCGCGGTGGGCTTCTATCTCGGCATGGCGCACGGCGGGCTCTTCGGCTGAGGCGCCGGAGCGGGGCCCACGGACCGGGCCGACACCGGGCCGACGCCGGGCCGACGCATGGGCGACGGGTCAGGCTCAGCGGCGCGCGGTCCGGGGCCGTGTGCGTGCGGCCCGAACGGGACGGTGTGGGGCACAGTAGGCTTCCCGGCGAGCCTCCCCCAGAGCTTCGGCTGGGGGTGCCCGACACAGTACGCCGGAGGAGCGTCCCGCAATGAGCCTGACCCTGAGGACCATCAGCCGTGAGCAGCATCTGGCGTACATCCAGAGCCTGCCGTCGGCCAGCCACTGTCAGGTGCCCGCATGGGCGGATGTGAAGAGCGAATGGCGCTCGGAGAACCTGGGCTGGTTCGACGACAGGACAGGTGAGCTGGTCGGCGCCGGACTCGTGCTGTACCGCCAGTTGCCCAAGGTCAAGCGCTATCTGGCGTACCTCCCGGAGGGGCCGGTCATCAACTGGTTCTCGCCGAACCTGGAGGAGTGGCTCAAGCCGATGCTGGCGCATCTGAAGCACCAGGGCGCCTTCTCGGTGAAGATGGGCCCGCCCGTGGTGATCCGGCGCTGGGACGCCGCCGCGATCAAGAAGGGCATCCAGGACCCCGAGGTCACGCGGCTGCGGGACGTCGAGGCGACGCACATCGAGCCCCGCGCCTTCGAGGTGTCGGACAAGCTGCGCCGCATGGGCTGGCAGCAGGGCGAGGACGGCGGCGCGGGCTTCGGGGACGTGCAGCCGCGCTACGTCTTCCAGGTCCCGCTGGAGAACCGCTCGCTGGACGAGGTCCACAAGGGCTTCAACCAGCTGTGGCGCCGCAACATCAAGAAGGCCGACAAGGCGGGCGTGCGGGTCGTGCAGGGCGGGCTCGACGATCTGGACGACTGGCAGCGGCTGTACGAGATCACCGCCGAGCGCGACAAGTTCCGGCCGCGTCCGAAGGCGTACTTCGAGCGCATGTGGAAGGTCCTCAACTCCGAGGACCCGAACCGGATGCGGCTGTACTTCGCCGAGCACGAGGGCGAGCGGATCGCGGCGGCCACGATGCTGATCGTGGGCGGTCATGTCTGGTACTCCTACGGCGCCTCCGCGAACCACAAGCGCGAGGTGCGTCCGTCGAACGCGATGCAGTGGCGCATGCTCCAGGACGCCTACGCGCTGGGCGCGAGCGTCTACGACCTGCGCGGCATCAGCGACTCGCTGGACGAGACCGACCATCTCTTCGGCCTGATCCAGTTCAAGGTCGGGACCGGCGGGCAGGCGGCCGAGTACCTCGGTGAGTGGGACTTCCCCCTGAACAAGCTGCTGCACAAGGCGCTCGACATCTACATGTCGCGGCGCTGAGGCCCGGCCTCCGCGCCGCCTCGTCCCAGGGCCCGCCCCTCACATCCCGAACAGAAAGGTTCCGTACCGGCCATGGCGCTCACCCTCTACGTCGACACCGATCGCTGGCGGGCGCACCAGCAGTCTGTGATCCAGCGGTTCCCGGGGATCGTCCCGGTCTGCAAGGGCAACGGCTACGGGTTCGGCCACGAGCGGCTCGCCGACGAGGCCACCCGCTTCGGCTCGGACGTCCTCGCGGTCGGTACGACCTACGAGGCGGCCCGTACGAAGGACTTCTTCAGCGGTGACCTGCTGGTGCTCACCCCGTTCCGCAAGGACGAGGAACCGGTTCCGCTGCCCGACCGCGCTATCCGTTCGGTGTCCTCCGTGGAGGGCGTCGGGCTGATGCGCGGGGCGCGGGTCGTCATCGAGGTGATGAGCAGCATGAAGCGGCACGGTGTCACGGAGGCCGACCTGCCGAAGCTGCACGCCGCGATCGACGAGGTACGGCTGGAGGGTTTCGCGATCCATCTGCCGCTGGACCGCGCGGACGGCTCGGACGCGGTGGACGAGGTCATCGGCTGGATGGACCGGCTGCGCGCGGCGCGGCTGCCGCTGGACACGATGTTCGTGAGCCATCTGAAGCCGGACGAGTTCGCGCGGCTCCAGCAGCAGTTCCCGCAGACCAACTTCCGGGCGCGCATCGGCACCCGGCTGTGGCTGGGGGACCACGACTCGACGGAGTACCGGGGCGCGATCCTGGACGTGACGCGGGTGGCCAAGGGCGACAGGTTCGGCTACCGGCAGCAGAAGGTGGCCGGTGACGGCTGGCTCGTGGTCGTCGCGGGCGGGACGTCGCACGGGGTGGGCCTGGAGGCGCCGAAGGCGCTGCACGGGATGACCTCGCGGGCCAAGGGCGTGGCGCGGGCCGGTCTCGCGACGGTCAACAGGAACCTGTCGCCGTTCGTCTGGGCGGGCAAGCAGCGCTGGTTCGCCGAGCCGCCGCACATGCAGGTGTCGATCCTGTTCATCCCGGACGACGCGCCGGAGCCGAAGGTGGGCGAGGAGCTGCCCGCCATCCTGCGGCACACGACGACGATGACGGACCGCACGGTGGACCGCTGACGCGGTTCCTTACGCGGAGCACGCCCGCATACGGAAGGACCCCCGCGAGGCTCGCGGGGGTCCTTCCGTATGTGCGGCCCGTCAGGCCGGGTGGCCGTGGGTCAGCGGTCGACCTTGCCGTCGATGAAGAGCTGCACCTGCTCGCGCGCCTCGTCGTCGTAGAACTGCACGGGCGGGGACTTCATGAAGTACGAGGAGGCCGAGAGGATCGGGCCGCCGATGCCGCGGTCCTTGGCGATCTTCGCGGCGCGCAGCGCGTCGATGATGACGCCGGCGGAGTTGGGGGAGTCCCAGACCTCCAGCTTGTACTCCAGGTTGAGCGGCACGTCGCCGAACGCGCGGCCCTCAAGGCGGACGTAGGCCCACTTGCGGTCGTCGAGCCAGGCGACGAAGTCCGAGGGGCCGATGTGGACGTTGTCCTCGCCCATGTCGCGGTCGCGGATCTGAGAGGTGACGGCCTGCGTCTTGGAGATCTTCTTGGACTCCAGGCGCTCGCGCTCCAGCATGTTCTTGAAGTCCATGTTGCCGCCCACGTTGAGCTGCATGGTGCGGTCCAGGACGACGCCGCGGTCCTCGAAGAGCTTGGCCATGACGCGGTGCGTGATGGTGGCGCCCACCTGGGACTTGATGTCGTCGCCGACGATCGGGACGCCCGCCTCGGTGAACTTGTCGGCCCACTCCTTGGTGCCCGCGATGAAGACGGGGAGGGCGTTGACGAAGCCGACGCCCGCGTCGATGGCGCACTGGGCGTAGAACTCGACCGCTTCCTGGGAGCCCACCGGGAGGTAGCAGACCAGCACGTCGGCCTGCGCGTCCTTGAGCGCCTTGACGACGTCCACGGGCGCCGCGTCGGACTCCTCGATGGTCTGGCGGTAGTACTTGCCCAGGCCGTCGTAGGTGTGGCCGCGCTGGACCTGGACACCGGTCGGCGGCACGTCGCAGATCTTGATGGTGTTGTTCTCGCTGGCGCCGATGGCCTCGGCGACGTCGAGGCCGACCTTCTTGCCGTCGACGTCGAACGCGGCGACGAACTCGATGTCGCGCACGTGGTAGTCGCCGAACTGGACGTGCATGAGACCCGGGACCTTGCTGTCCGGGTCGGCGTCCTTGTAGTACTCGACGCCCTGCACCAGCGAGGCGGCGCAGTTGCCCACGCCTGCGATGGCTACGCGAACCGAACCCATTCCGGTTGCTCCCTGTGTGTTCTCGATGGGGTCCCGCTCGTCTGCGGGGCCTCTCAGGTGGTGTCGTCGGACGGATCCGGCGGGGTCGTACCCGGGTGCCGGGGCCCACCGCCCGTGTCTTCTGACTGGCGCTCGTCCGGCGCGTCCGCGCGCTGGTCGCGCCCTGCCCGCTCGCTCTCGATCAGCTCGTTGAGCCAGCGGACCTCGCGCTCCACGGACTCCATGCCGTGGCGCTGCAATTCGAGGGTGTAGTCGTCCAGGCGCTCGCGCGTACGGGCGAGGGAGGCGCGCATCTTCGCGAGCCGCTCCTCAAGGCGGCTGCGACGGCCTTCCAGTACGCGCATGCGTACGTCGCGCGAGGTCTGTCCGAAGAACGCGAAGCGGACGCCAAAGTGCTCGTCCTCCCAGGCGTCAGGACCTGTCTGGGAGAGGAGTTCCTCGAAGTGCTCCTTGCCTTCGGCCGTCAGCCGGTAAACGATCTTCGCCCGGCGTCCGGCGAGCGTCGCCGCGCGGGGGTCTTCCTGCGGGGGCGCGGGCTCCTCGATCAACCACCCCTGCTGAACCAGCGTCTTGAGGCAGGGATAGAGCGAGCCGTAGCTGAAGGCGCGGAAGACGCCCAGCGAGGTGTTGAGCCGTTTACGCAGCTCATAGCCGTGCATCGGCGACTCGCGCAGCAGCCCGAGGACGGCGAATTCGAGGATGCCGGAGCGTCTGCTCATGGTCCGCCTTCACCTCCGTAGCCACTGCCGTGTCCCGGTCCATCGTCGATGTATCGGGGTTTTATGTCGCGCTGATGTATCGGCTCGATACATCACGACGATAGGACGGGGGCGTGCGAACGACAAGGGGGAGCGTGGTGAGGGGATACACATCACTGATTCACCGCAGGCAACTTGAGTCAATTGAGGTGAATGTGGGTTAAGAAGGGTTTTGGAGCTGCGTAGTCTGTCCGCTGTGCAGACCACCACTGGGAACCGTGCGACGCGTGTGAGCGTCCTCGTCCTGGGTGCAGTGCGGTCGGTTCCGGGAACGTGGAGCGGCCGTACTCGGGGGGACCAGACGTCAACTGCCACCTTCAGGCGCGAGCGCCTGCCCGAGGAGTAGCTGTTCCACATGAGCGAGCACCGTCGAAAGCCGCCGCAGGGGCGCGGCCGACGCGCAGCGCAGCCGCCGTCATCCGGCCGCCGTGCCGCGTCGCCGCGAGGCGACACGGACTCCCCCGCCTCGTACGGCAGCCGCGCTGAAGCGCGCAAAGCGGCACAGCGCGGGGGCGGTCGCCGTCGCGCCGCGAACGCGAGCGCCGCGTCGGCCGCCGGGGCCGGGGCCGGAGCCGCCGCGGGAGGACGCGCCGCGGCCAGGGGAGGGCGCGGCCGAGGCCGTGGGGAGCCGCCCAAGAAGCGGTTCATCGACTACCCCCGTTCGGACAAGTACGGCGCCCGGCGCTGGGTCCCCTCCTGGAAACAGGTGCTGGGCTCCTGCCTGGCCTTCATAGGGCTGATCGTGGGCCTCTCCGGCATCGCCCTCGCCCTCGTGCAGGTGCCGGACCCGAACAAGGCGACCCAGCAGCAGAAGAACGTCTACTACTGGGCCGACGGCAGCCAGATGGTCGTCGCGGGCGGCGGTGAGCAGAACCGTCAGATCGTGCCGCTCTCCCAGATCCCCGAGTCCATGCAGAACGCCGTCATCTCCGCGGAGAACGAGACGTTCTACGAGGACAGCGGCGTCGACCCGATGGGCATCGCGCGCGCCGTGTTCAAGATGGCCACGGGCGGCGAGACGCAGTCCGGTTCGACGATCACCCAGCAGTACGTGAAGAACACGTACCTGGACCAGTCGCAGACCCTGACGCGCAAGGCCAAGGAGCTGTTCATCTCCATCAAGGTGGGGTGGTCGGAGGACAAGCCCGACATCCTCGCCGGGTACCTCAACACCGCGTACTACGGGCGCGGCGCTTACGGCATCCAGGCGGCGGCGCAGGCGTACTACCGCAAGGACTCCAAGGACCTGACGGCCAGCGAGTCCGCCTTCCTCTCCGCGACGGTCAACGGCCCGAACCTCTACGACCCGGCGGGCGGCATCGGTTCGGCGGCCACACCGGCGAAGAACACCAAGCGGGCCGAGGCGCGCTGGAAGTGGACGCTGGACCGCGAGGTGGCGACCGGCGCGCTGAGCAAGGCGGACCGGGCCAAGATCACCGAGTTCCCGATGCCCAAGCAGCCGAAGAAGTCGATGGAGCTGAAGGGGCAGACGGGTTACCTCGTCGACCTCGCCAACAACTACATCACCAACAACCCTGAGAGCGGCATCACCGACCGCCAGCTCAAGCAGGGCGGCTACAAGATCCACACGACGTTCGACAAGAAGCAGACGTCCCAGATGGAAAAGGCCGTCGCGAAGGTCAAGAAGGAGAACATCGACCCGGAGAAGCGCGACGTCGACAAGTACGTGCAGTTCGGCGGCGCTTCGGTGAAGCCGGGCGACGGTGCCATCACCGCGATCTACGGCGGCGAGGACGCGACCACGCACTTCACCAACAACGCCGACTACACCGGTGTCCAGGTGGGTTCGACCTTCAAGCCCTTCGTGCTGGCCGCGGCCATGCGCGACGGCGTGCGCGACCCCTCGGGCCCGGAGACGCAGCCCGCCAGCATGCGCACCCCGGTCTCGCCGAAGAGTGTCTACAACGGCAACAACAAGGTGAAGCTGCTCAACTACGACGGCACCACCTGGCAGGACAAGGACGGCGGCGAGTGGCTCCAGCGCAACGACGGTGACGAGGACAAGGGCCGCGTCAGCCTGCGCACCGCGATGCAGTTCTCCGTCAACACGCCCTACATCCAGCTGGGCATGGACGTCGGCATCGACAAGGTGAAGCAGGCGTCGCTCGACGCGGGCCTCAACGAGGACAGCCTCGCGCGCACCACCCCCACCTTCTCGCTGGGCACCTCGGCGCCGAGCGCGATCCGGATGGCGGGCGCCTACGGCACCTTCGCGAAGAGCGGTATCCAGGCCGAGCCCTACTCCGTGAACAAGGTGGAGCAGGACGGCGTCGTCAAGTGGAAGCACGAGAAGAAGACCGAGAGCGCCTTCGACTCCGCTGTCGCCGACAACGTCACCGACGTGCTGGAGACCGTGGTCAAGAGCGGCACCGGTTCAAAGGCCAAGGCCCTGGGTCGTCCGGCGGCGGGCAAGACGGGTACGACGGACGACAACAAGTCGGCCTGGTTCACCGGCTACACGCCGCAGATGTCGACGGCGATCGGCATGTGGCGGGTCAACGACAAGGCCAAGGTCCAGAAGTTCAAGAAGATGTACGGCGTGGGCGGCGAGGATTCGATCCACGGTGCGTCCTTCCCCGCCGACATCTGGACGCTGTACATGAAGGAAGCCCTCAAGGGCCAGCCGGTCAAGGACTTCCCGACGCCCGCGCCGATCGGCGAGAAGGTCTACGGCGACGGCGCCAGCCCGAGCCCGACGCCGACCCCGACCGAGACGGAAGAGGAGGAGGAGCCCTCCAAGTCCCCGACCCCGACCGAGTCGGAGACGTCCCCCTCCGGCTCGCCCGACCCCAGCGAGAGCTGCAAGTACCCCTGGGACTGCCAGGACGAGGGCCAGACCAGCGGCAACGAGGGCACCGACCAGGGCACTGATCAGGGCACCGACCAAGGCTCCGATCAGGGCAGCACGGCCGGTGACAGCGGCGGTGACACCGGCGATACCGGCGACACCGACGGCAACAGCATCTTCGGCCAGAACGGCAGCAGCCGCAGGGAGGAATAGCCGCGCGGAGAAACAGCCGCGAGCACCAGCGGCACGCGGTCCCCGAACGGGCCGCACGGGCGGACTTCCGCCCGTGCGGCCCGTTTCCCGTGTGCGGGCCGTTCCCCACGGGGAGGGTGCCCGTGGTCGCGGTCGCGCTGGTCGCGCTGGTCGCGCCCGGTGCCTCCGCGGGCGCTCAGGATGATGCGGCAGGATGTGCCCCATGACGAGCGCGCACCCCACGGACAAGGACACCGCTCCCGTACGTCCCACAGAGCAGGACGAGACCGCCGCCGCGGCCAGCGAGCTGATCGGCGGGCCCGTGGGCCGTCGCGCGCTCACCGGGGCCGGCTGGTGGACGCCGGTACGGGTCGTCGCCCTCGTGGCACTGGGCATGTACGCGCTGGGCATGGTGCAGAAGCTGCCCTGCTACAGCGGGAGTTGGTTCTCGGGGCAGACCAGCCAGTACGTACACGCGTGCTACTCGGACATCCCGCACCTCTTCGTGGGCCGTGGCTTCGCCGACGGGCTGATCCCCTACTTCGACCACATCCCCGAGAGCGTCTCGGGCGGCATGGACTACCTCGAATACCCCGTGCTCACAGGGTTGTTCATGCAGATCGCCGCCTGGCTGACGCCCGGTGGCGGCGACCTCCAGCACCAGGAGCAGCTCTACTGGCTGGTCAACGCCGGGATGCTGATGGTGTGCACCGCGGTGCTCGCCGTCTGCGTCGCCCGTACGCACAGGCGCCGCCCCTGGGACGGCCTCCTCGTCGCCCTCGCGCCCGCCTTCGCGCTCACGGCGACCGTCAACTGGGACCTGCTCGCCGTCGCCCTCACCGCCGCCGCGATGCTGATGTGGGCACGCGAACGCCCCCTGGCGGCCGGGGTGCTGATCGGGCTCGCCACAGCGGCCAAGCTCTATCCGGTGCTGCTGCTCGGCCCCCTGCTGGTGCTGTGCCTGCGCGCGGGCCGCTGGCGCGAGTTCGGCCGGGCGCTGGGCGGGGCCTTCGGGGCGTGGGCGTGCGTCAACCTGCCGGTGATGGTGCTGGCGCCCGAGGGCTGGTCGAAGTTCTACTCCTTCAGCCAGGAGCGCCCCGTGGACTTCGGCTCCATCTGGCTGATCATCTCCCAGCGCACCGGCAACCCCCTGGACGACGCCAACGCCTACGCGATGATCCTGATGGTCCTCGGCTGCGCCGGGATCGCCGCGCTCGCGCTCGCCGCGCCGCGCCGCCCGCGCTTCGCGCAGCTCGCCTTCCTCGTCATCGCCCTCTTCATCCTGACCAACAAGGTCTACTCGCCGCAGTACGTGCTGTGGCTGATCCCCCTCGCGGCGCTCGCGCGTCCCCGGTGGCGCGACTTCCTCATCTGGCAGGCGTGCGAGGTCATGTACTTCATCGGCATCTGGATGTACCTCGCCTACACCGGCAGCGGTGACAAGCACCAGGGCCTGCCCACCGAGGGCTACCAGCTCGTGATCCTCGTCCACCTGCTCGGCACCCTCTATCTGTGCGCCGTGATCGTGCGCGACGCGCTGCTGCCCGAGCGGGACGTGGTGCGCAGGGACGGCTCGGACGACCCCGGGGGCGGCGCCCTGGACCGGGCACCCGACGTGTTCACGCTGGGCCGGAGTGCCGAGCACGCGGGCACGGCCCACTTCGAGGGCAAGGGCACCTACGTCCGCTGGGGAACCCCGGCACGCTGAGTCCGGGCGCCCGCCGCCCCGGACCCGGACCCGGTCCCGGGCGCGGGGGCCGGGGGCCGGGGGCGATGTTTCACGTGAAACACGCGCCCTGTGTGAGGCGGCGCCGCGTGTGTGAAGCTGGGGCCATGAGCGCCGTCGGTGATCTCCGCACACTGCTGCACTTCCCCGGCTTCCGACGACTGCTCGCGGTGCGTCTCCTCTCCCAACTGGCCGACGGCGTCTATCAGGTCGCGCTCGCCGCCTACGTCGTCTTCTCGCCGGAGAAGGAGACCTCACCGGCCGCCATCGCCTCGGCCATGGCGGTGCTGCTCCTCCCGTACTCCCTGCTCGGCCCCTTCGCGGGCGTCCTCCTGGACCGCTGGCGACGGCGGCAGGTGCTGCTGTACGGGAATCTGCTGCGCGCGCTGCTCGCCGTGTGCACGGTCGCGCTGATGCTGGGCCCCGTGCCGGAGTGGCTGTTCTACCTCTCCGCGCTCGCGGTCACGGCCGTGAACCGCTTCGTCCTCGCCGGGCTCTCGGCCGCGCTCCCTCGCGTCGTGGACGAGGAGCGGCTGGTGATGGCCAACTCCCTCGCACCGACGGCGGGCACGCTCGCCGTGACAGCGGGCGCCGGGATCGCCTTCGTCGTACGCCTCGTCACGCCGGGCGCGGGCAAGGAGGCCGACGCGTCCGTCGTCCTCGTGGGCGCCCTGCTGTATCTGCTGGGCGGGCTCGCCTCGCTCCGTATGGCCCGGGACCTGCTGGGACCGGGCCCTGGGCAGGAGCGGCCCCGGCTGGCCCAGGCACTCTCCAGCACCGCGCGGGGCCTGGTCGCGGGGCTGCGCCACCTCACCGAGCGGCGCACCGCGGCGCTGGCGCTCGGCGCGATGACGGTGATGCGGTTCTGCTACGGGGCGCTGACGGTCATGGTGCTGATGCTGTGCCGGTACTCGTGGACCGACGGGGCCGCGGGGCTCGACGACATCGACGGCATCGACGAGGTGGGCGGCATCGACGAGGCGGGATCCGGAGCGGGAGCCGACGCCGGGGCCGGGGAGACGGCCGCCGCCGACGGGCTGAAGCTGCTCGGGCTCGCCGTGGGGGTCTCCGGGTTCGGCTTCTTCATGGCCGCCGTCCTCACACCCTGGGCCGTCGGGCGCGTGAGCCGGTTCGGGTGGCTGGCACTGTGCGCGGCCATAGCCGCCGTGCTGGAACCCGCCCTGGCGCTGCCCTTCGAACCGGTGCCGATGCTGGTGGCCGCCTTCGTGCTCGGCCTCGTCACCCAGGGTGCGAAGATCACGACGGACACGACCGTCCAGTCCTCCGTGGACGACGCCTACCGGGGCCGGGTCTTCTCCCTCTACGACATGCTCTTCAACGTCGCCTTCGTGGGAGCGGCGGGCGTCGCCGCGCTGATGCTGCCGCCGCACGGCCGCTCACCGGCGCTCGTGCTGACGGTGGCGGTGCTGTACGCGGCGGTCGCCGTCGCGATGTTTCACGTGAAACGGAGCGGAGTCAGGGCCCAGGACATCAGAACCCGCTAGGAGCCGTCAGGAGCCGCGAACCGTCAGGACCCGCGAGGAACCGTCAGGAGCCGTCCTCGTGTCCGGCCCACCACTCCTTGCCCCGCGAGGAACCGTCAGGAGCCGTCCTCGTGTCCGGCCCACCACTCCTTGAGCGCGGCCACCGCCTCGTCCCGCTCCATGGGCCCGTTCTCCAGACGCAGCTCCAGCAGGTGCTTGTACGCCTGCCCCACCTCGGGCCCCGGCGAAATGCCCAGCACCCGCATGATGTCGTTCCCGTCCAGGTCCGGGCGGATCGCGTCCAGTTCCTCCTGCTCCTGGAGACGCGCGATCCGCTCCTCCAGGCCGTCGTACGCGCGGGAGAGCGCACTGGCCTTCTTCTTGTTCCGCGTCGTGCAGTCGGACCGGGTCAGCTTGTGCAGCCGCGACAGCAGGGGCCCCGCGTCCCGTACGTACCGCCGTACCGCCGAATCCGTCCACTCGCCCGTACCGTAGCCGTGGAAGCGCAGGTGCAGCTCCACGAGCCGGGAGACGTCCTTCACCAGCTCGTTGCTGTACTTGAGCGCGGTCATCCGCTTCTTGGTCATCTTCGCGCCGACCACCTCGTGGTGGTGGAACGAGACCCTGCCGTCCTTCTCGAAGCGGCGCGTGCGCGGCTTGCCGATGTCGTGGAGGATCGCCGCGAGCCGCAGCGTCAGGTCGGGCCCGTCCTCCTCCAGGTCCATGGCCTGCTCCAGCACCGTCAGCGAGTGCTCGTAGACGTCCTTGTGCCGGTGGTGCTCGTCGCGCTCCAGACGCAGCGCGGGGATTTCCGGAATCACACGCTCCGCAAGCCCTGTGTCCACGAGCAGCCGCAGGCCCTTGCGCGGATCGGGGGAGAGCAGGAGCTTGTTGAACTCGTCACGCACGCGCTCGGCCGAGACGATCCCGATGCGGTCCGCCATGGCCGTCATCGCGGCGACGACGTCGTCCGCCACCTCGAAGCCGAGCTGCGCGGCGAAGCGCGCCGCGCGCATCATCCGCAGCGGGTCGTCAGAGAAGGACGCCTCCGGCGCTCCCGGCGTCCGCAGCTCCCTGCGCGCCAGGTCCTCCAGGCCGCCGTGCGGATCGATGAACGTCTTGGCGGGCAGCGCGACGGCCATCGCGTTCACCGTGAAGTCGCGCCGGACCAGGTCCTCCTCGATGGAGTCCCCGTAGGACACCTCGGGCTTGCGCGAGGTCCGGTCGTACGCCTCGGAGCGGTACGTGGTCACCTCGATCTGGAAGCTCTGCGGCGCCCCGCCCTCGGCTCCCTCGCCCGCGTCCTTGCGGAGGCCGACCGTCCCGAAGGCGATGCCCACCTCCCAGACCGCGTCCGCCCACGGGCGCACGAGCCGCAGCACGTCCTCGGGCCGGGCGTCGGTCGTGAAGTCCAGGTCGTTGCCGAGCCGCCCCAGCAGCGCGTCCCGCACCGAGCCCCCGACCAGGGCCAGCGTGAACCCGGCCGCCTCGAAGCGGCGGGCGAGATCGTCGGCCACGGGGGACACCCGCAGCAGCTCGCTCACCGCCCGGTGCTGGACCTCACTGAGCTGCTCCTGGGCGGCGGGAACTGGCTGTGTCAACTGGCTGTCTTCCTTGGCGTTCGGCACGACAGAACAGGGTACGTTGCCGCCTCCCGCGCGCTCGTACGACGGCCCTCGCGCGAGCGTGTGCGGCGGCACTCACGGGAGATGGCAGCATGTGGACCGAGCCGCGGCACTTCCACTGGTGAGGCATCGTTACCATCAGGGATTCAGAACCACCGGCACCCCACCTTCCAGAGCTTCCAGACCTTCCAGAGCTATCCACGACGACACGACGGGACGGACGAGCGCGTGGCCGAGGCGGCTGAGATTCAGGGCATCCCGACCGCTCCCCTCCGCCGGTGGCTGCGGCGCACCACGATCGCCCTCCTCGCCACCGCGCCCGTGCTGGGCGCCCTGGCGCCCCTCCCGGGCTCGGCGCCCGCCGCACACGCGGCACCCGCCGCCGCGCCCGCGACGCGCTCTGCGGACACCGAGGGCAGCGGTTCCCGTACGGCGGACCTGTCCGTGAACACCCTCACGCCCAGCACACCGGAGAAGGGCGACACCCTCACCGTCACCGGCACCGTCACCAACGACAGCAAGACGGCCATCACGGACGGCAGCGTCGCCCTGCGCATCGGCCCCAGCCTCGGCAGCCGGGGCGCCATCGGCCAGGCGGCCGAGCGTGAGAGCTATCTCTCCGGCGCCGACGGCAGCGAGATCGGCGGCAAGCG
The DNA here is from genome assembly GCF_053611545.1 of Streptomyces sp. NPDC054796. Classification (NCBI taxonomy): domain Bacteria; kingdom Bacillati; phylum Actinomycetota; class Actinomycetes; order Kitasatosporales; family Streptomycetaceae; genus Streptomyces; species Streptomyces sp. NPDC054796. The sequence continues at coordinate 74,316 of NZ_JBSHAO010000003.1, read as the reverse complement.
CGCGGAGAAGGTGGGCACCCTCCAGCCCGGAATCAGCCGCTCCTTCACGCTCAAGGTGCCCGTCAGCCAGCTCAAGCTGAGCCGCGACGGCGTCTATCAGGTGGGCGTCTCGCTGACGGGCAAGACCAGCAAGCGGCCCTACGACCAGCTCCTGGGCATCACCCGCAGCTTCCTCCCCTGGCAGGAGTCGGCGTCCCGCGAGAAGACGCGGATGACGTATCTGTGGCCGCTCGTCTCCACCCCCCACCTCACGGCGCGCACGGAGTCCGACGAGCAGCAGACCCCCGTCTTCCGCGACGACGAGCTCGCCCGCGACCTCGCGCCGGGCGGCAGGCTCCAGCAGATGGTGACGCTGGGCAAGGACCTCCCCGTCACCTGGGTCATCGACCCCGATCTGCTCGCCACCGTCGACGCGATGACGAAGCGCTACCGCGTCCAGGACGAGGACGGCGGCACCGTGGCGGGGAAGGGCCAGGAGTACGCGAAGCAGTGGCTCATGGACCTCCAGGACGCCGTGAAGGGCGAGGAGGTGGCGGCCCTCCCGTTCGGCGATCCCGACCTCGCCTCCCTCGCCCACCGCGGCAAGAGCGTCCCCGGCGCCCTCAGCAACCTCGGCCCGGCGACGGAGCTGGCCTCGGACACCGTCGAGACGATCCTGCACACCCGGCCCCGCACGGACTTCGCCTGGCCGGTGGACGGCGCGGTGGACTCCTCCATCGTCGACGTGGCCACCTCGGCGGGCGCGCACAACGTCATCGCGCGCGGCGACAGCATCCGCGACACGGCCCTCTCGTACGCTCCCACGGCCGCCCGGCCCATCGGGGGCGGCAACACCGCTCTCGTCGCCGACACGGGCCTCTCCAAGGCGTTCGCGGGGGACATGTCGCGCGCCGGTGCCTCCTCGAAGGCCGTGCAGCGGTTCCTGGCCGAGACGCTGGCGATCACCGCGCAGGCGCCCACGAAGCAGCGCAGCATCGTCGTCGCACCGCAGCGGATGCCCACCGCGTCCCAGGCGCAGGCCATGGCGACGGCGCTCAGCTCGCTGGACCAGAGCGGGCTGTGGACCGAGGGCCAGGACCTGTCGGACGCGGCGAAGGCCAAGCCCGACCCGAACGCCAACACCCGTGTCCCCGGCTCCGGTTCGTACCCCTCGGCGCTGCGCAAGCAGGAGCTGCCGACGGAGGCGTACGAGCGGGTGCAGCAGACCGAGGCCACCCTGGAGGACTTCAAGCAGGTCCTGACCCGCGGCGACCGCGTCGTCACCCCCTTCGGCACCGCCATAGACCGCGCGGTCTCCACCTCCTGGCGCGGCGACGCCAAGGGCGGCACCGAGTACCGCGAGTCGGTGCAGTCCTATCTGATCGGGCTGACGAAGAAGGTCCACCTCATCCAGAAGTCCCCGATCACCCTCTCGGGCCGCAGCGCGACGATCCCCGTCACGGTGCAGAACAACCTGGTGCAGGAGGTCGACGGGCTGGAGCTGCGCCTGAAGTCCAGTCGCCGCATCGGCCTGGACGTCGGCCAGAGCCAGCCGGTGAAGGTGGACGGCGGCCACAGCCAGTCCGTGAAGTTCACGACCTCCGCGAAGGCCAACGGCCGTTCGTTCGTCGAGGCCCAGCTCTACACCAAGGACGGCAAGCCCTACGGCAAGCCCATGCGGTTCCGGGTGAACGTCACCTCCATCACCTCGGCCGTCCTGCTCGTCATCGCGGGCGGCGTGCTGCTGGTGGTGCTGGCCGGGATCCGGATGTACACGCAGCGCAAGCGCAGGACCGGCCCGCCCGTCGACCCGGACGCGCCGCTTGAGCCCGCCGACTCCGGCTCCGGCTCTGACTCCGACGGTTCCGGTTCCGACGGCTCCGGTACGGACCCCGGCGCGGGTCCCGGTACGGACGGGCCGGGCGGCACGGGCGGTCCTGACCGCTCCGGCGGCTCCGGCGGTACCGGGGGCAGCGGCGGGGCCGGAACCGGCGCTCCGGACGGCAGGGGCGACGACCAGCGCGAGGACGAGGACCGGCGCCCCGAGCAGGACAAAGAGCACGCGGGTCACGGCTCGGACAGGGGCGACACCGGCCCGGAAAGCGGCGCCCGGTCGGCCGCGGGTGAGAAAGTGAACCGTTGAGCGAGCTGGGCGAGCAGGGGCAGGGGTAGAGGAAGCGATGAATGCGCCGTACGACGGTGACCGGGGCCGGACCCCGGGTGACGGCTCTCAGCCACCGGAGGACCCGTACGCACGGGACGCGTATCCGCGCGACCCGTACGAGGGCCGCGACGACCCGTCCACCGTCGAGCTGACCGGCGTCGACGGCCTGCTCGGCGGCGCGCCCGGCGAGGGCGACGGGAGCGGGGACGGCCGTGGCGGTCATGACGGCCAGGTGCCGCAGCCGCCCCAGTCCCCTCCGTCGCCCCAGAACGACGCCTTCGCGCACCTCTTCCGCGACCAGGGCCACGAGCCGCAGCACGCGCAGGGCGCGCCCCCGCACGCGCGGCAGCACACCCCGAACCCCCAGCAGCCTCCGCAGCCGCAGGCCCCCTCGCAGGCCCAGGCACCGCCCCCGCCACGGCCGCCCCACCAGCCGCAGCACCCGGACCAGGCAGGGCACCCCGGCCAGCAGGCGCAGCCCGCCTACGCCCAGCAGCAGGCCCCGCGGGCACAGGGAACGCAGCAGTCCCAGCAGACGCAGGCCATCCCGCACACACAGCAGACACAGCCCGCGCAGCAGCCGTTCGCGCCCCAGCAGTCGCACCAGCCGCCGCAGGGCCCGTACGAGCCGTCGCGGCAGCCCCAGCAACCCCACCAGCCGCAGCACCCCCCGTACGCCGCCTCCCCCCCGCCGCCCCGGCCCGAGGCAGCCCCGCCCATGGGCCCGCCCGCGGGTGCCGCGGCGCCCGGAGCCGAACCCGTCGGACAGCCCGTAGGACAGCCGGGCGGGGGCCCCTCGGGCCCCGCAGGCCCCCCGGGACCCGACGCGGCCCCGGCCGCTCCGCCCTCGTCCGACGGGGGCGGAGGAGGCGGCGGAGGCGGCGGCCTCCTGAAGTCCAGCGCCATAATGGCCGCGGGCACGATGGTGTCCCGCCTGACCGGCTTCGTACGGTCGGCGATGATCGTCGCCGCGCTCGGCGCAGCCGTCCTCGGTGACACCTACCAGCTCGCCATCACCGTGCCGACCATGATCTACGTGCTCACGGTCGGCGGCGGCCTCAACTCGGTCTTCGTCCCGCAGCTCGTGCGCGCCATGAAGGACGACGAGGACGGCGGCGAGGCGTACGCGAACCGGCTGCTGACACTCGTGGCCGTGCTCCTCGGTGTTCTCACCGTGCTGGCCGTCCTCGCGGCGCCGCTGCTGGTCAAGCTGATGTCGGTCAAGATCGCCGACAACCCGCAGGCGAACGAGGTCGCGGTCTCCTTCGTCCGCTACTGCCTGCCCACGATCTTCTTCATGGGCATCCACGTGGTGATGGGCCAGATCCTCAACGCGCGCGGGCGCTTCGGCGCCATGATGTGGACCCCGGTCCTCAACAACATCGTGATCATGTCGACGATCGGCATGTTCCTCTGGGTCTACGGCACCGCCGCCACCTCCCAGATGACCGTCGACTCCATCCCGCCCGAGGCCGTGCGCCTGCTGGGCGTCGGCACCCTGCTCGGTCTCGTCGTGCAGGCCCTCGCGATGGTCCCGTACCTGCGGGCCGCGGGCTTCAAGGTCCGGCCGCGCTTCGACTGGCGCGGGCACGGCCTCGGCAAGGCGGCCAAGCTCGCCAAATGGACGATCCTCTTCGTCCTCGCCAACCAGGCCGGCGTCCTCGTCGTCTCCCAGCTCTCCACCTGGGCGGGCGAGACCGCCTCCCAGGACGGCCACTCCGGAGCGGGCTACATCGCCTACTCCCAGGCCCAGCTCATCTGGAACATGCCGCAGGCGATCATCACCGTCTCGGTGATGGCGGCCCTGCTCCCCCGCCTCTCCCGCGCCGCCGACGACGGCGACACCGGCGCCGTCCGCGACGACATCTCGCACGGCCTGCGCAACTCCGCCGTCGCCATCGTGCCCATCGCCTTCGGCTTCATCGCCCTCGGCATCCCGATGTGCACCATGATCTACGGCTCCTCCGGCCTCGACGCCGCCCGTTCCATGGGCTACACGCTGATGGCCTTCGGCATCGGGCTCATCCCCTTCTCCGTGCAGTACGTGGTCCTGCGCGCCTTCTACGCGTACGAGGACACCCGCACCCCCTTCTTCAACACGGTCATCGTCGCCGCCGTGAACGCCGTCGCGTCCGCCGCGTGCTTCCTCGTGCTGCCCGCGCGCTGGGCCGTCGTCGGCATGGCGGCCTCCTACGGCCTCGCCTACGTCATCGGGGTCGGGGTCGCCTGGCGCAGGCTGCGCAGGCGACTGGGCGGGGACCTGGACGGCTCGCGCGTGCTGCGTACGTACATCCGCCTGGCGGGCGCCAGCGTCCCTGCGACCCTCGTCGCGGGCGCCGTGGTCTACGGAATCACCCAGGGCCTGGGCAGCGGCGTGCTCGGCTCGGTGACCTCCGTGCTCGCGGGAGGGATCGCATTGGGCGTTGTCTTCGTCCTAGCGGCGAAGCGGATGCGCATCGAGGAGATGACGGCGATGGTCGGTATGGTGCGCGCCCGGCTCGGACGGTAGTACGGAGCACCGGGTACAACCATCGACGGCCACCGTGTGTCGTGCATAGCGGCGGACTGTGGGCACAATTGTTTCCGGCTGTTTCGAAGAGTGGCTGCAACGGATGGGGAGGCAGGAACGACGGTGGCGGAACGGAGCACGGCTGCCGTCGACGTGGCCGAGACGAGCGGCGAGGATACGCCGCCGACCGCCCAAGGGGCCGGGGTCACGACCGACGGAGCGACGGACAGGCACAGCGGCGGCACCACGACCGCCGCTGACGCCCAGCACACCGGCACCAACGGCACGGCCACCTCGGAGAGAGACGGCGACGAGGCATCCCCCGAGAGCGAGGGCACAAAAGCGGACACCACCTCCGACACCACAGCCGAGGAAGCGCCCGACTCCCCCGACGAGGCCACCGGCACAGCCGTGAAGGCCCCGTCCCCCGACGCGAAACCGGACGGGGAGGCGGAAGCGCCCGAGGACAAGTCCAAGACCAAGGCCAAGGACGAGGACGAGGACGAGGACGAGGACGAGAACAGCGGGGCCAGGGCCAAGAGCACCGCCAAGGACCCCGTCAAGAGCCCCGCCAAGGACAAGCCCAGGGCCAAGACCGCGTCCTCCGACGGCGGGAAGCCTGACGGCGGCAAGTCCGACGGCGGCAAGAAGGCCACGGCCGAGCGCGCCGAGGCCACCTCGCCGACGCCCGAACCACCGGAGCTGCACAGCGGCCACAAGCTGGCCCGGCGCTACCGTCTGGAGGAGTGCGTCACCCGTCTGGACGGCTTCAGCAGCTGGCGTGCCGTCGACGAGAAGCTGCGCCGCGCCGTGGGTGTCCACCTCCTCCCCGCAGGGCACCCGCGCGCCCGCCGCGTCCTGTCAGCGGCCCGTTCCGCCGCCCTCCTGGGCGACCCGCGCTTCGTGCAGGTCCTGGACGCGGTCGAGGAGAGCGAACTCGTCTACGTGGTCCACGAGTGGCTGCCCGACGCCACCCCGCTGAGCGAACTGCTCGCCGCGGGCCCGCTGGAGCCCCACGACGCCTACCAGCTCGTCAGCCAGCTCTCCCAGGCCCTCGCCGCCGCGCACCGTGAGGGGCTGGCCCATTTGCGGCTGACCCCGGCCACCGTGCTGCGCACCGGCACCGGCCAGTACCGCGTCCGTGGGCTCGCCGTGAACGCGGCGCTGCGCGGCATCACCAGCGAGACCCCGCAGCGCGCTGACACCGAGGCGATCGGTGCCCTCCTGTACGCGGCGCTCACCCAGCGCTGGCCGTACGAGGAGGACGCGTACGGCCTCACCGGCGTCGGCACCCTCGCCAAGGGCACCCTCGTCGCACCCGACCAGGTGCGCGCCGGAGTGCACCGCGGCCTCTCCCAGCTCGCCATGCGCGCGCTCGTCAACGAGGGCGCCACCGCCTCCAGCCAGGAACAGCCCTGCGCGACGCCGGAGGAGCTGGCCAAGGCGGTCACCACGCTCCCGCGCATCCGTCCGCCGGAGCCCTCCTTCACCACGCCGCCGCCCTACCAGCGCACCACCTACCAGCAGGGTGCCTACGGCGCGGGCGGCCCCGGCGCCACCAAGCCGCCGGGCGGCGCCGTACGCGCCGGTGCGGCGGAGCCCCCGGCCGCGCTTCCCGGACGCACCGGGAAGGTACTCAAGTGGGGTGTGTCCGCGCTGCTGATCGCGGCGCTGGGGCTGGGCAGCTGGCAGATCGCCGACGCGCTCCTCAAGGGCGATCCGCCCACTTCTTCGGACAAGCCCTCCCCGGTCCAGGCGCACGAGAAGGCCCCCACAGGCAAGTCCGTCAAGATCGTGGGCGCGAAGGACTTCGACCCGGAGAGCAGCGACGGGCAGGAGAACCCCGAGGACGTCGAGGACGCCATCGACGGCAAGCAGGAGACGTACTGGCTCACGAGCAAGTACTACGGACGGCCCAACTTCGGGAACCTCAAGTCCGGCGTCGGCCTCATCCTCGACCTCGGGAAGCTCCAGCAGGTCAGCTCGGTCAAGGTCGATTTCATGGGCAAGACCTCGGCCGACTTCCTCGCGGCCCCCAAGGAGACCACGGGGATGCCCACGTCCCTCGGCGCGTTCAGCAAGGTCGCCAGCGGCTCGGGGGAGCACCTCACCCTCAAGGCCAAGAAGCCGATCAAGACGCAGTACGTACTGGTCTGGCTCACGAAGCTCCCGCTTTCGGACGACGGCAACTACCGTGGCCGGGTCACGGAGATCGAGGTGCTGAGCTAGGGGCCTAGGGCCAGGGGCGACGGCACCGGTACCCCTGTGGCATCTGACGCTGACGCTGACACCGACGGAGGCGCGATGAGAGAAGGGGTCCGGCGGTGAGCGGTGACCGCGGCGACGAGGCGATACGCCGCCGCGAGGAACAGTCCGAAGCGACCGCCCCGGACGGCACCGAGCACGGCGAGTACGGCGAGTCCGGCACCGAGGACGACGCACGCGAAGCGCCCGAGGGCGGCGGCGGTTCACAGCCTCCCGAGGGGCCGGGAAGGCCGGGGGGCCAGGGGCGCGGCGCGGTCACCACGGAGCACGCGGACGACCGCGAACTCCTCGCCCGCCACGTCGACGGCGACCCCGACGCCTTCGGCGAGATCGTCCGCAGACACCGCGACCGCCTCTGGGCGGTGGCGCTGCGTACCCTCGGGGACCGCGAGGAGGCGGCGGACGCCGTGCAGGACGCCCTCGTCTCCGCGTACCGCGCGGCGCACACCTTCCGCGGCCAGTCCGCCGTCACGACGTGGCTGCACCGCATCACCGTCAACGCCTGTCTGGACCGCGCGCGCAAGGCGGCCTCCCGCCGTACCGCGCTCACCGACGACACGGAGCGCCTGGAACAACTCCTGGAACCGCACGAGTCGGCCGCGGTGCCCGCCGAGCGCCAGGACCTCCACAGAGAGCTGATCGCCGCACTGTCCGAGCTTCCGGCCGAGCAGCGCGCGGCGCTCGTCCTCGTGGACATGCAGGGGTATCCGGTCGCGGAAGCGGCCCAGGTCCTCGATGTCGCCGTGGGCACCGTCAAGAGCCGCTGTGCCAGAGGACGCGCCCGGCTCCTTCCCCTGCTCACCCACCTACGCCCGAACGGGCCCGAGGGGGATAACTCGCCGCCCGGCGGGGGAAGGAACCGGACCCAGGGGACATCCGTCCCACCGCCGAGAGGCATCGCAGGATCGCCCGGAGCCGTGAAGGGAGGTGGAGGACAGACATGACATCCGCTCCTTTCGCGTCCGGCGCTTCCGGTACCGACGAACATCCGGAAGTCGCCGAGATCTCCGCGCTCACCGAGGGGCTGCTCCCCCCTGACCGCTCGACCCACGTACAGGCGCACCTCGTGGACTGCGAGCTGTGCGCGGACGTACGGGCGTCGCTCCACGAGATCCGCGACGCGCTCGGCACCCTGCCGGGCCCGGTGCGGATGCCCGCCGACGTGGCGGGCCGGATCGACGCGGCACTCGCGGCCGAAGCGCTGCTCGACTCGACGCCGCCGTCGCCGTCGCCGTCGCTGAACAGCGCTGTTTCACGTGAAACAGAAACAGGGACGGGAACAGAGACCAGGACCGAGCCGGGCACCCCCGTCTCCGTTTCACGTGAAACATCGGATGCGACGGATGCGCCACATGCGCGTGAAACGGCGGACCGCCACCCCGTAAGCGCCGCCACCGGTCGCTCCGCCGACCGCCCCGCGGGGCACTCCGGCGGTTCGACGGGACCGGGGCGCCGCGACGGCTCCCGCGGACCCCAGCGCCGCCGCCGCTGGCGCACCACCCTCGTCGCGGCTGTGGGAGTCGTCGGCGTACTCGGGATCGGCGGCCTGGTCGTCCAGTCGCTCGACTCGTCAGGGCAGGGTGCCTCCAGCGCGTCCAATGAGGGCAGCACGGACGCGAGGACCACGGCCGGCGCCGAGGACCAGGCGCTGAAGCAGCACGTGCAGACCCTGCTCGCGGAGAAGAGCCCGGCCGCCGAGTCGGCACCGGAGATCGACACCAAGCAGAGTCCCGCCACCCCGGACACCGGCGACAGCCCGATGACGGGCACCTCGGTCACCGTCCCCTCCTGTGTGCGCGAGGGCATCGCCCGCGTACGGGACGCGGACGCGTCGACGTCCGAGACCCCGCTCGCCGTCGACGAGGACGCCCGCTACAAGAAGGCCACCGGCTATCTCGTCGTCCTCCCCCACGCGGGTGGCGACGTCCGCAAGGTGGACGCGTATCTCGTGGACGCCTCGTGCGTCAGCGGCGAGGCGACGGGCCCCGGCGAGGTCCTGGTCCAGCGGACCTATCCGAAGAGCTGAACCCGCACCGTCCCCGCCCGACCGGCAGACCGCTGCCGTCGTGGCGCGGGGCGGGAATGTCTGCCCCTTAGGATCCGTTGGGTGGGGTGAACGCTTCATGCAGAAGCCCCCGGAACGCAGTCGGCAGACAAGGAAGGCTCCCGTGAGCGACGTCCGTAACGTGATCATCATCGGTTCGGGGCCTGCGGGCTACACCGCCGCGCTCTACACCGCCCGCGCGTCGCTGAAGCCGCTGGTCTTCGAGGGCTCCGTCACCGCTGGTGGCGCGCTCATGAACACCACCGAGGTGGAGAACTACCCGGGCTTCCAGGACGGCATCATGGGCCCGGAGCTGATGGACCAGATGCGCGCCCAGGCCGAGCGCTTCGGCGCCGAGCTGATCCCGGACGACGTGACAGGCGTCGATCTCTCCGGCCCGATCAAGACCGTCACCGACGGCGCGGGGAACGTGCACCGCGCCAAGACCGTGATCGTCTCCACCGGCTCCCAGCACCGCAAGCTCGGCCTGCCCCGCGAGGACGAACTCTCCGGCCGTGGCGTCTCCTACTGCGCCACGTGTGACGGCTTCTTCTTCCGCGAGCAGGACATCGCCGTCATCGGCGGCGGCGACACCGCCATGGAGGAGGCCACCTTCCTCTCGCGGTTCGCCAAGTCCGTGACGATCGTGCACCGCCGTGACACCCTGCGCGCCTCCAAGGCGATGCAGGAGCGCGCCTTCGCGGACCCGAAGATCTCCTTCGCGTGGAACAGCGAGGTCGCCGAGATCCACGAGAAGGACACCAAGCTCTCGGGGCTGACCCTCCGCGACACCGAGACCGGTGAGACCCGCGAGCTTCCCGTCACGGGCCTGTTCGTCGCCATCGGCCACGACCCCCGCGTGGAGCTGTTCACGGGCGTGCTCGACTTCGACGAGGAGGGCTACGTCAAGGTGGACGCCCCCTCCACCCGCACGAACGTCCCGGGCGTCTTCGCCGCCGGTGACGTCGTCGACCACACCTACCGTCAGGCCATCACCGCCGCGGGCACCGGCTGCTCCGCCGCCCTCGACGCCGAGCGCTATCTCGCCGCCCTCATCGACGGCGAGAAGACGCCCGAGCCCGAGAAGGCCGAGGAAGCCGCCGAGGAAGCCGCGGCAGCGGTCTGATCGAGCGCCACACTTTCGCCTACGCCCTCGCACGCATCACACAGGAAAAAGAGGAGAGCCACCATGGCCGGTGACACCGTGACCGCGACCGACGCCGACTTCGAGGAGGTCGTGCTCAAGAGCGACAAGCCCGTCCTCGTCGACTTCTGGGCGGCCTGGTGCGGCCCGTGCCGTCAGATCGCCCCGTCCCTCGAGGCCATCGCCTCGGAGCACAGCGACAAGCTGACCGTCGTGAAGCTCAACATCGATGAGAACCCGGCTGTCGCCGCCAAGTACGGCATCATGTCGATCCCGACGATGAACGTCTACCAGGGCGGCGAGGTCGTCAAGACCATCGTCGGCGCCAAGCCGAAGGCCGCCATCGAGAAGGACCTGTCCGAGTTCATCGGCTGACGCCTTCCTCGTTTCACGTGAAACGGGCCCGCTCTCTCCGGAGAGCGGGCCCGTTCGCGTAGCGACCGCATGGGTGGGGACAGACCGGAGGTGCCCTCACAGGGGCCGCAGCGCGGGCTCCTTCTGGACCGCTCCGAGCAGTTGGTCCAGCGCCCGCTCGACGTCCTCGCGCCACGAGACCGTCGAGCGCAGCTCCAGCCGCAGCCGGGGGTAGGCGTGGTGCGGACGTACGGTCTTGAAGCCCACCGCGAGAAGGTGATCGGCCGGGAGCACACACGCGGGCTCCTTCCAGCGCGCGTCCCCGAACGCCTCGATCGCCTTGAAGCCGCGCCGCAGCACATCCTTGGCCACCGTCTGCACCATGACCCGGCCCAGCCCCTGCCCCTGGAAGGACGGCTTCAGCCACGCGGTCATGAGCTGCACCGCGTCCGGCGAGACGGGGCTCGTGGGGAAGGCGAAGGAGCGGGGCACATAGGCCGGGGGCGCGTAGAGGACATAGCCGACGGGCTCCTCGTCCACATAGACGACGCGTCCGCAGGAGCCCCACTCCAGCAGCACCGCCGAGATCCAGGCTTCCTTCTCCAGCTCGGGCTGCCCCGTCTTCGCCGCCGCCTCACCGCTGACCGGGTCCAGCTCCCAGAACACACAAGCGCGACAGCGCTTCGGAAGGTCCGGAAGGTTGTCCAGCGTAAGCGGAACGAGCTGTCGCCCCATGGATCCATCGTATCCATGGGGCGACAGCTCTAAAGGTTCTTCGTATGCCTTCTTGTCCCTCCGGCCCTCTCCGTGCGCTCCGGGCTCTCCGGGCCTTACGGCTCCTCGGTGCCCTCGGAGTCCTCCTCCTCGGCCTCTTCTGAGAGCTTCTTCTCCAGCACCCGGCCCTCGCCCGGCGCGAGCTGGCCGAGGATGCGCTCCAGATCGTCTATCGAGGCGAACTCGACGACGATCTTTCCCTTCTTCTGCCCCAGGTCCACCTTCACCCGGGTCTCGAAGCGGTCCGAGAGCCGCCCGGCGAGATGGTCCAGCGCGGGGGAGACCCGCTTGCCCGCGCGCGGCCCCTTGGGCTTCGCGGTGCTCGACGGCTTGGAGCCCATCATCGTGACGATCTCCTCGACCGCCCGCACCGAGAGCCCCTCGGCCACGATCCGGTGAGCCAGCTTGTCCTGCTGCTCACCGTCGTCCACCGACAGCAGTGCCCGCGCGTGCCCCGCCGAGAGCACGCCGGCGGCCACCCGGCGCTGGACCGACGGCGAGAGCCGCAGCAGCCGCAGCGTGTTGGAGACCTGGGGACGCGAGCGTCCGATGCGGTCCGCGAGCTGGTCGTGGGTGCAGTTGAAGTCCTTCAGGAGCTGGTCGTAGGCCGCGGCCTCCTCCAGCGGGTTGAGCTGCGCCCTGTGCAGGTTCTCCAGGAGCGCGTCCAGGAGGAGCTTCTCATCGTCGGTGTCCCTGACGATCGCGGGGATGCGCTCCAGACCCGCCTCACGGCAGGCCCGCCAGCGGCGCTCGCCCATGATCAGCTCGTAGCGCTCCGGCGCCAGCTGCCGCACGACGACGGGCTGGAGCAGGCCGACCTCCTTGATGGAGGTGACCAGCTCCGCGAGCGCGTCCTCGTCGAAGACCTCACGCGGCTGCCGGGGGTTCGGCGTGATCGCCTCGAGCGGCACCTCGGCGAAGTGCGCGCCCGCTGCCGTCGCCTCCTCCCCGTGGGTCACCGCTTCGTCCGGCTCGGAAGGCTGCTGTGTTTCACGTGGAACGTCGTCCCTGCCGCCGCTGTCGGGAAGAGAGGTGACCTTCGCCGCCGCCACCCCGCGTTCCGGCGTCAGCACCGGAACCGAGGTGGGGGAGGTGGCACCGTTCGCCCCCACCGTCGGGGCCTCTTGCTGGCCGCCCCCGTCACCGGCCTTGGGCGCTGCGGGCCCGGGCGCTGCTGGGATCAGCGCGCCGAGCCCACGGCCCAACCCCCTACGTCGATCACTCACTGGGTACCCTCCGCCACGCTGCTGTGCTGATGTTGCTGTAGTGCCTGCGGCGACTGCTCAAGCTGCTGTCCGTTGGGGTCCCGCAGTGCGATCTCGCGGGCCGCCTCCAGGTAGGAGAGCGAACCGCTCGAACCTGGATCGTAGGTCAGGACCGTCTGCCCGTAGCTGGGAGCCTCGGAGATACGGACCGACCGGGGGATGTTGGTCCGCAGCACCTCCTTGCCGAAGTGGCTGCGCACCTCCTCCGCGACCTGGGACGCCAGCCTGGTGCGGCCGTCGTACATGGTGAGGATGATCGTCGAGACATGGAGATCGGGGTTGAGATGCCCCTTCACCAGATCGACGTTCCTCAGCAACTGCCCGAGCCCCTCCAGCGCGTAGTACTCGCACTGGATCGGGATGACCACCTCGGCGCCGGCGACCAGCGCGTTGACGGTCAGCAGCCCAAGGGAGGGCGGGCAGTCGATGAGGATGTAGTCCAACGGCTGCTCGTACGCCTCGATCGCACGCTGGAGACGGCTCTCCCGCGCCACCAGGGACACCAGCTCGATCTCCGCACCGGCGAGATCGATCGTGGCGGGGGCGCAGAAGAGACCCTCCACATCCGGCACCGGCTGGACGCAGTCGGAGAGCGGCTTGCTCTCGACCAGAACGTCGTAGATCGACGGCACCTCGGCGTGGTGGTCGATCCCCAGTGCCGTCGACGCGTTGCCCTGGGGGTCGAGGTCGACGACCAGGACCCGGGCACCGTGCAGGGCCAGCGAGGCGGCGAGGTTGACCGTGGTGGTGGTCTTCCCGACGCCGCCCTTCTGGTTGGCGACGATCATCACCCGTGTCCGCTCCGGCCGGGGGAGACCCTCACCTGCACGATTCATCGCCTCGACCGCCTGCTGCGCAGCGCGGCCGATCGGCGTGTCGTCCATCGGGGGCGGTGTTTCACGTGAAACATCCACCGATTCTGAACGGGGACCGGGGACCGGATCGGCCATCGGTCCCGCGATGTTGGCGTCGGACCGCAAGGGTTCACTCTCCTCGACATCAGGCTCGCTATGCACAGAGCCTGCCATGCTTTCGGTGTCGCGAACCAGCGAGCCCCGCTCTGTTGTGGATGAATCCACCCCAGAACGGGGCTCATGCGGCGGCTTCCTGTCGCGCGACCCTGCGGCGGCGCGACCGCGGCTGATGATTCCTTGCAGAAGTGAGCGGTGTTTCACGTGAAACACGATGCACGCGCACACGCCGCGCCCTGCTGCGACACTCCGCTTCGCGTAGTTTTAAGCGCTTTTATGGAGTAAGCGTCTCCCCGGGCAGAGGGCGGGCCGGCTCATGCCGCCCGCCACTCGCCACTCGGCTCAACGGCGGCGTCGACCGCCACGGGCCGCCCGGCCCGACCGCGCCGTCTTCTGCGCCTTGGCCCGCTTGGCCGCGAAGCGCACCCCTCCGGGGCTCTCCCCGACCTCGGCCCGTACGACCGTCGACAGCGGGTCCACGACCCCCTCGCCGACCTGGACGACCGACGTCTCCACGACCCCGAGCTTGTGCAGCGCGGCACGCGCGCCCTTCAGCTCCTCCTCGGCCGTGTCGCCCTTGATCGCCAGCATCTCTCCGTAGGGACGCAGCAGCGGCACGCCCCAGCCCGCCAGCCGGTCCAGCGGCGCCACGGCGCGCGCCGTGACCACGTGGACCGGAGGCAGCGTCCCCAGGACCTCCTCGGCCCTGCCCCGCACCACGGTGACGTGGTCCAGGCCCAGCAGCTCCACGACCTCCTGGAGGAAGGTCGTACGCCGCAGCAGGGGCTCCAGAAGCGTGATCTTGAGGTCCTCGCGTACGAGCGCCAGGGGAATCCCCGGCAGCCCAGCGCCCGACCCGACATCGCAGACCGCCACCGACTCCGGGACGACCTCCGAGAGCACCGCGCAGTTCAGCAGGTGCCGCTCCCACAGCCGCGGCACCTCGCGCGGGCCGATCAGCCCGCGCCGTACGCCCGCGTCGGCGAGCAGCTCGCCGAAGCGCACCGCCTCCGGCAGGCGGTCACCGAAGACCTTCCGGGCCGCCTCGGGCGCGGGCGGAAGCTCCGCTGATTCCCCTGGCTGCTCCGTCACGGCAGCACGACCACGCAGCGCTGCGGCTCCTCGCCCTCGGACTCGCTGCGCAGGCCCGCGGCCTTGATCGCGTCGTGGACGACCTTGCGCTCGAAGGGCGTCATCGGCTTGAGCTTCACCGGCTCGCCGCTGCCCTTGGCCTCCTCGGCCGCCTTGGCGCCCAGCTCGGCCAGCTCCTCGCGCTTACGGGCCCGGAAGCCCGCGATGTCGAGCATCAGACGGCTGCGGTCGCCGGTCTCGCGGTGCACGGCGAGCCGCGTCAGCTCCTGAAGCGCCTCCAGGACCTCGCCGTCCCGGCCCACCAGCTTCTGGAGGTCACGCGTCGCGTCGTCGCTGATGATCGATACGGCGGCGCGGTCGGCCTCGACATCCATGTCGATGTCGCCGTCCAGGTCGGCGATGTCGAGGAGCCCCTCCAGGTAGTCGGCAGCGATCTCGCCCTCCTGCTCGAGGCGGGTGAGCGTGTCGGTGCCCTCATCAGGGGCCACCTCTGCCGACGGCGTGGGAACAGTCGTGTCCGTCACGGCATGGACTCCTTCTTGCTACTTCTTCGACGGGTGCTTGGGACGCTGCGGGCCGCCCTTGCGCTGCTGCCCGGACTTCTTCTGACCGGACTTCTGCCCGGACTTCTGGCCCGACTTCTGCGAGGGCTTCTTGCCCTGCTGACCGCTCCCCTGGCCGGAGGAGGTGCCGCCGCCGGAGGCCGGCGAGTCGTCGTCGCTCTTGTCCAGGGACGTCTTCGCCACGCTGTCCTGGGGCTCAGCGGTACGGTCCGCCGCCGTACCGCCCGCGGCGGCGCCGGTCTGACGCTGCGACTTCGTCTGCCGCTTCGGCTGCTGGCGCTTGGCGCGGGCCGCCTCGACGGCCTCACGCGCCTCGACCTCCTTGGGGTCCTCCTTGATCTTGCCCGCCGCGATCAGCTTCTCCTGACGCTGCTTGTAGGCGAGGGAGCCCGGGGTCGGGTTGCGCTTGATCACGTACATCTGCTGCCCGAGGGTCCACACGTTGGTGGTCAGCCAGTAGACGAGGACACCAACGGGGAAGTTGATGCCGAAGACGGCGAACATGATGGGGAAGACGTACATCAGCATCTTCTGCTGCTGCATAAACGGCGTCTTCACCGTCAGGTCGACGTTCTTCGTCATGAGCTGGCGCTGCGTGTAGAACTGCGAGGCCGACATCAGGACGATCATGATGACCGTGACGACGCGGATGTCGGTCAGCGAGGCGTGCAGCTCGGCGGCCTTGCCCGCGCTGTCCATGAACTTCGCGGCGATCGGGGCGCCGAAGATCTGAGCGTTACGCGCGCTGTCCACCTGGTCGGCGGTGAGCACGCCGACCGGGCTGTTGCGCGAGATGTGGTTGAGCACCTGGAAGAGGGCGATGAAGAAGGGCGACTGCGCGAGGATCGGCAGGCAGCTGGAGAGCGGGTTGGTGCCCGTCTCCTTGTACAGCTTCATCATCTCTTCGGACTGACGCTGCTTGTCGCTCTTGTAGCGCTCCTGGATCGCCTTCATCTTCGGCTGGAGCGCCTGCATGTTCCGCGTCGACTTGATCTGCTTGACGAAGAGCGGGATCAGGCAGATCCGGATCAGCACGACCAGGAAGAAGATGGACAGACCCCAGGCCCAGCCCCCGTCCTCGTCGAAGACCAGGCTGAACAGCGAGTGGAACTGGACGATGATCCAGGACACAGCGTAATAAAGAGGACTCAGGATCGTGTCCACGAATCAGGCTCCTTGGGCGTTGGACTGGGTCCGGTGCTGCTGCCAGCGGGAGCGGATCCGCTGGTGCCATACCGGGTGCTTCCGGGCGGGGACATGGTCGACGCCACCTGGCGACCAGGGATTGCAGCGCAGGATGCGCCAGGCCGTCAGTGCCGTCCCTTTCACGGCGCCGTGCTGGTGGATGGCCGTGTAGCCGTAATGCGAGCACGACGGGTAGTACCGGCACACCGGCCCGAGCATCGGACTGATGGTCCACTGGTACAGCTTGATCAACCACAGCAGCGGGTACTTCATCGCGAAGGCCCTCCAAGCAGCCGCTGCAACGCGGTGTCCAGGTCGCGGGCCAGTTCATCATGGCCCGCCGCGCCCGCACCGGGCAGCGCCCTTACGACCACCAGGCTACCTGCGGGCAGGAGAGCCAGTCGGTCACGCATCAGATGACGCAGCCGCCGCTTCACGAGATTGCGGACGACCGCGTTGCCTATGGCCTTGCTCACGACAAAACCCGCACGGGCCGGGGGATCGTCTCCCCCCGCCGCGTGCGGGTCCCTGTCGCTTTGGCCGCGGAGGTGGACGACGAGGAGCGGGCGACCGGCCCTGCGCCCTCGGCGTACCGCGGCTGCGAAGTCCTCGCGCCGCCTCAGCCGGTTCTCGGTAGGCAGCACGTCATGGACCTGTGGTCAGGCTTCAGGCCGACAGACGGGCGCGACCCTTGCTGCGGCGGTTCGCCACGATGGCGCGGCCGGCGCGGGTCCGCATGCGCAGCCGGAAGCCGTGGGTCTTCGCGCGGCGGCGGTTGTTCGGCTGGAAGGTGCGCTTGCTCACTCGGGGGCTCCAGGAATGCTTCGTGTCACGTGATCGCCACGCGACAGGCTTGTGGGGCGTCGACAGGCTGTCACCGTGCGCCCACGAGTAGCTCGCAACGCCCGAGTGTGAACCGCTTCGTGATCCTCGAAGACTCGAAGAAGAGAGACTCGGGAATCTTTGCCCATCGGAGGCAGGCGGCAGCAGCCGTCGACAACTCGACCTGGTTACGGTACGCGCGGCTACGCCATCCGGTCAAACCGGAGCCGCCCGGGGTCACCCGCTACTGCACTCGTGCACAGCCTGTGGACAACGACTTGAATGGTGCACGTCGGCCTGACTACCGTGGCTGAACTTCCCATCCCTCACGACCGTCCCGAGAACCACACATTCGTGGGATCTGGTCGACTTCAGCGAAGATCCCCCCACCAAGCGAGTGAGAGAGCGTGCCCGTGGCTGACCTACCTGCCGATCTTGCCGCAGTGTGGCCGCGCGTGCTGGAACAGCTCCTCTCGGAGGGCCAGGGGGTAGAGGCGAAGGACCAGCGCTGGCTCCAGGACTGCCAGCCCCTGGTGCTGGTCTCCGGGACGGCGCTGCTCGGCGTGCCCAACGAATACGCGAAGGGCGTCCTGGAAGGGCGGCTCTCGCCCATGATCAGCGAGGCGCTCAGCCGCGAGTGCCAGCAGCCCATCCGCCTGGCGATCACCGTCACGGGCCCGGCCCCCGAGCCAGGCCCCGCGCCCGCGCCCACCCCTTCCGTACCGCAGCAGCACACCCCTGGCCCCCGCGACGGCGGCTACGAGGGGGGATACGACAGCGGGGGCGGGTACGACGGCTACGAGAACCGCGACATCCCCGCGGCTCGCCCCGCCTACCCCGACTACCCGCAGGCACCCCAGCCCCAGGGGCCCCCTCCGCAGCACACTCAGCACACCCAGCAGGGCAACTGGCAGCAGCACCCGCGCGACGCCTGGCCCCCGCAGCATCAGCCGCACCGGCAGCAGCACCAGGGCCAGTACGACCAGGGGCAGTACGAGCAGCACCAGCAACAGCAGTACGAGCAGCAGTACGAGAGGCCACAGCCCTCCTACGACACGTACGAGGCGCAGCAGGGCCGTTCCCAGCAGCACGCCCCGCAGCAGCACCAGGCCCAGCACCAGCAGCCTCAGCACCAGCACCAGCACCAGCACCAGCAGCGCCAGGTGCCGCCGCAGGGCCAGCCGCCCGCGCCCCGCTACGACGGCCCCTCCCAGCTCCCCGCGCCCAGCGGAGCGCCCGGCCCCCTCGCCGCGCAGCCCGCGCCCGCGACGGGTCCCGGCGAGCCCACCGCGCGGCTGAACCCGAAGTACCTCTTCGACACCTTCGTCATCGGCGCCTCCAACCGCTTCGCGCACGCCGCGGCCGTCGCCGTCGCCGAGGCACCGGCCAAGGCGTACAACCCGCTGTTCATCTACGGCGAGTCGGGGCTCGGCAAGACGCACCTGCTGCACGCCATCGGGCACTACGCGCGCAGCCTCTACCCGGGGACGCGGGTGCGTTACGTCAGCTCGGAGGAGTTCACCAACGAGTTCATCAACTCCATCCGCGACGGCAAGGCGGACACCTTCCGCAAGCGCTACCGCGACATGGACATCCTGCTCGTCGACGACGTCCAGTTCCTGGCGGACAAGGAGTCGACGCAGGAGGAGTTCTTCCACACCTTCAACACGCTCCACAACGCGAACAAGCAGATCGTGCTCTCCAGCGACCGGCCGCCCAAGGCGCTCGTGACGCTGGAGGACCGGCTGCGGAACCGGTTCGAGTGGGGCCTCATCACCGACGTCCAGCCGCCGGAGCTGGAGACGCGCATCGCGATCCTCCGTAAGAAGGCGGTGCAGGAACAGCTCAACGCGCCGCCCGAGGTACTGGAGTTCATCGCCTCGCGCATCTCGCGCAACATCCGCGAGCTGGAGGGCGCGCTCATCCGCGTCACGGCCTTCGCGTCGCTGAACCGGCAGCCGGTCGATCTCGGTCTGACGGAGATCGTGCTCAAGGACCTGATCCCCGGCGGCGAGGACGCCACCCCGGAGATCACGGCCACCGACATCATGGCGGCCACGGCCGACTACTTCGGGCTGACGGTGGACGATCTGTGCGGCTCCTCGCGCAGCCGCGTCCTGGTGACCGCGCGGCAGATCGCCATGTATCTGTGCCGCGAGCTGACGGACCTCTCGCTGCCGAAGATCGGCGGCCAGTTCGGCGGCCGGGACCACACGACGGTGATGCACGCGGACCGCAAGATCCGCGCCCTCATGGCCGAGCGCCGCTCCATCTACAACCAGGTCACCGAGCTGACGAACCGCATCAAGAACGGCTGACCTGACCGGACATCACGTCGCTGCCCCCGGGCTGCCCCGCTCGGGCAGCCCGGGGGCAGCGGTCCCGGGGGCGCAGGTCAGTGGTGACGCTTCGCGGGCGCCGCCGGGTCCCTGTACCGGGGAGCGCCGACGCCGTACGCGGGCCGCTCGTGGCTGCCTTGCCCGTGACCTCCGGACCTCCCCTGGCCTCCGGCGCCGTGCCCGGGCCGCGGCAGGCCCGGCGGGGCGTAGGCGCCCGCCCCGCGCCCACGCTGCCCCGAACCCGTGGTGAGACTCGGCAGAGCCTCCCGCTGCCGCCTGAGCCTGTCCGACTCATGGGCTCCGGGCGCGTTCGGCAGCATCCGCGCGACGTCCCTCGGGTTCGCGGGCGGATGCTGGAGCCGGGGGTAGGGGGCGCGGGCCGATGGCGTGGCCTCCCGGTGCCCTCCGGGCATGAACGACATCGCCTGCGCGATATCGAACCTGTCGTCGCGCGCTCCCGGCCGCGAGCCGGAATCCTCTCGCTCTCGCCCTCGCCCGAGCAGCCCCTCGAACTGCCGCCGGACCGCCTCGTCCTGGTCCGCGATTTCCTGAGCGCGTCGCTCCTGTTCCCGGCGGCCGTACGGCACTTCGTGCGCGCGGGCACCGGCCCGCGAGTGCGCCACCAGTGCCACCGACGACGCCTGGGCCAGGGCCGCGCGCTGGTAGCTCTCCGCGTGCGCGGCGTGCTCGGCGGCGGTCACCCATCCCTCGGGCCGCTGTGCCCTGCGCCGGGCCCTTCGCTCTTCCCTGAGCCTTTCCCTTTCATGATCCATACCTGGGTGGGACGCGCTCACGCCGCCGGAAGTTCACGGCCAACGGCTCACGGTGCCTTCGCTGTTCGAATCCACAGGCTCTGGAGCCCGAGGTCCACAGATCCTCGCCGAAACGGGCGTCCACACCCTGGGGAACCCGTAAGTTGTCCCAGCGGCGTCCACAACCGGGCCACTCGGCGGGCTGTTTGCCGAGGTCAGGTGCCTGTGTATTTGTGCGCAACCGTTGTCCACAGGCTGTGGAGCGAAAACCGGGCCGCGAACCGGACTCCGACTTGTCCACCGCCCGCCCACAGGCTGGGGCCTCTTGTCCCCAGCTTCTCCACAGCGCTGTCCACTGTTCGGCAACACAACGCGCCCACTCACTGATCCGAGTGAAAGCGGTCACACTGAGGGCCTGGATTGGGCTGTGGGAAAGGTGGGTAAAACTGTGGGCGCCGCTGTGGGGAAGTCCGGTCCGCCTGTGCATCGGGTGTGGGTAACTTTCCGGCGTCCACAGGACCCCCCGTTCCCTCCACCGCTCCGCCCACAGGGCCGGTGGACAAAATTCCGGGTCTGACCTGCGGAAACGCGGTTATCCACGGTTTCCACAACCCCTACTACTACGACCACAGAGTTAGACAGGGAACTTCGCTTCGAAGTGGGGGCTGTGCACAACTCGGGCCGACGGCTTCCTACCCCGCAGGCAACGACTTGACCCACACCCGCACCGACTGTCAGCGACGTGCGTCAGACTGGTCCCCGGCAACGAGCCGACGACGACAGGCCAGCAGGGCGAGCAGCCAGCAACAGCAGGAGGCGGCTGAAGGTGAAGATCCGGGTAGAGCGCGATGTTCTCGCGGAGGCGGTGGCCTGGGCGGCGAAAAGCCTTCCCGCCCGTCCGCCGGTGCCCGTCCTCGCGGGCCTTCTGCTCAAGGCGGAGGACGGCTCACTGAGCCTCTCCGGCTTCGACTACGAGGTATCGGCCCGCGTCTCGGTGGACGCCGAGGTGGACGAGGAGGGCACGGTTCTCGTGTCCGGGCGGCTGCTGGCGGACATCTGCCGTGCGCTGCCCAACCGGCCGGTGGAGATCTCCACCGACGGTGTGCGGGTGACCGTGGTCTGCGGTTCCTCGCGATTCACACTCCACACACTCCCTGTGGAGGAGTACCCGGCGCTGCCGGAGATGCCCAACGCGACGGGCACGGTCCCCGGCGAGGTCTTCGCCTCGGCCGTCTCGCAGGTGGCCATCGCGGCAGGCCGTGACGACACGCTGCCGGTGCTCACCGGTGTGCGCATCGAGATCGAGGGCGACACGGTCACCCTGGCCTCCACCGACCGCTACCGCTTCGCGGTCCGCGAGTTCCTGTGGAAGCCGGAGACGCCGGACGCGTCCGCGGTCGCGCTGGTCCCGGCGAAGACGCTGCTGGACACGGCGAAGTCCCTCAGCGGCGGCGAGAGCGTCTCGCTGGCGCTGTCCGGGTCCGGCTCCGGCGAGGGCCTGATCGGCTTCGAGGGCGCGGGCCGGAGGACGACGACGCGGCTCCTGGAGGGCGACCTCCCGAAGTACCGCACGCTGTTCCCCACCGAGTTCAACTCGGTCGCGGTGATCGAGACCGCGCCGTTCGTCGAGGCCGTCAAGCGCGTGGCCCTGGTGGCGGAGCGCAACACCCCGGTCCGGCTGAGCTTCGAGCAGGGCGTGCTCACCCTGGAGGCCGGTTCCAGTGACGACGCACAGGCTGTGGAGCGCGTCGACGCCGATCTGGAGGGCGACGACATCTCGATCGCCTTCAACCCCGGCTTCCTCCTGGAGGGCCTCAGCGCGATCGACTCCCCTGTGGCGCAGCTCTCCTTCACGACGTCGACGAAGCCCGCGCTGCTGAGCGGCAAGCCCGCGAAGGACGCGGAGGCGGACGACGCGTACAAGTACCTGATCATGCCGGTGCGGCTGTCGGGCTGAGCCGGGCGTGAGAGGCGGACCACGGCGCTCCGGCTGGGAGCGCGAGGGTCGTCCCTCGCAAGGTCGCAGCATGCCGGTGCGGCTGTCGGGCTGAGCCGGGCGTGAGAGGCCGCTGAGCTGCACCGTAGACGGGCAGGGCCCGCCCCTCAGCAGGGTGGCTGGGCCTCGGATGAGCGGCGGGAGCCCACAGGTGTGCACGCATCTGTGGGCGTAGGCTCGGGCTCAGGTACGAATCGTGAAAGAAGGGGCACTGATGGAGCTCGGTCTCGTCGGTCTCGGCAAGATGGGCGGCAACATGCGCGAGCGCATCCGCCGCGGAGGCCACACGGTCATCGGCTATGACCGGAACCCGGACATTGCCGATGTCCACAGCCTCGGAGAGCTGGTGGACAAGCTCAAGGGGCCGCGTGTGGTCTGGGTCATGGTCCCGGCAGGTGACGCCACCCAGTCCACGGTCGACGAGCTGGCCGAGCTGCTCTCCCCCGGCGACATCGTCGTGGACGGCGGCAACTCGCGCTGGACGGACGACGAGAAGCACGCGAAGGAGCTGGCCGAGAAGGGCATCGGCTTCGTCGACTGCGGCGTCTCCGGCGGCGTCTGGGGCCTGGAGAACGGCTACGCGCTGATGTACGGCGGCGACGCCGA
Source organism: Streptomyces sp. NPDC054796 (assembly GCF_053611545.1). Classification (NCBI taxonomy): domain Bacteria; kingdom Bacillati; phylum Actinomycetota; class Actinomycetes; order Kitasatosporales; family Streptomycetaceae; genus Streptomyces; species Streptomyces sp. NPDC054796. The sequence continues at coordinate 51,492 of NZ_JBSHAO010000003.1, read as the reverse complement.
GCACGTCGCCAAGGTCCAGCCGGTCTTCGACGCGCTGAAGCCCGAGGGCGAGTTCGGCTCCGTCCACGCGGGCAAGGTCGGCGCCGGCCACTTCGCGAAGATGGTCCACAACGGCATCGAGTACGCGATGATGCAGGCGTACGCCGAGGGCTGGGAGCTGCTGGAGGCGGCGGACTCGGTCACCGACGTGCGGGAGGTGTTCCGCTCCTGGCAGGAGGGGACCGTCATCCGCTCCTGGCTGCTCGATCTCGCCGTCAACGCGCTCGACGGCGACGAGCACCTCACCCAGCTCCGCGGCTACGCGGCGGACTCCGGCGAGGGCCGCTGGACGGTGGAGGCGGCGATCGACAACGCGGTGCCGCTGCCCGCGATCACCGCGTCGCTCTTCGCGCGCTTCTCCTCGCGGCAGGACGACTCGCCGCAGATGAAGATGATCGCCGCACTGCGCAACCAGTTCGGCGGCCACGCGGTCGAGAACACGAAGTAAGCGCGCAGCACTGGCGCGCGGCACACGCGCACAACGGGGCAGGAGGCCGGAGCGGACCGTGCACGTAACGCATCTTTCGCTGGCCGACTTCCGCTCGTACGCCCGGGCCGAGGTTCCCCTCGACCCGGGCGTCACCGCGTTCGTCGGCCCGAACGGCCAGGGCAAGACCAACCTCGTCGAGGCCGTCGGCTATCTGGCGTCGCTCGGCAGCCACCGGGTGTCCTCGGACGCGCCGCTGGTGCGGATGGGCGCCGAGCGGGCCGTCGTACGGGCGCAGGTGCGGCAGGGCGAGCGGCAGCAGCTGGTCGAGCTGGAGCTGAACCCCGGGCGCGCGAACCGGGCCAGGATCAACCGGTCCTCGCAGGTCAAGCCGCGTGACGTGCTGGGCATCGTGCGCACCGTGCTGTTCGCGCCCGAGGACCTGGCGCTGGTGAAGGGCGATCCGGGGGAACGCCGCAAGTTCCTCGACGAGCTGATCACCGCGCGCTCGCCCCGGATGGCCGGGGTCCGCTCGGACTACGAGCGGGTGCTCAAGCAGCGCAACACCCTGCTGAAGTCGGCCGCGATGGCGCGCCGGCACGGCGGCAAGGGCATGGACCTCTCGACGCTCGACGTGTGGGACCAGCATCTGGCACGCGTCGGCGCCGAGCTGCTGGCGCGGCGCCTGGAGCTGATCGGCACGCTCCAGCCGCTCGCGGACAAGGCGTACGAGCAGCTCGCGCCCGGCGGCGGGCCCGTCGCGCTGGAGTACAAGGGCGCGGTCACGGGCAGCACGCCCGAGGAGCTGTACGGCGGGCTGCTGGAGGCGCTGGCCGAGGCCCGCAAGCAGGAGATCGAGCGCGGCGTGACCCTCGTGGGCCCGCACCGCGACGATCTGGTCCTCAAGCTGGGCCAGCTCCCCGCGAAGGGGTACGCGTCGCACGGCGAGTCCTGGTCGTACGCGCTCTCGCTGCGCCTGGCCTCGTACGACCTGCTCAAGAGCGAGGGCAACGAGCCGGTGCTGGTCCTGGACGACGTGTTCGCCGAGCTGGACGTGAAGCGCAGGGCGCGGCTGGCCGAGCTGGTGGCGCCGGGCGAGCAGGTGCTGGTGACGGCCGCTGTGGAGGAGGACGTGCCCGGCGTGCTGGAGGGGGCCAGGTTCGCGGTGTCGGAGGGCGAGGTCGCGCGCGTATGACGCCCAGGAGCGGAAGCGGCGACGGTGGCCCTGGTGGCGGACCCGGGGAGAATCCTTCCGCCACGGGATCCGGCCCCGGCACCGGGTCCGGGTCCGGCCCAGGCCCCGGTCAGGACGACGCCCCCGGCGGCCCCGAGCAGAAGCCCACCCCCGAGCCGACGGGCGTCGATCTGGCCCGCGTGGCCCTCCGCGCCGCCAAGGAGCAGGCCCGCGAGCGCGGGGCCGCCGCGCAGCAGAAGAAGCAGGTGCGCCGCGGTGCGGGACCGCGCTCCGGAGCCCGCAGGGACGGGCGCGACCCGATGTCGCTGGGCGCGGCCGTGCACCGGCTGATCACCGAGCGCGGCTGGGAGGCCCCGGCCGCGGTGGGCGGCGTGATGGGCCGCTGGCCGCAGCTCGTGGGCGCCGAGGTGGCGCAGCACTGCGAGCCGCAGCGGTACGACGAGGAGGAGCGCGCCCTCACCGTGCGCTGCGACTCGACGGCCTGGGCGACGCAGCTGCGGCTGCTGGCGCCGAGGCTCGTGGCCCGGCTGAACGAGGACCTCGGTCAGGGCACCGTAAAAGTGATCAAGGTACGGGGGCCCGAGGCGCCGCACACGCGCTACGGCCCGTTGCGCGCTCCCGGCAGCAAGGGCCCCGGCGATACGTACGGGTGACGTACGGGTGAGCTGTTGACCTGCGAGGCGAGGGCGGATTTCCGTGACCGCGCTCACCGTAATGGAACGTTGACAGGCCGAAGCTCTGAGCGCCCTTGTGAGCCTCTTAGCCCCCCGGTCCGCATATGGGGAGTCGGCGGACGCCAGTTCAGGGCGGCACATGCGGACTCAGGTACCGGCAAACCCCCATTCACGTTGCCGCCCCCGGTACACTGGAAGCTAACCCGCCTTGTTGCGGAACATGTCGAACGACGCAGCCGCTCCGTCCTGCCCAGGAGACGGCCTGTGCTGTGCCAGAAAGGGCGCTTCGTGGCCGATTCCGGCAACCTCAGCGAGAACGAGAAGAATCTCTCCGATATCGGCGACTCCCCGGCGCCCGTGCCCGTGGCCGAGCCCGAGGCGCCGTCGTACGACGCCAGCGCGATCACGGTCCTGGAGGGCCTTGAGGCGGTGCGCAAGCGGCCCGGCATGTACATCGGGTCGACCGGCGAGCGCGGTCTCCACCACTTGGTGTACGAGGTCGTGGACAACTCCGTCGACGAGGCGCTGGCGGGCCACGCCGACACCATCGACGTGACGCTGCTCGCCGACGGCGGCGTGCGCGTCGTCGACAACGGGCGTGGCATCCCCGTGGGCATCGTGCCCTCGGAGAACAAGCCGGCCGTCGAGGTCGTCATGACGGTGCTGCACGCGGGCGGCAAGTTCGGCGGCGGCGGGTACGCGGTCTCCGGCGGTCTGCACGGCGTGGGCGTCTCCGTCGTCAACGCGCTGTCGCAGAAGGTCGCCGTCGAGGTCAAGACCGACGGCTACCGCTGGACGCAGGACTACAAGCTGGGCGCGCCGACGGCTCCGCTCCAGAAGAACGAGGCCACGGACGAGACCGGGACCACGGTCACGTTCTGGGCCGACGGTGAGATCTTCGAGACCACCGACTACTCCTTCGAGACGCTGGCCCGCCGCTTCCAGGAGATGGCGTTCCTGAACAAGGGACTCACCATCACGCTGACGGACGAGCGTCCGGAGCACGTGGACGAGGAGGGCAAGCAGCTCTCGGTCCGGTACCACTACGAGGGCGGCATCTCCGACTTCGTGAAGTACCTCAACTCGCGCAAGGGCGAGCTGGTCCACCCCACGGTGATCGACTTCGAGGCCGAGGACAAGGAGAGGATGCTCTCCGTCGAGGTCGCGATGCAGTGGAACAGCCAGTACAGCGAGGGGGTGTACTCCTTCGCGAACACGATCCACACGCACGAGGGCGGCACCCACGAGGAAGGCTTCCGCGCGGCGCTGACGGGTCTGATCAACCGCTACGCGCGCGACAAGAAGCTGCTGCGCGAGAAGGACGACAACCTCACGGGCGAGGACATCCGCGAGGGTCTGACGGCGATCATCTCGGTCAAGCTCGGCGAGCCCCAGTTCGAGGGCCAGACGAAGACCAAGCTGGGCAACACCGAGGCGAAGACCTTCGTCCAGAAGATCACCCACGAGTACTTCACGGACTGGCTGGACCGGAACCCCAACGAGGCCGCGGACATCATCCGCAAGGGGATCCAGGCGGCCACGGCGCGGGTCGCCGCCCGTAAGGCGCGGGACCTGACCCGTCGCAAGGGACTGCTGGAGACGGCGTCGCTGCCGGGCAAGCTGAGCGACTGCCAGTCCAACGACCCCGCCAGGTGCGAGATCTTCATCGTCGAGGGTGACTCGGCGGGCGGCTCGGCCAAGTCAGGCCGTGACCCCGAGTACCAGGCGATCCTCCCGATCCGCGGCAAGATCCTGAACGTGGAGAAGGCGCGGATCGACAAGGTCCTCCAGAACACGGAGGTCCAGGCACTGATCTCGGCCTTCGGCACGGGCATCCACGAGGACTTCGACATCAGCAAGCTCCGCTACCAGAAGATCATTCTGATGGCGGACGCCGATGTCGACGGCCAGCACATCAACACCCTGCTGCTGACGCTCCTCTTCCGCTTCATGCGTCCCCTGGTCGAGGCGGGGCACGTGTTCCTGTCGCAGCCGCCGCTCTACAAGGTCAAGTGGGGCCGCGAGGAGCACCAGTACGCCTACTCGGACCGCGAGCGCGACAGCCTGATCGAGCTGGGGCGCGAGCAGGGCAAGCGGATCAGGGACGACTCGATCCAGCGTTTCAAGGGTCTCGGTGAGATGAACGCGGAGGAGCTGCGCATCACCACGATGGACCAGGAGCACCGGGTGCTGAAGCAGGTGACGCTGGACGACGCGGCGGCCGCCGACGACCTGTTCTCCATCCTCATGGGCGAGGACGTGGAGGCGCGGCGCTCGTTCATCCAGCGCAACGCCAAGGACGTCCGCTTCCTCGACATCTGAGCACGTCGGCCCACTCGGACAGGTGCCGCACACACAGAAGGACTTGAGCTAAGCAATGGCCGACGAGACCCCCCCCATTCCCGAGACCCCCGAAGCTCCCGAGGTGCCCGAGGTTCCGGAAGCGCCCGAGGGCGATCCCGCCCCCGTGGAGCTGGAAGGCGCCGCCGCCCGCGTGGAGCCGGTGAGCCTTGAGACCGAGATGCAGCGGTCGTACCTCGACTACGCGATGAGCGTGATCGTCTCGCGTGCGCTGCCCGACATCCGCGACGGCCTGAAGCCGGTGCACCGCCGGGTGCTGTACGCGATGTACGACGGCGGGTACCGCCCCGAGAAGGGCTTCTACAAGTGCGCCCGCGTCGTCGGCGACGTCATGGGCACGTACCACCCGCACGGCGACTCCTCGATCTACGACGCGCTGGTCCGCCTGGCGCAGCACTGGTCGATGCGGATGCCGCTGGTCGACTCCAACGGCAACTTCGGCTCGCCGGGCAACGACCCGGCCGCCGCCATGCGGTACACCGAGTGCAAGATGGCGCCGCTGGCCATGGAGATGCTCCGGGACATCGACGAGGACACCGTCGATTTCCAGGACAACTACGACGGCCGCAACCAGGAGCCGACGGTTCTCCCGGCGCGCTTCCCGAACCTGCTGATCAACGGCAGTGCGGGCATCGCGGTCGGCATGGCCACCAACATCCCCCCGCACAACCTGCGCGAGGTCGCCGCCGGCGCCCAGTGGTACCTGGAGCACCCCGACGCGAGCAGCGAGGAGCTGCTGGAAGCGCTCATCGAGCGCATCAAGGGCCCCGACTTCCCGACGGGCGCGCTGATCGTGGGCCGCCGGGGCATCGAGGAGGCGTACCGCACGGGTCGCGGTTCCATCACCATGCGCGCCGTGGTCGAGGTCGAGGAGATCCAGGGCCGCCAGTGCCTGGTCGTCACCGAGCTGCCGTACCAGGTCAATCCCGACAACCTCGCGCTGAAGATCGCCGAGTTGGTCAAGGACGGCCGGGTCGGCGGCATCGCTGACGTGCGGGACGAGACCTCGTCGCGTACGGGGCAGCGCCTGGTGGTCGTGCTGAAGCGGGACGCGGTCGCCAAGGTCGTCCTGAACAACCTCTACAAGCACACCGACCTCCAGACGAACTTCGGCGCCAACATGCTGGCCCTGGTGGAGGGTGTGCCGCGGACCCTGTCCCTGGACGCGTTCATCCGGCACTGGGTGAACCACCAGATCGACGTCATCGTCCGCCGTACGCAGTACCGGCTGCGCAAGGCCGAGGAGCGGGCGCACATCCTGCGCGGTCTGCTCAAGGCGCTCGACGCGATCGACGAGGTCATCGCGCTGATCCGGCGCAGCGACACGGTGGACGTCGCGCGCGAGGGCCTGATGGGGCTGCTCGCGATCGACGAGATCCAGGCGAACGCGATCCTGGAGATGCAGCTCCGCCGCCTGGCGGCACTGGAGCGGCAGAAGATCACCGCCGAGCACGACGAACTCCAGAAGAAGATCAACGAGTACAACGCGATCCTCGCCTCCCCCGCCCGTCAGCGGGAGATCATCGGCGAGGAGCTGACGGCGCTGGTCGACAAGTTCGGCGACGACCGCCGCACCCAGCTCATCCCCTTCGAAGGCGACATGTCCATCGAGGACCTGATCGCCGAGGAGGACATCGTCGTCACCATCTCGCGTGGCGGCTATGTGAAGCGGACGAAGACCGAGGACTACCGGGCGCAGAAGCGCGGCGGGAAGGGGGTGCGGGGCACGAAGCTGAAGGAGGACGACATCGTCGACCACTTCTTCGTCTCCACCACGCACCACTGGCTGCTGTTCTTCACCAACAAGGGCCGGGTCTACCGCGCGAAGGCGTACGAGCTGCCGGACGCGGGCAGGGACGCGCGCGGCCAGCACGTCGCGAACCTGCTGGCCTTCCAGCCGGACGAGCAGATCGCGCAGATCCTCGCCATCCGCGACTACGAGGCGGTGCCCTATCTGGTGCTCGCCACCAAGTCGGGCCTGGTGAAGAAGACCCCGCTCAAGGACTACGACTCGCCGCGCTCCGGCGGCGTCATCGCGATCAACCTCCGTCAGATGGACGACGGCCGCGACGACGAGCTGATCGGCGCCGAGCTGGTCTCCCCGGAGGACGATCTGCTGCTGGTCAGCAGGAAGGCGCAGTCGATCCGGTTCACCGCGACGGACGATTCGCTGCGCCCGATGGGCCGTGCCACCTCGGGTGTGAAGGGCATGAGCTTCCGCGAGGGGGACGAACTCCTCTCGATGAATGTCGTCCGGGCGGGTACTTTCGTCTTCACCGCCACCGATGGCGGTTATGCGAAGCGCACGAACGTGGACGAGTACCGCGTACAGGGTCGCGGCGGCCTCGGTATCAAGGCCGCCAAGATCGTCGAGGATCGCGGTTCACTGGTCGGCGCGCTGGTGGTGGAGGAGAGCGACGAGATCCTCGCCATCACGCTCAGCGGTGGGGTGATCCGTACGCGGGTCAGCGAGGTCCGGGAGACCGGTCGTGACACCATGGGCGTTCAACTGATCAACCTGGGCAAGAAGGACGCGGTCGTCGGCATCGCACGTAACGCCGAGGCCGGTCGTGAGGCCGAGGAAGTGGAAGCGGCTGTGGAGCCCGGCGAGGAGCCCCCGGCCCCGTCGAACGACGAGGAGTAAGGCGTGAGTGGTGCGCAGCCACAGCCGCGGACGCAGGCCGGTCAATCGTCCGGGAAACGGTCGACCGAGAGCAGGTCGCAGTCGTCGCGGACCAGGACGGAGGCGCAGCCTCAGCCACAGCCCCTGCCGCAACCCCAGCCAGAGTCTCAGCCGCACCATCCGCCGCAGGCGTACCCGGCCCCTCCCTCGGGCGGGTCGGGTGGCTCCGGCGGATCGGGCGGGTCGGGTGGCTCCGGCGGATCGGGCGGTTCGGGTGGGTCCGGCGGTGGCGGCGACACGAAGGGCGGGGTGCGCAGGCCGCGTACGGGCGCCCGTACGGTGCCGCGCACGCGCAAGGCGCGGCTGCGGGTGGCCAAGGCCGACCCGTGGTCGGTGATGAAGGTCAGCTTCCTGCTGTCGATCGCCCTCGGACTGTGCACGATCGTGGCCGTCTCGGTGCTGTGGATGGTGATGGACGCGATGGGCGTCTTCACCACCATCGGCGGCACGGTGAGCGAGGCGACGGGCTCGGGCGACGGAGGCGGCTTTGACCTCGAGTCGTTCCTCTCGCTGCCCCGGGTGCTCCTGTTCACCTCGGTCATCGCGGTGATCGACGTCATCCTGGCAACGGCCCTGGCCACGCTGGGCGCGTTCATCTACAACCTCTCCGCGGGCTTCGTGGGCGGGGTCGAGCTGACGCTGGCCGAGGACGAGTAGTTCGTCTCGGGCCCGCGAGGGGGCGCCCCTCGCGGGCCCTCACGGGGGCCTCCTGCCCCTCCGCTGTCCCCACGGTCGCGGTGCCTCCCGGGCGCCGCGACCGTTCGCGTGCGGGGCCTCGGGGGCGGCTCCGGAGCCGATCCGGGGGCGGTACGCGGCCGGGCCCGGGGCGGGGTCGGGAGGCGCCCAGGGGCGGTCGCGGAACCGATTTGGGAACGCGGGCTGAAGTGCGCTAATCTTTCGGTGCAGCGCGCGGCTATAGCTCAGATGGTTAGAGCGCATCCCTGATAAGGATGAGGCCCCTGGTTCAAGTCCAGGTAGCCGCACCAGCGCAAATAGGTGCTACTCGTTCGAGTAGCACCTATTTGACATCTACGGCTGACATCAGCCGAGCAATTCATCCCCTTCCAGGAGAGCCGCGAGACGGTTCGCGCCTGCACGCTGGTCGTCATCCACAACGTGTGTGTAGATCTCCAGCGTCATGCGGATCTGACTGTGCCGCAGGATGGCCTGGGCCACCTTGGGATGGACCTTGAGGAAGGCCAGCAGAGTCCCGCACGTGTGCCGTGCGAGGCGAACCGTGATCCGCCGGACTCCCACCCGCTTCCCCAGGCGCTCGAAGGTGCGCGAGAAGCCACGCGGCTCGATCAGGCCGCCGTTCCGCTCCGAGAAGATCACGTCTTCACCGGGCTTCTGATGCCACTCCGCGCCCGCGATCCCACGCTCCAGCGCTTGCAGCTCCTTCCGCTCCCAGAGTGCGTCGGCACAGAACTTCGGGAGCGGCAACGCCGCCTGCGACGAATCGGTCTTGAGCGCCTTGAGGATCAGCCCATCCTCTTCGCGTTGCACCTGCTTTGTCGGGGTGAACTGTTCGTTGTCGAAGTCCACGTCTTGCCAGCGCAGGCCCAGAATCTCGCTCCGGCGCAGCCCGAGCACCAGCAGCAGGACGAATGCCGCGTAGAGCCTGTGTGCGCGGGCCGCACGGAGGAACTGGATGGCCTCCCGTGCACTCCACGGCTTACGGTCCTGCTTGGTGACCTTGGGCATGTCCACCAGCTCAGCCACGTTCCGCACCACCAGCTCTTCCCGCCGGGAGCGGTTCAGCGCGTTACGGAGCACGCGCAGTGTCTCTTGCCGGGTCGCTGCCGGGACGCCTGCCCGTTCCATAGCGGCCATGGCTTGCCGGACGTGAGTCGGCGTAAGACGGGTGAGCGACTTCTTGCCCAGGTGGGGAATGAGGTAGAGCCGAACCTTCGACTCGTACTTGGCGTGAGTGTTGAACTCGTTGTTCGGCTTGACGATGTGCTGAATCCAATAGGTGAGGTAGTCACCCACCTTCCACGCCTTCGAGGGCACGGGAACGCCGTTCCGCTCCTGCTGCTGGAGCTTGCTCAACTTCTCGTCGGCTTCGTCCCAGGTCTTGCCGTACACGAACCTGCGGACCCGGTGCCCTTCGGTGTCCGTGACGTACGCGGCTCCCTGATACCGGCCGTCCGAGCGCTGCGTGATGGTGCCTCCACCGTTGGGGCGGCGCTTGGGCATCAGGCTGCTTCCTCCATCTTGTTGCGGATGTACGCGGCGAGGGCGTCGACGGGGACGCGCCGGGCGCGTCCCTCGGTGAAGCTCCGCAGGCGACCGCTGCGGATGAGGTCGTAGACCTTCGGGCGGCTGAGTCGCAGGGCCGCCATCACCTCGGGGACGGTCAGAACCTCGGTGCTCTGGGTGAGCTGCACGGTGGTGCTCCGTTCGATCCGAGGGCGGAGCGGTAAGGGCGGTAAGGGTGGTAAGCCGCGTGAGCTGGGGTTTGGTGGGGGTGATAAGGGGCGCGGTATGGGGTGCGGTAAGTCGTGGGTCCCTGGTGGGTGGGGCTTACCGCCCTGGTTTTCGCGCCCCTTATCGCTCCGTCGTTTCCGCTGGTCAGCGGGCTTATCGGCCTTTGCGCCCTTACCGCTCTCAGCCCGCGTAGCTGAGGACGGTGGTGGGGCGGCCCTTGGTGGGGCGCTGGGTGCGGAGGTAGCCGGGCTGGTCGAGGAGTTCGGCCGCCAGGCGGTCGCGTTCGGCGCGGGTGGTGTTCTTGAACAAGCGCCGGACCTGGTCGGCACTCAGTCCGTCGGGTCCGGCCGCGCGTACGGCGTCGGCGAGCTTGTTGACCTTGGGGTCGCCGGTGACGTTGCCGAGCAGGTGGACGGCGGAGGCGCGGGCGTAGTCCAGGAGCCGCCAGGCGGCGCGCATGTGGTCCTCGGCGATGGTGTCGGTGTGGTCGCACAGGGCGTAGACCATGGCGACCCGCTGGACGTACGGCGCCGCCCTGGCCGTGAACTGGGCGATCACGCCGCCCGCCGAGTCGTCGCTGAGCGCCGGATACACGTGCTCGCAGTACAGCTCCCAGGCGGCAGGGCTGAAGCGGACGTGCTCGACGCGGGCGGCGTCGTCCAGGACGGTGCGCCATCCGGCGGCAAGGTTGGAGACCAACTGGGCCGAGGCGCCACGTGATCCGGGCAGGATCAGATTCCGGTGGCAGAAGACCGGAAGGAACCGGTTGTACGTCCCGCCCGCCATCTCCGAGTCCTGCATCTTGGCCCGGAACTCCTCCGGGGTGATGTGGCCCAGGATCGCGATGTGCGGGTCCGTGGCCTTCAGGGAGTCGCGGACCATGGAGCCGAGCGAGTCCCCGTCCCACGCCTGCCGCAGCACACCCGGCAGGCTGGAACCCTCACGGCGGCCTCGGCTCATGGTGACCGCGTACTCGGACTCGACCACCCACAGCCGCTTGTCGATGCTCGCGGGGGTGGGGTCGTCGCTGTCGTCGTCCTTGACGTACTCGATCAGCCCTTCGCCGGAGTTCAGCCCGCGCGGGGTGTGCTCGGGGCCGAAGAAGTCCGGCAGCGCCTCAGCCAGCACGCGACGCGCGGTCGAGGTCGCCGAGCCCTTCCGCCCTGACGAGGTGGGACCGATCGTCAGGGCCCAGATCAGGGCGGGGTGGCGGTCGTTGCCCACCATGATGTGCGGGCGCCGGCCGATGACCGCCCCGGCCGCCGAGAGCAGGTTGACGAGCACGGCGACGGGGTCCGCCTCGCTGGTGCCGTCGAGCTGGTGCACGGTCTCGCCGAGCCAGCCGCAGAAGACATCCGGGTGCGGGGTGGGGCCCGGCCGGTGCGGGCGACGTACACCCGGGTGCGGGTCGTAGAGCGGGTTCGGCGGTCCCTGCGGCGCGTCGTCCGCCTGGTCCTCGTCCAGCACGTCGCGGGCGGTGAGCTGGGCCACCTGGGCGAGCACGTCAGCGCGGACCTGCTCGGCGTCGGTGTCCGGAGCGGAAGCGGCCTGGACGAGCCGCGTGCCCGCTTCGATCAGACGGCGCCGGTCGGCCTTCTCCCGCACGATCTCGGCGTAATACTCCGCGTGGGCCGCCGTGGGGACGGCGTCCACCAAGCCGTGGAGGTAGCCGGGGCCGCCCACCCGGTTCAGGTCGCCCGCCTGGTCGAGGTGGTGCGTCACGGTGATGGGGTCCACGGCCTGGCCCTGGTCGTGAAGCCGCTGAATGACGCGGTGGATCGTCTCGTGCGCGGGCCGGTAGTGGTCGCTCGCGTCCATCGTCGCGGCTACGTCGTCGATGGCGTCGGGCGAGAGCAGCATGCCGCCCAAGACGGACTGCTCGGCTTCGAGGTCGTGCGGCGGCCCCTCCCCACGGGGCGCCGCGCCCCCATGGAGCGGCAGTACGTTGCCGTACTGCTGCGGCTCTACGGGCTTAGCTGCCATGCTGGAAGCCTCCTGATTCCTGGTTGGGATGGGAGAGCCGGGGCGGCGGCCTGTCCTTGCACGGGTGTGCCGCCGCCCTGGCGCGATCAGTGGTGCTGCTGCTTCGGGCTCTGCTCGGTTCCGGGAAGCTCCGGGAGACCGGTCTCGGTGAGCGTGCGCGGGTCGAAGCCGGGAAGCGACGCCCGAGCCGTCAGGGCCTCGGCGAGCGCTGCGGCGTAGGCCGCGCCCTCCCGCGCCACCTCCACCTGGGCCCGGCCCCGTATCGCCTCCATGCGCTCGGCGTGGACGTGCTCCTCGCGCCGCTCGGCCGTCTGCCGCTCGTACGCGACGGCGGTGCGGCGGTCCGTACGCCAGTGGCGACCGGCCAGGACGTAGGCGAGCACGGTCGCGACGGCCCAGAGCAGCAGGGGCAGCGACAGGCCGTCGCTGTATCCGGCGACTCCGGCGACGGCGAGCGCGCCGGAGGTGGCGAACGCGGCAGCCGCGGTGGTGCTGTCGCCCCCGCGCAAGCCGTGTGAGGCGAACGCTCCGGCAGCGGCTGCCCCGAGGGCCAGCGCTCCCATCAGGACGGCGTTGCCGGTGGAGTGCTCGGCGCCGTTGGCGTTCCAGATCCGGGCGAGGATGAGCACGGTGCTCGTGGCGAGCGCGGGCGCGGCCTTGGGCGCGATGTGGGCGAGCCAGTGCGGGGCTGTGGTCTGTGCGTTCATGGGGTCGCCTCTCAGAGGTCGCGGACGGCGTCGGCGATGGCGGAGGTCAGTTCATTCACGGGCTGCGCGGCGCCGGACGAGGCGAGGTAGAAGCCGAACATCACGGCGACGAACGCGGCCCCGAAGCCGAGGGACTTGAACTTGAGGAGCGCCGCCAGGGCGACGCCGAAGAGCACGACGAGCGAGATCGTCACGGCCACGGCCGGTCTCCTTCGGTGAGGTGGGGCGAGATGAGGCGGGGTGGTCTGGTCTGGTCTGGTCAGCGGGTGCCGTCGCGGTGGAGGCGGGCGGCGAGGTGGTAGAGGTGGCGACCGGTCCGGATGCGGATGCCGTCGCCGTGGCAGCGGCGGCAGTGCTTGCCGCGTCGTGGCTTTCCGGTGCGGCTGTGCCGGAGCTGGAAGCCGAGTCCGGAGCACTTCCGGCAGCGTCCGAAGGGGCTCACGGCGCAGATGGCCGCGTAACAGAGAGTCGCCGCGACGAGTGCGCCGATAGCGAGGAGTGCGGGGGTCATGAAGGGCCTCCCTGGCCGGTTTCAGGGCGTGCTCGGGGAGGGCCGCTAACCGCTAGCGGCCTGATCAGGACGTATACGGGGCGCTAGCGGGGCCGCTAACGTTAGCGAGCTGGGCTGCTAGCGGCAGCGGCCCCGGAGCGTCATGCGGCGTCGCGGTTTCCGTCACGTTCCGCGACGGCGGCGGCTATCTCGGCGCGGACGATGCCGCGCCGGTTCACGACCTTGCCGTTGACGCGTCGGCCGATCTGGACGGTGTCGATGCCGAGCGGCTTCAGGGCCGCGCTGAGCTGTTCGGCCGCCCATCCCTCGTAGACCTCGGGCCGCAGCTCGGCCAGGCGCTCGGCGAGGAGTTCGTTCCACACCTTGGGCTCGGAGGCCGGGACGACGGCGAGCACGTCCCGGAGCAGATCGAACGACGCCGACGCTTCCGCCTCGGGCTCCTCACCGAGCGCGTGCCCGGACAGGGTCCCTTCCTTCTCCCGCAGCGCTCGGGCGCGCAGGGCGATCTTCTCGGCGGCCAGGGCGTCCGCGTACACGCCGCGCACGATGCGGGCGTCCGCACCCTCTCCCACGAAGTAGTGGATGCCCTTGTCGTCCCAGCCGAACATGGTCGCCCGCACGCCCCGCTTGTGGGCTCCGGTGCCGAGCACCATGTCGTTCTCGGTGTGGCCCATGACCTTGAGACAGAAGCGAGTGGAGGCGTTCGCGCTGATGCCGGTCGGCAGCGACTTCGCATCCGGGCGCTGAGTGGCCACCAGCAGCGTCATGCCCGTGGCCGGACCGCGCTTGACCAGGTCGGTACAGATCTCCTCGAACTCCGCCCCGTAGGTGGGGTGCTCGAACCAGACCTGGCACTCGTCCACGCCGATCACGATCGGGTGCAGCCCGAGCGACCGCTTCGACGCGAGAGCGCTGGTCACCTTCGACTCGGGGCACACATCGCGCGGCAGGGCCCGGATCGCCTTAGCGCGGCGTCGGAGTTCGGCGCGCAGCGCCCGCATGTCCTGGATGGCGTACTCGATGTCCTCCTCGTCCTCCCCGGCACGGTGCCGATGCGAGACCTTCTCACCGACGGGGTCGAGGTCGCCCGTGCCCTTCAGGTCGTACGTGTGCAGCTCGGCGCGCGAGTCGAGGGCGGCGATGAGCAGGAGCAGCCGGAGCAGGAAGGTTTTCCCCATGCGAGGGATCGCCCCGATGACGCCCGCGATGTACATCAGCGACAGCTCGACCCACCGCCCGCGCTGGTCGGTGCCGAACGGCACGGGCTTGAACAGGTCGACCGCCCCGGACTTGGCCAGCGGCCACGCGGGCTGCTTGGCCTTCGACATGTCCTGGTCCCCGACCCACAGCACCAGGCGGCCCGTGTGCTCGTCCGGCACGGCCTCGGGCCAGACGCAGCCCAGCGGACGGCGCAGACCGGAGGCGAGACGTTCGCGCCGGTCCATCACATCGGCGACGGTGACGCCGTACGGCAGGTCGCCTTCCGCGCGCCAGCCGGGGCCGTCGCGGGTGATGGGCGCGGTGAACGCGAACCCGTCGCGCCCCTTGGCGACGGCCTGGTTGATCTGCGAGATGGACAGGGCCGCCAGGGCCCGCAGCACGATGTCACTGGTGAGCTTCTGCACCTTGGGGATGTCGACGGCGCGCGACGCGACGGGCGCGTCGGCCTCGGTCCCGGCGACGCCGAGGGCCAGGAGCAGTCCGGTCACCGACACGGCTTGGAGCCAGCCGGGGGCGAGGACGTAGAGGGCGAGCGCCGTGCCAGTGCCGACGAGTGCGGCGAGCACGGTGACGAGGGTGCGCAGCCGTACGCGGCCGTCGCGCTGCCGGGACAGCTTCAGATAGTCGGCCGCGTCCTCGCGCTGGACGGCGGCCAGGCGGACGGGCTCGCCCTCCTTGTCTGCGACCCATCGCATGGTGCCGCCGACGAACCGGGCGGCGCCCCGCGGTGCCTGGAGGGCGAGCTTCGCCGCGTAGGCGGGGGTGCGAAGGGAGTGATAGCCGAGCAGATGGCCGTAGTGCCCGACGACCCACTTCGCGGCCGTCGCCAGCTCGGTACCGGAGCGGAGCCAGGCGGGCACGATCGCGTGCCGCTTCGCCCCGACGACGCGCGCCATGAAGCCGGGGCCGGTCGGGTCCGGGCCATCGACCAGGGGCGCGCCGGAGTCGGGCGACCGGTCGGCCGACTCGGTACGGGCCGACCGGGCCTTGCCGAGGTCGACCACGTTGGCCCCTGAGCCGGTGGCCGAGTCGGCGGTCATGTCCGCTTCCAGCCGGGCGAACAGATCCTTCTCGTTGCCGTTGTCGTCCGCGTGGTTCACTGACGTTCCTTCCGCATGGAGGGGTGAGCGGGGCCCGGCCGTGCTTTGGTCGGCCCAGGCCGGGCCCCGTGTCTCTGGTGGTCGGGTGGTCCGATGGGGGTCGGGGTCGGTCATCACGCCGCGACGGATTCGGCGTCGGCCTCGGCGTCGCTCCGGCTGAACCGCGCTGCCTCCGCACGCTCCGCCCTGAGCGCGTCCCGCAGCGTGCGGGCGTTTGCCTGAGAGGTCCGTACGGTCTTACGGATGGCCTCGGCGGTCAGGGCTTCGGCGCCCCAGTCGGCCGTGGTGGCGCGGGCTTCGCTCAGCAGCTCGTCCGCCGTACGGACGGGCTTCGCCTTGCCGGGCTTACGGGGACGGCGCGCGGGCTTCTCCGGCTTCGGCTCGGGCTCGGGCTTCGGGGGCTCGTCCTGCTCCTGCTCCTGGTCCGCCTCGGCGACGGGGGCGAGTTCGCCGAGCTTGAGCAGCACGCGGGTACGGCGCGGGGTGTGGCGGCGCCAGTGCTTGCCGTACCGCTCGCGCAGCTCGGCCCGGTCCAACTGGCGCTGCCGCTCGCGGGCCAGCGCGTCGCCGTAGGACGTGATCTCCCACAGCGTCATGCGACGCCACAGGGCGAACGTCGAAGGGAAGGCCAGCAGCCAGCGGGAACGGCGGATCTTCTCCATCCGGCGTCCGGTCACGGCCCCGATCCGGACCGCGTAGACGTGCGCGGCGATCTCGGAGAGGACCACCCACAGCAGCGGCATCGTGCCGTGCGCCAGCTTCGCCGAGAGGCTGTGTCCGGCCGCGACGTTCAGACAGCAGGTCACCAGCGTCAGCGCCCACGGCACGAAGCGGACCCAGGCGAGCGGCATGTTCACGCGGATCAGCAGCAGGTTGGCGGCGGTGAAGACCGGGATCGCCACGTCGATACCGATCGGCAGCATCCACGGCGCGCCAAAGCCCCATCGCTCGGCCGCCTCCGCGACGGCGTCGAAGGAAGAGGCGAGCCCGAGCACGCCGACCCCTCCGGCCGCGACAGCGACGGCGCCGAGGAGAACCTTTTCCGGCTTCGTCAGCGGCGGGACCGAGCCGTTGCCCGCGCCGTCCCTCGCGGGCGCTTCGGTGGTGGCCAGCTCGTTCATGCCGCCCCCGTCCGCGAGTCATGACGGTCACGGGTCGCGGACCGCAGCAGCGGCAGCGTGTGGGACAGAGCCTCGGCGTACAGCGCGTCCCACGCCGCGACCTCGTCGCTCTCGCCCTGCTCGCGCAGGTCCTCCAGTACGTCGCGCGCCGCGTCCAGCCGTGCGGCGCGCTCCTCGGCCGTCTCGTCGGCGAGTCCGACGAACAGCTCTCGGTCGATGCTCAGGGGGCGCTCGTCGAAGCCGAGTGCCAGTTCAACGAACTCTGAGGCGTCAGCCGCCTCTTGGCCACCTATGAAGGTGCGCATGCTCACTCCTGCGTCGCACTGGTCGGGATCACCAGGGCGACGGCCTGTCCTTTGCACGGGTGTGCCGCCGTCCTGGTGCGGGTGATCACGGCATGCGGGCAGGCCGCATCACCGTGCGCAATGGTTCAGCCGGTCCGACTGGATCGACTTGTTCGAACCAGTTGCGCAACGACAGTTGAGCAGCACGACGCGAAGATCGTCAAGAGCTTTGGTTCAAGATGTATGAACCAGTTGAGCAAGTGCGGCATGATGGGCGTATGACGAAGCCGCTGTATCGCCAGGTCGCGGACGCGATCCGCGCTGAAATCGCAGGCGGGACGTACCCGCCGGGCACCAAGCTGCCCTCGGAGCGAGCACTGTGCGAGCGGTTCGACGCCGCCCGCAACACGGTCCGCATGGGCCTGAACGTCCTGGTCACCGAGGGGCTGATCTCGCCAGGGCAGGGGCGGGGGTACGAGGTCCGGTCCGAAGAGGTGTTCGTCCTGAACGCCTCGCGGTCGGAGAACCTGACCCTGCCGCAGGAGGGCGACAGCTACACGACGGACGCGAAACGCGCGGGCCGCCACCCGCACCAAGAGTTCCGCGTCGAGATCGTCACCGTGCCGACGGAGGTGGCCGAACGGCTCCGCATCGAGCCCGGCTCGTCCAGCGTGCTGCGCTTCTGCCTGCGCTACCTGGACGGCGTGCCCTGGTCGATCCAGGCGACCTACTACCCGATGTGGCTCGCCGAGGGCACGCGCCTGGCCGAGCCCGGCGACATAGCGGAAGGCACGACCCGCTACCTCGCCGCCCAGGGCATCGAGCAGATCGGCTACTACGACGAGATGTCCACCCGCATGCCCACCCCGGACGAGGCCCGCAACCTCCAGACCGGCGCGGGCACCCCGGTCCTGCTGTGGATGCGCACCGGCTACGACACCGAACGTCCGATCCGCTGCACCATCACCACGCTGCGCGGTGACCTGAACCGGGTGACCTTCGAGAAGGGCGACCTCGTCGCGCGGGGCGAGGACCAGTGATCATCACGCCCGCGACTCCGGACGACCTGTCCAAGCTGCTCGCCTTCCGCCAGGAGGCGGCAGCGTGGCTGCGCGAGCTGGGCTCGGACCAGTGGAGCCGCCCGTACCCGGCCGACAAGCTGTTGGCCACCATCGAGGCCGGCACCGTCTTCATGCTCCGCGACGGCGACGTGACCGCCGGGACCATCACCCTCACGCCCGAGCCGGAAGAAGGGCTCTGGACGGACGACGAACTCACCGAGCCCTCGCTCTACATCAACAAACTGACGGTGGCCCGCACCCACGCGGGCCGCAACCTTGGCGGCCAACTCCTGGACTGGGCAGGCGACCGCGCCTACCGCGCCTCGGCGAAGTGGCTCCGCCTGGACGCCTGGACGACGAACGAAGCGCTCCAGCGGTACTACCTGCGGCAGGGCTTCACCCACGTGCGGACGGTACTGGGAGGAGACGCGGTGAACGGGGGGCCGCGCGTCTCGGGGTGGCTGGCACAGCGGGCGGCGGGGGCGGGTGAGGTGGCGTTCAGGGATGAGACGGGCGCGCCGGAGGCTGTTGCTTAGCGGTGGACATGAGCACCCGCCGACGCGAGGGGACCACTGCGCCTTCTGCCGTCGGACACGTTGCGGCGTTAGCGGTCTACGGGAGACACCTTCCCGAGCACCGGCTATTACATCGAAAGGGTTGAGTTACAGCCCTGTCCAACTTCAAGACCGGCTGCGCTCCGCTCCACCGGGCGGGCTCCCGGCTCCGCCGCCCTTCGCGCTCATGCCTTCGGCCCGCGCTACGGGCGCTACGCCTACACCCGCCAGATGTGGCTGGGCCGGGCAGTGAAGCGGGCGGATCGCACTTAGCAACTCGCCGCCAAAGAAGATGCCTCCGGCGAGGGATCGGCCAGCATCGGGAGCCGGGGACGAATGGTGGGTGGGTCGGTTAGCTGCGCTGCGGACTGCATTCTAAAGTAGACGAAACCGGTATGCACGTCCTCCGCTAGCCGAGACACTAAATAAGGTCCACGGCTAGGTCGCGCAGATTTGAATCATCCTTTGGGCCGCCCCATTTGAGCCACAACAAATGGGAACCCGATTCCGAAAATAGTTGCACTGCTGCCGCCGAAATATCCACATTGGTTACGAGTAGCAGGCGTCCCTTCGAGCGCCTCATGCTCTTCTCCCAGGAAATCACCGACTGTAGTCTCTTGACGGAAAGTGGGGTTTTCTTTGTTGAATACTTCAATACCCCATAGAGTAGAATCTCGTACTCTAGGCTTTTCTTGCGGCGCCGGGCGATATAGAAATCATATTCGCCGTCAAGATCCGCCCTATGGACGTAAGTGGAGCCCTTTGGGTCTAGGCTCTCCAAGATTGATTCGAGGTGAGAATAGAAGCCTCGTTCGTAGCTCATTGCGTGCACCCAATTTCCGACGGCGGGTGCAGGGCCACCAGCACCGGAAGGTGCCTTCAGGGCCCTAACTGGCAGCGTCACGGTAACTTCGTCGACACTCGAACCACTGACGCCAGGGACTTCGACGCGAACCACTGCTTGCGGGCCTCGGCCTGTGTCGTACGTACGTAGAACGGTTCCTCGCAGAACGTCAAGCCCCCATGGCACCTGAACTTCCTGCCCTGGCTCCGGCATACCCATGATCCTCCTCACCAAGGCCTTTGCCCGCCCAGAAAACCGGCTAGGTAATCACCAACTACATCATCCATCGTCGTCGCCAAGGCATCAAGCGAGCGACGCCAACTTTTGATGACTTGTAGTGTGATCGGATACTTGCCCAGACCTTGTAACTTTAGGAACTCATCTTGGTCATCGTGGGCGATTGCGTTTCTCGCTGTATTTAGGGAGTCTAGATCGCTATTCCAGGTTGTGGCCCTGGGGTTTGCTTTCTTGAGGGCTGGCCAAAGTGAGATGCCTAGATAGGAGAAATCGTTTCCTAGGGCTGCGGGTTGGGCGTTTCCCTTGTCTAGCTTTCTAGATCTAGAGAGCCCACTCCGCAATACTACCGAGAGTCCGGGGTCCGTGACTGGGCTGCATAGGATATCGGCAGCCTCATCGTGAAGGTCACGGGAGAAACCTTGAAATTCTCCAGCGAGCCGCAAGGTAATGGCCCAGTTCAGCTGAGTCGTTCGCCACCGCCTCCCCGGCCCCTTCCCGCCCACCGTGGAATGCGCTGCGAAGAGCTCATCTAGTTTCTTCTTCCTCGTTCCGGACCATTCTGCGTAGGCGGCTGATGGCACTGGATCGCCCCCGTGGTTCGATGACTTGCAGAAGAGTACAGCTGCTCGTTGAGGTCTGACGGCCCGTTTGAAGTGTTCCTACCGCGCATTCTGGTGGCGACTCGGTCAACGTGAGCGTCCGCAGAACCCGGCGTCATGCGACGTGGGGCGCAAGCGGTCCACCTGTACAGCAGCGAAGTACAGAACCCCAGCGGTCAGGCTCGGCCGATGACGCCCATTCCGAACCGTTAGGTGGCCTATATGATGCTTGGTGACCAATCTGCGTTGGCTACAGCTCAGAAGGTCTCTAGGCCCGTGTCCCAGCTACAGCAGACCATGCGCGGCCCCTGTTCCGGTGCGTCTCGGTGCTCTGATCCGTCCTCGGTCCTGGTGGCTATCCGAACGCCTCAGCGGGCAGGCGTCCGCCCCGGCCGAACGCGGCCCCCAGCGAGGCCGGGTCGGTGAGCTTGCCTGTGCCGTCTGGGCGTTCCAGCCAGCACATGCCCTGTGCCCCGTGCTCCGGGGAGGGGCAGAGCAGCGGCCAGCCCTTCTCGTGCACGGTCAACTGTGTGAGGTCGGCCAAGTGCTCGTGGGCGTCGGGTGGGACCAGCCACCAGGCGCGCTCCGTCTCCGGGTGGGCGAGGACCGGGCCGAGCAGGCCCGCGCGGGAGAGGGGTTCCATGGCGCGGACGCTGCGCAGCAGGTCTGCTTCGACAGCCGCCCAGTAGGGGCCGGTGGGGATACGGGCGAGTTCGTCCCGAGCCCAGGCGGCGAAGACCGTGTCCGGGGTGGGTGAGCAGTTGGCGAGCCAGTCCGCGCCGCGAATCGTGTCCGTCATGACGCATCCCCACGCCGCCGTACGGCCGCCACCGTGGCGGTCAGCCGTGCCGGGTCCGTCAGCGGCGGCGTCCCGCAGAACCGCGGGGGTACCTCCCAGCGCACCGGATGCGTGGTCGCAGTGGTGCTGCCGGGGAGGCCGATGCGGCTGCCGTCGCCGAGGGGCTGGGTGCCGGGCTCGGTCCAGGTCTCGGCGGTGCCGACCGGGACGAGGACGTACCAGCGGGGTGCGGCGGATCGTGTGGTGACCGCGATCGGCCCGCACGGGGAGGGCCCGGCCTTCAACCGTTCGGTGACGGCAGCGCCGAGGTCGCCGTCGATCGCTACCGCGTCCCACCACACCCCGGCGTCCACACCGGCGAACTCGTCCTCTAAGGGCAGCCAGGCGGGGCGGACCCGCAGCCCCGCTGCCGGGGGCATCTCCACGTCCATGACCAGGACCGTAGGGAGGATGGTTCTCCCCTGTCGCGTCTGGTTCGCGATGGTTCTCGCGTCACCTCGCGTGGTGCACGGTGGTGCTCACGGCAAGGCGAGCGAGGCTCGGGCGCGGGCGATCAGACGGCGGGCGTCGGCGCCGTAGACAGCCGCGTCGGTGAGCCTGTCCCACAGCCTGACGTACAGGGCGATGTCCTCGGCGGTGTCGAGCCACATCTCCGCGTTCCAGGTGTCGGCGACGATCAGCCCGTCATCGATGATCCAGAACCCGTGCTTCGGGGAGAGCTTCAGCCGCCTGCCCAGCGGGATGACGCCGAGCCGGACGGTGTCCAGGCCCACCAGGCCGAGGAGCCTGTCGAGCTGGGCGGCCATGTCGGCGGGCGCGCACCGCTCGACGTACAGGGCCGCTTCCCAGATGACGGCCTCGATGGTGTGGCCGGGCTCGTACAGCACGTCCTGGCGGCGCATCCGCGCCCGTACCCCCGCTTCGATGTCGCGGGGTGTGCCGTGCCGCTCGGACACGTCGGTGAGGACGCAGCGGGCGTATTCGGGGGTCTGGAAGATGCCGGGGATGATGGCGGGCTCGAACAGCCGGATGCGCTCGGCCTCGCGCTCCTGGACGACGTTCAGTTCCTGCACCACGCGGTGCCCTGCCGCGAGCTGCCGACGCCACGAACGGTAGGTCGTCTCCAGCCCCCGCAGACGGCCCTTCAGCTCTCCCAGCGCATCAGGCGCACCGGTCTGGCGCGCCCACGTCTCCAGGTCGGCGTTCGTCGCGGTCTGGCGTCCGTTCTCCAGCTTGGAGACCTTCGAGTGCGTCCAGCCGCAGCGCTCCGCCAACTGCCGCGTGGTCAGCCCGGCCTCGGTGCGCAGCTCGCGCAGACGCGCACCGAGGGACTGCCGGGCCTGCTGGAAGTCGGTGCTCACGCGCCCGCGTAGATCTGCGCCCGGAACTCCTCACGGGGTACGGCGAAGTGCCAGGCCGCATCGCGGATCTGGCAGTACCGCAACACCTGTGCCGCGTCTTCGACCAGTTCGGCGCCGAGGTAGGCGTCGTCCTCGTCGAAGTGCATGCGCAGTGCGATGCGGGAGTCGAAGAGCCAGAAGTCCTCGGCGGGCAGGCCGATGGGCTCGGCAGCCGCCCGCCACAGGTTGCGGATGTCTTCCCCGGCCGCGTTGTTGCTGGCCGAGCCCTCGAAGAGGAAGCGCTGTTCCTCGGTGGGCGGGTCATCGACCACCCGGACCCGTTCGAACCTCTTCCCCAGCGCGGTCTGCCGCCGCACGTTCACGCACCACGGGCGGCTGGTGTCCAGCGGCAGACGGCCCGCGAGGAAGAGTTGGTACCGCTCGCCGTCGCGGTCGGAGGCGTAGCCGCGACGGGTCTCCAGCCGCCAGGCGACGTGTGCGAACTCCTCGAAATAGCTGCCGAACGTCGCGTCGTCGATGAAGTCCGGCACGTGCTCTACTCCTTGGGCGCGAAGCGGATCAGCAGGTCTCGCGGGACGACGACGGCGGACTCTCCGTCGAGGACGTGACTGAGCTGGGCCAGCTCCTCGGGCTCGGTGACCGTGTAGCCCTGGATCACGATGTCACCCGTGGCCTCGTCCTCGTAGACGGTCGGACACTTCCCGTCCTCTGAGCTGGTACCGATCATGCGGAGCTTACGAGTCATGCTGGTCTCCGATCACGCAACAGGTTACCGGTCCGCTCCGCACAGTAGCGGGGAACGATCTGCATAAGTGGCGGGACGAGCAAAGTCGACTCCGACCGACCCGGTATCGCCGTCGACGCCAACTTGGAGAAGTTCACGTATGTCTTCCTCAAGTTCCGCAGCAAGTTCGGCGCTTCCGTGCCAGGTTCCCGCGCCTCTGTGGCCAGGTCATTGAGTCCACGGATCACGGTCTGATCAGCTACGTCCCCAGGAAGCCAGCAGTTCTCCACGCCCTTGTCCGCAGGTGTGGCTCTCAACTGCGCGCAATGCAGGCCATGTTGGCTAGAGGCGCCATTCCCCGCGTTGTCAGCGACGTGCCGTAACGTGACTGAGCAACAGCAAGGGCGCGCCTACCCCTTGGCGTAAGGAAATCAGGCGCGCCCCAACTTCGACCCTGGAGGACCTATGTCCGTCCCGGCTCTCGGTGGCAATCCACTGCTGGATAGCCACCTTCTTCGTACTCTCGCATGCGGCTCTGACAGTCGCAAGGAACACGTGATCATCGCCATTGCTCTTACGCTCGCATGCGTTATCAACGGCGACACGGTCACAGGTGCGCTGGAGCAGATGACCCGCCTAACCGTCGTGGTGACCATTCTGGTCATCGTGCGGGCTCTAGTTGGAGCTGTGGAGCGCGGGCGGTCAGGCGCAAGTGCTGCCTAAGAGCAGCTGACATCAGCACCTGACATCAACACCCACGAACGGCAATGATCCTCCCCGACCTTCAGCCAACGACCAGCCCCGGACCTCGGCCGATTCCCCGAGGCCGCTCACGCCCATGATCGACCTGATAAGGATGAGGCCCCTGGTTCAAGTCCAGGTAGCCGCACAGCAGTAGACCGGAAGGTCTCGACGCCCGGTCCCTCTTCGGAGGGGCCGGGCGTTCTGCGTTGCGGTGGAGCCGCGTGATGGGATGCCGGGATGGAAGACCGCGTGCTGTATCTGTTCGGCTCCGCCGCGCCGCCCGTGCTCGATATCGAGGATGTCGTCCGCGATGCGCAGGGGCGGGGGTGGACGGTGTGTGTCGGGCTGACGGGGACCGCCGCGCTGTGGCTGGAGGAGCGGGTGCCGGCGCTGGAGGAGCGGACCGGGTATCCGGTGCGGAGCGCCGTGCGGATGCCGCGGGAGGTGGAGGTGTGGCCGCGGGCCGATGTCGCCGTCGTGGCTCCGGCGACGCTGAACACGGTCAACACCTTCGCGCTCGGGCTCACCCCGGACTTCGTGTCCGGCTACGTCGCGGAGGGCATCGGGAAGCGGTGGCCGCTGGCGGTGATGCCGTGCGTGAACGCGGCGTACGCCACGCATCCGCAGTTCGGCCGCAGCGTCGAGACGCTGCGCGGGGCCGGGGTGCGGATGCTGTACGGGGACGGCGGCTTCGTGCCCCGGCCGCCAGGGGAGGGCAGGCCGGATGAGTACCCGTGGCACCTCGCGCTCGACGCGGCGCGGGAGCTTGTCGACGGTTAGCCCCGCTACGTACGCCTCGGCTCGCGTCATGTTTCACGTGAAACAGCGTCGTGCGGGGCTACGCGTCCGGGAACTGGCAATTGTTCGGGGAATTCGATGATGTCGGAGAGGGATAAAGGAATCCGCAGAATGCGGAGTCGGGCAGTCCGGGACGGGTGGGCCGACAGGGGTGTGCGGGTCGCGGGATAACCGGAAACATGGGTTGACCTGCGGTGATGCGGCGAAGGTGGGGGCAGTGGGGCGGAAATCGTGGGGCGTTTTTCTAAAGATCGCGCACCCGGTGTGAGGCCCGGCCGTCGGACGGTGACCTACGCACATGAGGAGATCATCTTCGGGCGGGCCGACTGCTTTGTACGGGAGGGTGGTTGGGTATCATCGGGCGCCAGAAGGTCCCAACGTCTCTCAGAAGGACGAGGTAGCGCGGTGAAGAAGCTTCTCCTGGTCGCACTGGCCGCCGTCGGCGGGCTCCTCGTGTACCGCCAGATCCAGGCGGATCGCGCCGAGCAGGATCTGTGGACGGAGGCGACCGACTCCGTGCCCGCAGGTTCGGGTGTGTGACCCACAGACACTCATCGAGCGAGGCCCCGACCGCGTGGAAGCGGTCGGGGCCTCGCTCGTGTACGGGGCTCCCCCGCGACCCGCTTCGGCGGACAGCTGTGGTGTGAGTGACGCGGATGACGCGGGTGACGTGGGGATACCGGCGGACGGCGGTGGGCACCGCGGTGCAGGATGGAGCCGCCGCTGAACGGCAGTCGAGGGAACGGCAGGGGTGGCGCGTGGCACTGACATCTTCCGGGGGACGCTCCCCGAACGCCCGTGAGCGGGCGGCCGTACGAGGGGCCGGTGGCGTGCCCGGCGGCACGGCGGCGGTGCTGGCGCTGTGCCTGGTCGCCGCGCTGCCCGGTTCAGCGCTGGCGGCGGACGAAGCGGGCGGGACCGACGTGCCCGGGTACGGGATCGCCGAGGACGCGCGGCAGATCAAGGGCGCGGCCAGCAGCGGGGACGGACCCGAGCTCAAGCCGGGCACCTACCGGGACACGATCGGGCGCGACGAGAAGCGGTACTACAGCGTCAACCTCGACGCGAAGAGCAGCGCCTTCCTGTCCGCCGTGGCGGCGCCCGAGCCGGGATCGAAGGTGGAGACCGTCGGCGAGGGGCTGGAGATCAGCCTGGAGACGGTCGACGGGGACGAGTGCGGCTCGGACGACCCCCAGTTCCGCGCGGGCGGACGGTCGTACCCGATAGCCGGTACCGCCTCGCGGCTCATGGGCGCCGACGACGACTGCCAGAAGGCGGGCCCGTACCTCCTCTCCGTCGAGCGCGTGGGCTCCGACACGTCGGGGCGCGGGCGCTGGCCGCTGGAACTGCGCTACATGTCCGAGCCGGGTCTCAAGGGCAGCGTGCCCACCGCGCCGGGCGACAACGGCGCCGACGACGAGCCGCCCGCGCCGGTCACCGGGAGCGCCAAGAAGCAGGCCAAGGGCGGCACCGGCTTCAACGACGCGGGTGCGCTCTCCACAGGGGTGTGGAAGGACGCCATCGAGCCGGGCGAGACCCGTTTCTACCGGGTGCCGGTCGACTGGGGGCAGCGGCTGAACACCAGCGTGGAGCTGAGCAGTTCCAGCGGGGGCGGCGAGTTCCCGCCCACCGTCTTCAACGCGCTGGGCCTCACCGCGTACAACCCGGCACGCGGACAGCTCGAGGACGACGACTTCACCGACTACCACGCGGAGTCGGCGTCCGTCGGCGCGTACACCCCCGTCGTGGACTTCGGGAACCGCTTCGCGAACTCGGGCGCCGAGGCGCCCTTCGCGGGCTGGTACTACCTGGAGGTGACGGCCTCCCCCGAGCTGGCGAAGTACTTCAAGAAGTCGGCGCCGCTGACCCTCCGCGTGGACGTGCGGGGCAAGGCGAAGGAGGCTCCCGCGTACGACGGGGACGCGGTGGCCGCCGGGTTCGGCGTCAGCGAGGACGACAGGGAGCAGGCGGAGGAGGGGCTCAGCGCGGCGGAGGCCGAGCGGAGCGGAACCCTCCGGGTGGTGGCCGTCACCGGCATCGGCGTGGGGGCCGGGCTGATCCTGGTGCTGGTCGCCTGGACGCTGATCGCGCGGCGGCGGGCGGGACGCGACGCGACCGTCGCCTCCGCGCCTCATCCCCAGCAGCACGCCCAGCGACCCCAGCCGTACGGGTATCCGCCGTCGGGAAACGGCTGGCAGTGAGAAGGGGGGCGCTGGAGCGGACTAGCGCAGCTCTTCCGGGGGCGTGCGCTTCTCGTCGACGTCCTCGGTCCGCTCCAGCTCGCCCCACACCACGTAGCGGTACTTGGAGGTGAAGACGGGCGTGCACGTGGTCAGCGTGATGTAGCGCCCGTCGTCCTTCTTGCCGGACTCCTCGGGGACCGGGTCCAGGACGTCCACGTTGTACTTGGAGGTCTGCGGGAGCGTCGCGTACACCTTGTAGACGAACCAGGTGTTCTTCGTCTCGAAGACGATCGCGTCGCCCTTCTCGATCTTGTCGATGTCGTGGAACTTCGCGCCGTGGCCGTCGCGGTGGGCCGCCAGCGAGAAGTTGCCCGACTGGTCCTGCGGCATCCCGGACTTGACGGGCTTCGTGTAGTAGCCCGCGATGCCCTGGTTCAGCTCCTTGGGGTCGGTGCCCTTCTTCACCAGCACGTCGCCCTCGGACATCGACGGCACGTGCAGGAAGCCGATGCCGTCCTTGGTGTCGAGGTTGCCGGGGCCGCGGTCGGCGGTCCAGCTCTCGCGGACCTTGTCGCCCTCGCGCTTGGCCTCGCGGTCAGCGAGGACGTTCGTCCACCACAGGGAGTAGACGACGAAGAGGGCCAGCACGAGGCCCGCGGTGATGAGCAGTTCGCCGAAGACCCCCACGGCCATGGCTATCCGGCCCCGCGCCGAACCCTTCCGGCGGGGTTGGGGCGCGGGGGCGGGCTCGGGCTCGGGCTTCGACTTGGCCTCGGCCTCGGTCCCGGCCTCCGATGCGGGCTCGGGCTCGGGCGCGGTGGCCTTCTCGTCGTGCTCGGTCTCTGCCACCGCGTACCGCCCCGCTCTTCCGACGCTTCCCGACCCGACCCGTCTACTCGACGAGGGCGTCCGGCTTCCCCTTGCTCCGCGGACGCTCGTCGACCATTTTGCCCCAGACGATCAGACGGTACTTGGAAGTGAACTCAGGGGTACATGTGGTCAGCGTGATGTAGCGCCCGGGCTCCTTGAAGCCCGACTGGGGCGGAACCGGCCCGATCACGCCCGTGTTGGACGGGGACGTGGAGGGGAGGCGGTTGGTCATCTCGTACGTGTAGAACTTGCTCGCCGTCTCCACGACGATCTCGTCCCCCGCGACCAGCTTGTTGATGTAGCGGAACGGCTCGCCGTGGGTGTTGCGGTGGCCCGCCAGCGCGAAGTTGCCCTTCTTGTCCCAGGGCATCGCGGTCTTGAGGGGCTCTTCGTCGTAGTGGCCGACCATGCCCTTGTCGAGGACCTGCTTCTTGGAGACGCCCTGCGCGATGGGGGAGTCGATGCCGATCTTCGGGATGTGGATGATGGCGAAGCCCTCGCCGGGCGCGAACTCGCCGGCGGCGCGCTCGGGATCGGGCTGCTTGTCGCCCTTGTCGTCCTTCCACTGCTCCTGGAGGTCGCTGGCCGCGCCGCCCGCCTGCTGGCCCGCGAGGACGTTCGTCCACCAGAGCTGGTACGCGACGAAGAGCAGCATCAGCACGCCGACCGTGATGAACGCTTCGCCGATGAAGCGGCTGGCGATGATCGCGGGCCCGTCCTTGGCGGCGCGGGCCGCGCGTCTCGCCTCCAGCCGGGTGCCGGCGGGGCGCGGTGCGGGCGGCGGGGTCTTGTCCGCGCGGCCACGGGCGGCGCGGTCGCGGTGTTCGGCCCGCCCCCGGCCCTGCGCGGCGCGACGGCGCGCGGCCCGGCCGCCGAGTTCCGCCTCGGTGGGCTTCCGGAGCCCGACGGTGCGACGGTCGTCCTCGGCGGAGGGCGCAGCGGGCGCGGCGGCGGGGGTCTCGCGTCCGACGACGGGCAGCGCGGCCGTCTCGGTGAGGTCGGCGGCCGGTGCGGACGCGGGTGCGGGCGCCGGTGCCGGGGTGGCGGAGTGGCCCCAGCCGACCGTGGGCCGGTCGGGCTGGGCAGGCTGGGTGGGCTGGGGCGCCGGTATCGGCCCGTCGACGGGTGACCACGCGCCCTCGGAGCCCTGTACGGGCTGCTGTCGGCCTGGCGGAGGCGCCTGCGCCGTCCCGGTGCTTCCGCCGCTCCCGGGGCCCTGGAGCGGCGCCTGTGCCTCCTGGGGCGCCTGTGTCTGCCCACGCGCCTGTGTGTGCGCCGGGGCGTGCCGGCCCTGCGCCTGTCCTGGGGCCTGCCCGGGGGCCGCCGTCCCGCCGTACGGGGAGGCCGGGGGCACATAGCCCTCCTGGCCGGGGAGGGGGTCGGTCAGCGGGTCGACGGGCTGCCATACGGGCTCCGCCTGCGCCTGCGACGGTGCGGGCGTGGGGGCGGGCGCAGGCGTGGGCGCCGACGGTGGTGCGGGGTCCGTCTCTGGAGCCCGGTGCGGCCTGAACCAGGGCGATACGGGCCCGTCCTGCCCCCGCGCCTGTCCCTGCCCTTGCCCCTGCCCGCCCGGCGAGGGCTCCCGCGCGGATCCCGTCGCGTCCTGCCCCGGACCCGTCGCACCGGACGGCCCCACAGGGCCCACAGGCCCCACCGGGCCAGCCGGACCCGGGTGCCCGGACGGCCCCGGAAGGGGATCGTTGAGCGGATCCGCCAGCGCGTCGACAGCGGCCTGGAACGCGTCCGGGGCCTCGTGCCCGTCGTACCGCTCCTGGCCGCGCCCACGCCGATCCCGCCCGTACGGCTCACTTTCAGAACCCCCGGACGAGGCGCCGTACGAGCCCCCGTAAGCACTCTCCTCGTGCTCCGGGCGCACCGCCGTCACGTGGCGATCAACCCCTTGCCCTCGGCATGGTGGACCACCGCCGCCAGTCCGGCGGAGCGCTCGACGGCGCCCGCGTCCCCGCATTCGCCCAGCCAGTTGGCGAGCATCAGGTGTCCCCACTCGGTGAGGACGGACTCGGGGTGGAACTGGACTCCCTCGACCGGCAGTTCACGGTGCCGAAGCCCCATCACCAGCCCGGTGTCCGTCCATGCCGTCACGCGCAGTTCGTCCGGCAGGGTGTCGCGTTCGACGCCCAGGGAGTGGTAGCGCGTGGCGGTGAAGGGCGAGGGCAGCCCGGCGAAGACGCCGGTGCCGTCATGGCTCACCCGTGAGGTCTTGCCGTGCAGCAGCTCGGGCGCCCGGTCCACGACCCCGCCGTGGGCGACGGCCATCGACTGCATCCCCAGGCAGACCCCGAAGACCGGGATGCCGGAGGCGGCGCAGTGACGCACCATCCCGACGCAGACGCCCGCCTGTTCGGGGGTGCCGGGGCCTGGCGAGAGCAGGACGCCGTCGAAGCCCTCTTCGGCGTGGCGCAGCTCGGTCTCGTCGTTCCTGACGACCTCGCACTCGGCGCCGAGCTGGTACAGGTACTGGACGAGGTTGAAGACGAAGCTGTCGTAGTTGTCCACGACGAGGATGCGCGCGGCCATCAGCCAGCCCCTGCCCCGCCACCGTTGTCCACGGTGACGTCGTTGAAGGGGAGCATCGGCTCCGCCCACGGGAAGACGTACTGGAACAGCAGAAAGACGACGCCGAGCACCAGCACGAGCGAGATCAGCGCGCGTACGTAGGTGTTGCCCGGCAGATGCCGCCAGATCCAGCCGTACATCCCGCGATGCCGTCCTTTCCGTCTCCGCGCCCGCCGTCCAGGCGCGCCCACCAGAGTACGGTGCGGTGCCCCGGGGCGTGGCCTCAGCCGGTCAATCCGTCAATCCGTCAGTGCCTCGGGTTTTCCCTCCACAACGGGCTGGGTGGCGTCCAGATGGGCCCAGGCGATCAGCCGGTGACTGCTTCCCCACTCTGGATCACAGGTCGTAAGAGTGAGGTAACGACCGGGCTCGCGGTAGGGGGTCGCGGCCGGGTCGACGGGCTTCGGCACGTCGGCGAGCACGCCGACGTCGCTGGGCAGTGTCAGATACGGGCGGTTGTCGATGCGGTAGGTGAACCAGGTCTTCCCGTCGGTCACGACGACCGCGTCGCCCGGACGCAGCCGGGGGAAGTCCTTGAAGGGGTCGCCGTACGTGCGGCGGTGCCCGGCGACGGCGAAGTTCCCCTTCTCGCCCAGCTTCGCGCTGTCCGTGTAGTGGCCGAGGCCCTTGCGCAGCGTCAGCTTGTCGGTGTTCTGGAGTACGGGCCTGGCCCAGTCGGAGCCGAAGCGCGGGACGTACATCACGGCGAAGGAGCGGCCGTCCTCGTAGGCGGCCTGCTTCCCGTACCCCGCCCCGTCGCTCCCCGCGTCCCCCGTGCCGCCGCCCGTGCGCCCGTCGGCGTCCGCGTCCGTACCGGCGCCGGAGTCCGCTCCGCCGCCCGCGACGGGTCCCGAGGACCAGCGGTCCTGGAGGCGGGCGATCTCGCCGTCACCCGCGTCGTCGGCCCGTACTCCCGTCCAGTAGAGGAAGTAGACGACGAAGAGCACGATGACGACGCCGACGGTGATGCACAGTTCGCTGAAGGTCCTGACAACGGCTCGTAACGCCACGGCTGTCACTCACTTCCGCTCGGCTCACTCCTTGGGCTGCGCGTAGTGGAGATCCACTGTGCCGGAGTAGCCGGGAAGAGTCACCGCCTTGGGCTCGTCGACTTTCCAGCCGAGCCCGTACGCGTCGACGTACTGCATGTAGTTCTGGATCGCGGGTGACGCGTCCAGGGCACGGCGCAGCTTCTCCTGGTCGCCCACCGCGGTGACCTTGTAGGGCGGAGAGTAGACGCGGCCCTGGAGGATGAGCGTATTGCCGACGCAGCGGACCGCGCTGGTGGAGATGAGCCGCTGGTCCATGATCTTGATGCCCTTGGCCCCGCCCTGCCACAGCGCGTTGACCACGGCCTGGAGGTCCTGCTGGTGGATGACGAGGTCGTTCGCCTGGGGCTCGGGGACGCCGGGGACCTGCGCGGTGGCGTCGGACGGCGCGTCGTCCAGGGTGACGCTCAGGCCCTCCCCGGTGACCTTTCTGGTGCCCGCGGCCTTCTCCAGGCCCGTGAGCTTCCTCTCTTCCGCCGCGCTGCTGCCGCTGTCCCGCTTCGCGAGCGAGTCGACCTGCGCGCGGACGGCGGCGGCCGAGGCGTCCAGCTCCGCGTTCTTCCTGCTCCGCTCCTGGATCAGGTCGGACAGGCGCAGCATGGAGTCGTCGGAGCGGATGTTGGTGCCCTGGGCCGTGTTGAAACTGACCCAGAAAATGAGCCCGGCGAGTGCGAAGACCCCGAGCGTGGCCAGCCGTACAGGACGGATGCGCAATCTGGTCACCGTACCCTTGTCTCCCTCCGCCGCGGGGAAGCACTACGCTAACGGACCACCACAGCGTCACTCCTCCCGGCCACGTCCAGGGACATGTCCACGGACGGGCCGAGGGGAAGAACCAGAGCGCGGTCACGAAGCGCATCGACAGGAGAGTCTCTCGTGCCGAAGTCACGGATCCGCAAGAAGGACGACTTCACACCTCCCCCGGAGAAGAAGAAGGCGACCGAGATCGACCTCAGCGGCGGTGGACGCCGCTGGGTGGCCCCGCTGATGCTGGCGATGTTCGGGCTCGGACTCGCGTGGATCGTCGTGTTCTACGTGACCGAGGGCTCGATGCCGGTCGACGCCCTGGGGAACTGGAACATCGTCGTCGGCTTCGGCTTCATCGCCGCGGGGTTCGTGGTCTCCACCCAGTGGAAGTGAGCGGGTTCCGGCGCCGGTGAGGTGCCGGTGAGGCTCTGCTGGGGGTGCCGCTGAGGCGCCGGTCAGGCCCCGGTCAGGTGCCGCAGAAGCGTTTCTCGGGCGGAGTTATCCACAGGCTGATCCACAGGGCTGGAAAACTTCACAAGATCTGTGGATAACTTCGCTGAGGTTGACGCCGATGTGATCGGGTACCCGTCTCGCCCTCCGGCCGCCACCCCTGTCTCGCTGGGAAAACGCACCTTTGAGCGAGCCTGGACAGCCGTTCCCCGCCCTATGCACAAGATCCGGCGCTTGCTGTGGACAACTCCCCCTTCCATGGCCCCTCCTGGCCCGCCGGAGGGGCTCACGGGCAGGGTTATCCCCCGCATGGGCTACGCGGTGGGGCCCGTGCGGACTACGGGGTGAGCTGGAGCGTGCGGACGACGCAGACCGCGACGATCACGAGGAGCATCGCGGCGCACGCCCCGTACTGCACCAGCGTCCGCTTCTCGCGCGGCGCGTGCACCATGGCGTAAGCGATCACGGCGCCCGTGACCAGGCCCCCTATGTGGGCCTCCCAGGCGATGCCGGACCAGGTGAAGGTGAAGACCAGGTTGATCGCCAGCAGGATGAGGATCGGCCGCATGTCGTACTGGAGCCGCCGCATCAGCACGGCCGTGGCCCCGAAGAGCCCGAAGATCGCGCCCGAGGCGCCGAGCGAGCCCTGTCCCGGTGACGCGAGATAGAACGTCAGCGCGCTGCCGCCGAGCGCCGCGAGGAGATAGAGCGCGGTGAAGCGCACCCGCCCGAGCGCCGCCTCCAGCGGCGGCCCGAGGAACCACAGGCCCAGCATGTTCATGATGATGTGCCAGGGCTCCTGGTGCAGGAAGGCCGACGTCAGCAGCCGGTACCACTGCCCCTCGGCGACGCCCTCCACAGGCCCGAACTGCTCCGTGGCCGCTCTGCCGAACAGCAGCAGATCCTCGACGATCCTGTCCCCGAGCGCGAGCACCGCGACGAAGACGGCGACATTGACGCCGAGCAGGATCTTGGTGACCAGGCGGGGATCGGACGCCAGGGAACCCCCGGCTAGCGTGCGCGGCTGATTCGCGGCGCGCGAGTGTCCGGTGCCCGAGCCGGTCCTGACGCACTCGGGGCACTGGAATCCGACGGAGGCCGGGATCATGCATTCGGGGCAGATGGGCCGCTCGCAGCGGGCACAGCGGATGCCCGTCTCGCGGTCCGGGTGCCGATAGCAGCTCGCCACCGACCGCTGCGGCTGGTGCTGCTGCTCCTCCATCGCTCAGTCCCCTCCGACTCCGGCGTCCGCGCGGCGGAAGACCCCGCCCCGCCTGTCCCTTCTACGGACGGGCGGGGCGGAACAGTTCCCGGGCCCCCGCGCGGCGGGGCCCGTGAGATGGGGCGTGGCGGGCGCCGCGTGGTGGCTCAGCGCCTCGGCGGCCCCGTGGTTCAGCGGCGCTCGATGACGACCGACTCGATCACGACGTCCTGGAGCGGACGGTCGGTGCGCGGGTTGGTGCCGACCGCGGCGATCTCGTCGATGACCTTCTGGCCCGCGGGGTCCGTGACCTGGCCGAAGATGGTGTGCTTGCCCGTCAGCCACGCGGTGGGCGAGACGGTGAGGAAGAACTGCGAACCGTTGGTGCCGGGGCCCGCGTTCGCCATGGCCAGCAGGTAGGGCTTGTCGAAGGCGAGGTCCGGGTGGAACTCGTCGCCGAACTCGTAACCGGGGCCGCCGGTGCCGTTGCCCAGGGGGTCGCCGCCCTGGATCATGAAGCCGCTGATCACCCGGTGGAAGACCGTGCCGTCGTACAGCTTGTCCGTCGACTTCGCGCCGGTCGCGGGGTGGGTCCACTCGCGGGAGCCCTCCGCCAGCTCGACGAAGTTCTTGACCGTCTTCGGCGCCTGGTTCGGGAAGAGCTGGACCACGATGTCGCCGTGGTTGGTCTTCAGGGTGGCGTAGAGCTGCTCAGCCACGATCTACCTTCCATCTGTCTGCATTGACTCCGACGATCCTCCCACGGACGCTGGGACCGGAACGGTGCCGAATGCCTCGGATGCGCTCACCTGACATGCCGGAACGGGCGTAGCCAGGCATGATCTTCGAATCGGGTGGAAAGCGACAGTGTGTCTCCTCGGAGGAAATCCCCCGAGCCCTGAACGACACGCCACCAATGAGGAGGAACCCGTGACCCGCAAGGACAGCGTGCGCGCCGCGACCGGCAACGCGAAGGAGAGTGTGCGGCACGCGGCGGAGGTGGTGGCGCCCTACGCGGGAACCGCCCGGGACACCGCCGCCCATTACGCCCACGAGGCGGGTGCGCGGCTGGGGCCCAAGGTTTCGGTTGCCGCGCGGCACGCCCGTACGACAGCGCGCGACGGTTACGACCGCTCCGTCAGCTACATGGCCCCCCGTGTCGCGCAGGCCCGTGAGGCGCTGCCTCCGGAGCTGGACAAGGCCGCCAGCCGGGCCGCCAAGCGGACGCGGCGCGCGGCTCGCAAGGCGGGGGAGTACGCGGCGCCGAGGATCGAGCACGCCGTGGCGGACGCGCGCGCCGCCGCCGGTCCGGCCCGCGACGAGGCCGCCTCGCGCGGCACCGCCGCGCTGGCCGCGCTGCGCGGTCAGGTCACGCCGAAGGACATCGAGAAGATCACCCGCCGTCAGGCCCGCCGCGCCCGTACGGGGCGGCTGGCCAAGCGGCTGGGGGTGCTCGGCCTGCTGGCGGGCGGTGCGTACGCCGCCTGGCGCTGGTGGGACAAGCAGGCGAACCCGGACTGGCTGGTCGAGCCCCCGGCCGCGACGGAGGTCGGGGACCGCTCGCCCCTCAGCTCGGTGGACAGCACGTCCGCCGGGACCGGGGCCGGGGCCGCAGCCGCGGCCGGGTCCCGCGAGGGCGAGCTGGACCCGGAGGTCCAGGC
This sequence comes from Streptomyces sp. NPDC054796, assembly GCF_053611545.1. Classification (NCBI taxonomy): domain Bacteria; kingdom Bacillati; phylum Actinomycetota; class Actinomycetes; order Kitasatosporales; family Streptomycetaceae; genus Streptomyces; species Streptomyces sp. NPDC054796. Next base: position 16,297 of record NZ_JBSHAO010000003.1, on the reverse strand, counting down.
GAAGCAGGCGGAGGCCGACGAGCGGTGACGCGCTGAGGCGCTGCCGCGCTGACACAGCGCCGGCACATGGTGGGGACGGGCGGAATCGTCGTCCGTCCCCACCGTGCTGTCCGTCCCCACCGTGCTGCCGAGGTGACCGGGGCCGGGACCGGGGCCGGGACCGGGTCAGCGCTGTGGAGGGGCGTGCCCGTGCCCCCGGCCCAGCCAGGTCAGCGCCGCGACGGTCATGGCCCGTACGCCCGTGTCGACGGTGGGCTGGATGAGGGGCGCGAAGAACGGCGAGTGGTTGGAGGGGATGTCCCGGGGTGTGGTGCCGGACTGCTCGGCGGCGCGGTAGATCTCCGGGTCGCAGCCGCCCACGTACCAGTAGCAGACCGGAGCGCCCGACTCCGTCCCCAGTACGCCGCAGTCCTCGCTGGCCGTCGCCGGACCCGGATCGAGCACGGCCTGCTCGCCGAAGTGGCCGCGCAGCGCCGCGACCGTACGCGCCGCCGCCTCCGCGTCGTTGACCAGCACGGGGAAGGCGCTGACCGGGGTGATCTCGGGCTCCCTCTCCGCGCCCGCTGCCGACGCCTCCGCCTTCACGATCCGCTCGACGGCCGCCAGCACGGTCGCCCGTACGTCCTCCGTGTACGTACGGATGTTGATCAACAGCTCCGCCTCGTCCGGGATGACGTTGTCCTTCGTACCGGAGTGGAAGGCTCCCACCGTCAGTACGGCCGTGTCGGAGGCCGCGATCTCGCGGGAGACGACGGTCTGGAGCCGCAGCACCGTCGAGGCGCCCATGACGACGGGGTCCACGGCGGACTCGGGCCGCGAGCCGTGCGCGCCCTTACCGAACATCCGGACCCGCAGCCCGTCAGACGCGGCCAGTGCCGGGCCCGGATGGCAGGCGAGCAGCCCGGCGGGGAAGGGCGCCACGTGCTGGCCGAGCACGACGTCGGGGTCGCCGATCTCCTCGAAGAGCCCGTCGTCCACCATGGCCCGCGCGCCGCCCCCGACCTCCTCAGCGGGCTGGAAGACTCCCACCAGCGTCCCCGACCACTGGTCCGTGTCCCCCGCCAGCAGGTCGAGGGCGCCGAGCAGGCAGGTGATGTGCATGTCGTGCCCGCAGGCGTGCGCCACGGGCACCTGCTTGCCGTCCGGGTCGGTGCCGGTCGCGGTACTGGCGTACGGCAGGCCCGTCTGCTCCCGCACCGGCAGCGCGTCGATGTCGGCCCGCAGCAGCACCGTCGGGCCCTCGCCGTTGCGCAGGACGCCGACGACGCCCGTACGGCCCACGCCCGTGCGCACCTGGAAGCCGAGCCGCTCCAGCTCCCCGGCGACGACGCCCGCGGTGCGGGTCTCGGCGAAGGACAGCTCGGGGTGGCTGTGCAGGTCCTTGTACAGCTCCTCCAGCCCGGAGCGGATCTCCCCCAGCCGCCGCCGCACCACGGACGCGACGGTCCTGGCGCCCGGCTCTGCGGGGCTCGTCGGCCGGGTTCCTGACGGCGCGTCGTGCGAGGGCTCTGACGGTGCGTCGTGCGGGGGTCCTGAGGGTGTGCTGTCCATCTCCCCAGCCTCGGCGACGGGGGTGCGCGGCGCCCAGCGGACGAGGCATCGGGGGTACATCGGCGCACACCGTACGACCGCCGTCCAGCTCCGCACCGTGCTGCACAGCCGCGTCACCGTCGGACAGGCCAAGGGCGTCCTGGCCGTGCGCCTGGGCACCAGCGTGAACGCGGCCTTCGACACCACGCGCGCCCACGCCCGCCGCCACCACCGTCGGCTGACGCAGGTCGCCCAGGAGGTCATCGACAAGGAGCTGGTCCCGGACGAGGCGGTGTGACGGGGGCGCTGTGTGACGAGGGGGCGCTGTGCGACGGGAGCTGTGAACACGGGGTTTCACTCCGTTCAGCGTTTTTTCGTCCGCTCCTCGCGTTCCGCCGGAGACCCGGGTGGCATGCACGGAACAGAGGGCCCGTCGCGCTGACCCGGCCGACGGCGCCCCCTCCCGTGACACAGAACGACTGGCCGGGCTTCGCGGCCGGGCGACAGAGGAGCGTGACGATGACGCAGGACGCGTGCGACGGCATCGGCACGGGCCCGGCCCGCACGGCGGAGCCGGCCCCGGCCGGACTCCTGGCCGCCCGGGCCCGGCTTTCCGCCCACCTGAGTGCCGCCGTCGACGCCGACGGCGCTGTGCGACGGCCCTGCGGGAGCCGGGCACTGGAATCGGCACTCCTGCTCGTGCTGCTGCGCCGTCGCGGCAGCCACCCCCAGGAGGCGCGGGAACTCGCCGAGTACCTGGAGACTCCGGCGGCCCGGACCACCGGATACGACGCGGCTCTGGCGCAGGCGGCCCTGCACGCGAGGACGGCCACCACGGACGTGGTCTCAGAAGAACTGCTGGCAGGCTTCGACCACTTCACCCTCGCACGCAAGCGGCTGCTCTTCGACGTCTATCTGGCCGTGGCGGGCGCCGTCCCCTTCGAGCCGTCGATGTTGCGTCCGGTCCGAGGGGAGGCCCGGGGCGGGGACAACACCGTCGCCTGGATCGAGATGATCATGCTCAGCGTCCGGGTACTGGTCGCGCACGGACTGGGTTCGTCCTCGCAGGTCAGCGACCTGGAGCGGGACCGTCTGCTGGATCTGCTGGGCTCCAGCCGCGCGCCCGTGTGGGAGAACTACGTCGCCGCGCACCTGCTGGCCCTCCTGGCCGTGCAGCAGTTCGCCCCCGGACATCCGCTGGTGGCGGAGGGCGTCGCCGCGGTGGTGGCATCGCGCAACCCGGACGGCGGCGTGCCCAGCATGACGAACCTGGACGTGTTCAGCACCGGGCCCGCCGGGCTGGCGCTGGCGCGCGCGAAAGCGGAACCCGCGCTGCTGAACCGGCTGTGCGACTACCTCGTCGACCAGCAGATGCCGGACGGCGGCTGGACGTTCGGCGAGAACATGCGGCACAGCGACGTGGACGCCAGCTCGTACGCCGCGGCGTGCCTCGCCACCGTCGACCCGGTCCGCCACCAGTCGGCACTGGCACGCGCCGCCGGATACTTCCGGGGCATCGCCGGACAGGACGGCGGGTTCCCCACCTACATGCGGGGCGACCCCTCGGAGGTCGGCATGACCGGGGGCGGGGTCAGCGCGCTGGCCTGGGACGGAACCACACACGCCGACCTGCTGGACGGCGCGGCCCGCTGGCTGCTCGACGCCCAGCACGAGGACGGCACGTTCGAGCGGAGCTGGAGCCTGAGCGAGGCCAACACGGTCTGGCGGGCGATGTGGGCGCTGCACTCGATGCCCGAAGTGACCCGCGCCGCGCTCGGGGAGCGCATCGACCGCGCGAGCGCCGCCTCTCACGCGTTCCTCGTCCGGGCGCAGAACAGCGACGGCGGCTGGGGACACAGGCCCGGCAGCCCCAGCGACGTCACCAGCACCTGCTACTCCCTGCTCGCCCTGTCCGCCATGGGCCGACGCGTGGACCAGGATCCGACGGTGCGCACGGGTGTGGCACACCTGCTGCGCCGCCAGCGCTCCGACGGCTCCTTCACCGCGCCGCCCGACCAGGTGGCTCCCCGCCCGCTGCTGTTCGACGCGCCGGTCTTCACGGACATCTGGGCCCTGCTGGCGCTGGCCAGCAGCGACGACGACTGGAACTGGCAGCGGAACCGGTGGAGGAACCGGTGGAGCCCGACAGGAAAGTGAGCGAGGTGCGGATGAGCACCGTCCCCACGCCGGAGAACACCGGCACCGGACCTGGCACCGGACCTGGCACCGGACCTGGCACCGGACCCGGCCACGCGCCGATCACACTGCCCGTCGACAGGCCCGGTCCAGCGGACCTGCCCCCGGGCTTCCAGCGGCTGCGTACCGAACTTCCGGTGGCGCCGCTCGCGTTCCCCGACGGACCGCCGGGCTGGCTGGTCACCCGGTACGACGACGTACGCGCCGGCCTGGCCGACCCCCGGCTCAGCTCCCGGCGCCCGCACCTGAACTCCCACGTCAGAGCACACCTCATCTCCTCCGAGGAGATGGCCGCGCTGCGCCCGTCCGACCTGCTCACCAGCGATCCGCCGCACCACACCCGGCTGCGCCGGCTGGTGACCCGCCAGTTCACCGCACGCCGCATGAACCTGCTCGCCGCGCACATCCAGGACATCGTCGACGCACACCTCGACGCGCTGGCCGACGCGGCCCAGCCGGCCGACCTGATGGAAACCGTCGCGCTGCCCGTACCGTCCCTGGTGATCAGCGAACTTCTCGGCGTCCCGTACGCGGACCGCGATCTCTACTACCGGCTCACCGCGGAACTGCTCTCGCTCGACCGCACCCGAGAACAGCTCTTGACCAGCAAGGCGGACATGAAGGCGTATCTGCTGAGCCTCGTCCACGCCAAGCGCGCCGCACCGGCCGACGACCTGCTGGGCGGGCTCGTCCAGGCCCAGGCCCAGGCCGACGGCACACCGCTGACCGACGACGAGATCGTCGCCCTGGGCCAGCTCATCCTCATCGCCGGACACGAGACCACCGCCAACGTCATCGGCCTGGCCGTCCTCCTCCTGCTCCGGCCGCCCCGGCTGTGGGACACCCTGCGCCGACAGCCCGAGCTGGTCGACGGCGTCATCGAGGAGACACTGCGGTTCGCGACCGTGTTGCAGTTCGGGCTGCTCCGTGTCGCCCGCGAACCGCTGGACATCGCCGGTCAGCCCGTCCAGACCGGTGACCGCGTCGTCCTCCACCTGCCGGCGGCCAACCGCGACACCGCCCGGTTCACCGACCCCGACCGCTTCGACCCCCACCGCCCCAACGCCGCCAAGCACCTCAGCTTCGGACACGGACCGCACCACTGCCTGGGTGAACAGCTGGCCCGCATCGAGCTGCGCACCCTTCTCACCACGATGCTGCGCCGCTTCCCCGGTCTGCGGCTGGCCGCCGACCCGCACCGCATCCGTACCCACGAGCACAAGGTCGTCTACGGCATCGCCGAACTGCCCGTGGTCTGCGCGCCCTGAGCCGGAACACCCGAGGTGGTGAGAATGACGCACGACCGCGACGGCGCGTACGCCTACGCCTCCTACGCCGCCTATGCATTCGACTTCGACGGCACCCTGGCCGACACGGCCGACGTCAACCACGGCGCGGTCCTGGCCTCACTGGCGGACCACGGGATCACCGTCTCCCGCGACTGGCTCACGGCCAGGCCCGCGTTCACCGCCCCCCAACTCCGCCGTCGGCTCGGCATCTCCCCTGCCGCCCTGCCCGACGACACCTTCGTCAAAGCGGCCAGGGCCTACTGGTTCGCGCACACCGACCAGATCCGGCCGATCGCCGCGGCAGCGTCCGCCGTGCGCACGGCCGCGGCCCACGCGGCGGTCGCGGTGGTCACCGCCAACTACGCCGCCATCGTGCGCCACGGGCTGTCGATCGTGGGGCTGGACGACATCCCCTGGACCATCGTCGGCCGCGACGACGTAGCCCGGACCAAACCGGCCCCTGACCCCTATCTGCGCGCCGCCCGGTTGCTGGACGTCAGCCCTCGCGAATGCCTCGCCCACGAGGACACCGACGACGGCGTCACCGCGGCCACGGCCGCGGGCATGCACGTGATCGACATCCGGCACCGGCCCTGGCGGTGAGCTGTTGCGGCAGCGAAGGGGCGCGTGCCGGTGCGGCCCAGCGGAGCGGGGAGCCGTGCGGACCGGCCGCCGAGCGGCGGCGTCGACTACGCTGACGCGCCAAGTGCGTGACCCGCGTACGCGATCTGGATCAGGGCCCATGACCGCTTCTTGCGGAGCGCTTGGAGGAAGCCGTGACCGCCGACCTCCCCGACTGGATGATCCCGCCCAGGCCCGGCGGCTGGGAGGCCGACGACCTCGACCACCTTCCCCAGGCACCACGGCACACCGAACTGATCGACGGAGCCCTGGTCTTCAGGACGTCGCCGCAGCGGTCCTGGCACTCCCGGCTCGTGGAGAACATGACGTTCGCTCTGCGCCAGGCGGCTCCCGCGAGGTTCGAGGTCGAGCGGGAGATGACCGTCCGACTCGACAACAAGAGCCGTCCCGAGCCCGACATCCTGGTCACCACGGCCGCGTACGATCCCGACCGCACCTGGTACGCACCCGAGGACGTCGCTCTCGTCATCGAGGTCGTCTCGGAGGAATCAGCCGACCGCGACCGTTCCCTCAAGCCCTTCAAGTACGCCCAGGCCAAGATCGCCCACTTCTGGCGCGTCGAGGACGAGGCCGGGGCCCCCGCCGTCCACACCTACGAACTCGACGTCCTGACCAGCACCTATGTGCCCACCGGCATCCACCGGGACCGCCTGAAGGTCTCCGTACCGTTCGACCTCGACACCGGCCTCACCACTCTCGTGCCCTGACGCTGACGGGAGCGCCGGAACAGGCGTCTGAGGTGGTGCCCCCTGTTCACGCGTCCTGGGAGTGGCGTGAACAGGGGGCACGGCAGGCGGAGGGGCTATGCCTGGTCGTGCAGTGTGGTGCGGGTGGTTTCGGCCTGCTCGGTGATGGTGGCCAGGACCGGCCGCGGGACATTCTTGTCGCGGAAGGCGTCCACGAGCTGGTCGAGCACGACGTCGGCCTGTTTCAGGTCGCCGCCGCGTGCGTGGGCGCGGGCCAGCCGTCGCATGGTGAGGTTCAGGGTGAGGTTGTCCACGCCGGCCGGGGTGCTGTTGTCCAGGGTGGTGTCGACGACCGCCCCGAGCTCCTGGACGGCGGTGGGCGTGTCGGCGGTGCGTACCCCGATGCCCTCCTCGCCGAAGGTGAGGAAGTGCCGTCCGGCGTTGGTGCCCTTGGCCATCCGGGCGTAGAGGGCCAGCGGGTGGTCGCCGTAGCGGGCCAGCAGCTCCTCCAGCGCGTCGTTGCCCGCCTGGAGGTAGGGGCTGTCGGAGCCCAGCAGGGCCAGCAGGGCGCCCTGCTGGTCGCCCATGAGCAGCTCACCGGCCCGCTCGTCGTCGGCGCTCAGCGGGTAGCGGACCTTGAGGGTCTTGAGCGGGGAGACGACGCGGGAGCCGTCGGGCGAGCGGTACACGGCCCGCAGCAGGTACGCGCCGGGCTGGCCGAAGGTGAGCCCCGTCGCGCCGTAGCCGAGGTAGGCGCTGTCGTAGAGCGCGGGCGTGTTCGCGTCGAGGGTGACGCGGGCGTCGTGGTCGCCGCAGGTGCGGGCCATCGGGCGGAAGGGGCGGGTGGTGCCGTCCGGGCCGGTGATGAGGAACGTCAGGTTCTCGCTCTTGGGGCTGAGCCCGGGGGCGACCTCGGCCTCCGGCCTGCTGCCGTCCAGGGAGAGCCTCACCTCGGCGACGACGGGCTCGCCGTAGGCGAAGGTGTCCCGTCCGGTGAGTTCGAGCCGCAGCCCGGTCTCGTCGGACAGCGGAACGGCGAGCTGCGGGGGCGCGGCCTGGTCGGCGGCGCCGAACATGAAGTCGTTGCCCCCGGGGACGATTCTGTAGTAGAAGCCGTGCCGCAGGTGCCGCAGCTCGCTCGGCGTGAACTGGTAGCAGAACTCCGCCCAGTAGGCGTCCTCTCCGCTGTTGACCGGGCCCTGGTACTTGTGGTCGTAGTTCATCCAGGACAGGTCGCCGTAGCCGCCGCGCGGGCCGAGGGGCTGCGGCGGAGTGGCGTCGGCCTTGTCCCAGGAGTGCAGCAGGTTCAGGGCGTGGCCCATCTCGTGGACGTAGGTGCGCAGCTCCCTGCGGGTTCCGGCGCGTCCTCCGCTGACCTGTTCGGTGTGGAAGACCGCCATGCCCTGCCGCTGGAGGCCGACGTCGTCGAACATGGTGCCCAGGACGCCCTCGACGTCGGCGTACTGCGTGGCGATGAAGGTCCACAGCTTCCACTGCTGGGTCTCGCTGTAGCCGCTGAAGTGCTGGAGCATCGCCGCGTGCAGCTCGGCGTCCGACCACTTCAGGTCGGCGCCCGCGTCGCTGACGGGCACCTGTCCGGCCGCCAGTTGACGTAGTTCGATACCGGCGTCCGCGTAGGCGGCGGGGACGGTCAGCAGGCGTTTGCCCAGCCCTGGCGGGCGCGGATAGTCGGTGGTCGAGACCTGGCCGAAGGCCGCTGTGGTGGCCATGGTGTCGACTTCCCAGTCGATGGTCCGCAGGAACCGCGAGACGTAGGAGCAGGTGAAGCTCTGTGTCCTGGTGCCGTCGTCGCTGCTGAGGGTGACGGTGGCGGTGCCGCCCGGAGCCAGTTTGCTCACCGCCACCGACACCTTCGGCATGGCGGCGGCGTAGGCGAACGTCGCGGTACCGGCGACGACCGCGGGAAGCGCGGGTACGGCCTGGGTGCCGTCCAGGACGAAAGAGTTGTTGTACGAGGTGGTGGAGCCGGAGACGGTGAACAGGTCACCGCTCACCACCGGCAGCGGGCCCTGGAAGTCGACGCGTAAGTCCAGTTGCGTCCCGCCCGAGGTCCCCGCGAAGCGTCCCGCGGCCGGGAGCCGCGGCCGCTGGTAGGCGGCGGGCAGCGCGGCCAGACGGGGCAGCGCCTGCGCGTAGGTGCCCCGCGTCCGCCAGCCGCGCTGCCAGTTGAAGACCAGCGCCTGCTCGCCCTTGACGAGGCAGATCTCGTAGCCCGCGCCGCTGTTCTCCAGGGGGAACGCGTGGTCGAGGTCGCTGGTCCACTCGGCGGGCAGCTCGTTCCACCTCGCGCCCACGGTCAGCCCGGTGATGGGGCCCTCGTAGCGGACCTTGTCACCCCAGGCGATCAGCGCACACCGGGAGCCCTTGAACAGCAGCGTCAGCCGACGCCCGTCCTGGTCGTCCGGGAGCTGGATGATCGCGTCGACCTCACCGAGGTACCCGGCCGGGATCATCTGGCCCAGGCCGGGCAGGGCCGTGACGGGCCCCCGGAACAGCTCCCCGCTGGTCCAGCCCCACTTCAGGGCCTGGCCCCCGGCGAAGAAGACCGTGGCCTCCTCGCTCTCACGGGGCAGCATCAGCGCGCCGTCGCTGTTGCTCGCGAACGGCTCCGGCAGCGCCGCGAACTCCCCGCTGTACACACTCGTGAGCGGGCCCTCCCACGCCAGCCCGGTCGTGTTGATCACCGCGACCCTGTCATCCCGCACGAACAGCGTCTCCCACGGTTCCCCCGGCGTCGGCACGGTCGCCTGGAAACCGGTCGTCTTGAGCCTCATGAAACCCACGACTACCCCCTGCTCTACGGGCCCCGGAAAGGCCCTGGGCCAGGGATGCTAGAGCGGGCACATGCCCCCGGCTACGCTGTCGGCCGCCCGACAAATTCGGCTATGCCGTCTACGCGACGTCACTCCATCCGTCGGAGCCCCACCCGCACCCCTCACCGCACGTCGCCCCCCGCCCGCCCACCAGCACGCACCGGACCCGACCGCTCCGGCTACCGCGCGGAGGGGCGAACCCGTTATGGCCGGTACAGTCCAGAACCCATACGATGAGGACATGGCCCGGCCTCGCAAGTTCGACGAAGAGCGTGTGATTCTCGCTGTCCGCGACGAGTTCTGGGACAAGGGCTACGCGGCGACATCTCTGGAGGATCTGCTGCGCGTCAGCGGGCTGGGCAAGGGCAGTCTGTACGGCGCGTTCGGAGACAAGCGAAACCTGTTCCTGCGGGTGCTGCGCGATTACGACAACGCGAACCTGCGGGTGCTGCGCGAGCGCCTGAAGTCCGCGACGCGAGGGATCGACCTGGTGCGCGAGTTCGTGCTGAGCCCGGCCGCCGACCCCACTGGGGCAGATGCGCGTCGAGGGTGCCTGCTGGCCAACAGCAACGCCGAACTCGCCACCAGCACTCCGGAAGTGGCCGCCGAGGCCCGCCGCAGCTACGACGCGATCACCGCCATCCTCGCCGAGGCGCTGGAGCGGGCCCGGCGCGAAGGAGACCTCGCCCCCGATGCGGACCCCGCCGAGACCGCCCGCACCGTTCTCGTCGCCCAGCTCGGCCTCATCGCCCTCGGACGCACCGGCACGGACATCGACACCCTCACCGCGGCAGCGCAGTCCGCTCTGGCGCGGCTCCTGCCCGCCCCCGCGCCGCGGTAGCGGCCACCCGCCACCCGCCGGCCGGCCTGGAACCGCCATCAGCCCTACGGGCCTGAGTCCTGTCAGGTGCGCCTTCACGCCGCGCGCCACCCACCCACCCACCCACCACGAGCCCGCCGACCGCGCCCCCGTATGCGCTGCGCCGAAGTGCTCAAGCAGGCCGAAGAGGGCGTCCCCCTGGGCCGCCTCGCCGAGCCCGAGGAGATCGCCGCGGTGACGACGTTCCTCGCCTCGGACGCGTCCGGTTCTGACCGTCGGGGAAGGGGACGAAGCCGGCGTATACCTCGACGCGCTCGATCGCTCCGGCGTCGTCGAAGCCGAAGCAGACGGCAGCGTGGGCCTCGTCGCGTATGCCGCTGTTCACACAGGCTCTTAGTCGAGGTGTTGGTTGTCGAGGACGTGCTGGGCGGTGTGGAGGAGGGGCTGGTCGTGGCGGAAGGCGTGGGCGCGGAGGCGGGCGAGGGCGTCGTCGGGGGTGAGTCCGTACTTTTCGGCGAGGACACCGGCGGCCATGTGGACGGCGGGCGGGTAGCCCTGTGGTCCGCGTCGGACGGGGCGGGGCTGGTGGGTGAGGAGGTGGGGGTGCTCGGCCAGGGAGAGGAGGGCGAGGATGCGGGCGTAGGCGTCGGCCCGGTGTTTCTGTGCCGGGGTGAAGGGGGCGGGCTCCCGGCGGTAGAGGTCCATGGCGCCGACGGCCAGGGCGCCGATGATCAGAGGCAGGGCCAGCACGCTGCGGGCGCCGTGTTCGCAGGCGATGGGGGTGTAGGCGGGCCAGCGGGTGGCCGTGTGGTGCAGGTCCGTCACTTCGACAGGTGCACAGTGGGCGAAGGCGTCGGTGCACGGGCCTTCCCCGGTCGTCAGTTGGGCGTCTTCCACGAGCCGGGCGCGTTCGTCGGTGGCCGCGGCCAGCAGGCGCAGTTCACCGGCGGTGATCAGGGTGGCACCGGCGAAGTCGGATTCCAGGTCGTCCGCGCAGGCTTTGCAGGCGGTCGTGAGGGTGAAGCCCTCGGTGAGGGCGGCGGTGCCGATACGGTTCCACGCCGCGGCGTAGTGGTCGTTGTCCATGAGGTGTCCCGGCAGGGGTTGCGCCGTATGGCGGGAGGGACACGTCCTTCCGCCGGGGTCCGGGGCGGCAGAAGGAGCGGATCGATACGGCAGCGGTGTGTGGGGGGAGGGGTCAGGGGCGCTGAATGGTGCTGGTGTCGAGGGTTCCGTCGACGACCTGTCGGCATAGTCTGCTGAGGGGCAGTTGGTGGTTGCGAGCGTGCCGGCGCAGGGCGTCGAAGGCGGCGTCGATGTCGGTATTCCAGCGCTGGGCGAGGATGCCCTTGGCCTGTTCGATGATGATCCGGCTGGAGAGGGCTGCCTGTAGCTGGGCTCGTTCGATGTTGCCGTGCATGATGGTGCGCTGCTGAAGGATGGCGATGGTCGCCACGTCCGCGAGCGCCTGCGCCACGCGGGCGTCGGCCGCGCTGAGGTCCTGCTGGCGGGTGTCGAAGAGGTTCATGGCGCCCACGGCCTGCTGGCGCAGGCGCATGGGCAGGGCGTGGGTGGTGACGAAACCGGCCTGGCGGGCGCGTTCGGCGAACCGTCGGAACTCCGCGGTCTGCTCGTCGGAGTCGAGGCGGATGTTGAACCGCGCGGCACCGCTGCGGTGACACTGCACGCACGGCCCCTGTTCGATCTGGAGGGCGAACAGTTCCAGGAGCCTGGTGTGCTCGTCCGAGGCGGCGATGACCTGGAGTTCGCCGCCCGGGTCGGCGAGCATGACCCCCACGGCGGAGACGTCGAGCAGCTCGTTGCAGCGTTCGCACAACTGGTGCAGGAAGTCGATCAGGTCGAAGTCGTCGACGAGCGTGTCGACGGCGTCGACCATGGCCGCCAGCAGATGTTCCTCACGTGTCATGCCCCGTCAGTCCCTTCACCGGCGGTGGTGTCCGGCTCGTTTTCATCGTCTCGGAAGCTCAGTCGCCTGGCCACCACGTCCCCGGCGACCTCGGTCACCGAGCGTTTGTGGCGGAAGGCGTGGGCGCGCAGCCGCAGGAGTGCCTGGGCCAGGGACACTCCGGCCTGCGCGCTGACCATGCCGCTGGCCTGGTGGACAACGGCCCGGTAGAACTCCGAACCCCCTTCCGCGGCGGCGAAGGCGTCCTGCTGCGGGCCGCCCTTCAGCAGCACGGCGGCCATTGCGGTGGCCACCAGCCACACATCTGTCGTCGTGGCGTCCGGCAGCGGGCCCGGCGCCGCGCGTTGCAGGGTCAGGGTGCCCAGGCACGCGGAGCCGACGGACAGCGGGAAGCAGAAGATCGCGCCGATCCCCAGCGCGGTGGCCTCGGGCAGCAGCGCGGGCCACCGGCTGTCCGGCACCTGGGCCAGGTCCGGCACCATGACCGGCGCGCAGGAAGCGCTCGTTTCCGGCCCCGGCCCCTGGCCCAGGGTGAACTGGAGGTCCTCCAGGCGCGCGCTCACGCCGTCGGAGCACCACACCACTTCGCTCAGGGGGCTGTCCGTCGCCACCGAGGCGGCGATGCCGTCCACGCGCAGAACCTGGGCACACAGCCTCGGATCGGCCCCGATCAGGCCGGTAGCGCCGGGAGGGGGTTGCAGGCTCCCCAGCACGGCGGCCAAGCCGCTGCTCACCATCCGTCCTCACTCCCCAGCCCGGCGACCTCGCATCAGCGGCCCCCGCAGGGCAAGGGGCGGACTCCCGACCGTCTCAGTCTAGGCGCGCCCGGCGCCCTGAGCGCCGAGCAGCGGAAGGCGCAGGGCAAAAAGGTCCGGGTCAGAGACGTGCATAAAACAAGTGTCGGGATGTCTGTGCTTCCTGTGGCATGCCACGGCGGGGCGTACGGTGGAGACAAAGCTGCCCGCAGGCGACACCCTCCCCCTGACATTGGCTTCCGGTCGGGGCAGCATCGGCGGTGAATGCCGGAGATCGGAACGCCCCGATGCACGCCCCGACGCACCCCTGCCCCACGCCCACAGGCGTGCCTCTGCCCGCACCGGTTTCCCCATGACGGCGCCCCGGCCGGAGGCCGTCGTCCTGGCCGCCCGTTTCGTGGGCGATCCCCGCCCGGCCCAGCGCGTCGGCGAGGCGTGCCACGCCGCGTTGCACGGCGCGTACGCGGTGGGACTCACCCTGGCCGCGGACGCGGCCCTCGCGCAGCGGGTCTCGCTGTGCGCCACCGGCCCCCTGGCCGAGCACGGTGAAAGATTGCAGGTCAGTCTCGGGGAAGGTCCCTGCGTCCAGGCCCTGAGCCGGCGCACGCGGGTCCACGCCGACGACATCGACAACCCCGACACCACGCGAGCGTGGCCCCTGTACGCCCGGCAGGCCAGGGCCCTCGGCATCCGCGCCGTCTTCGCCCTGCCCGTCCTCAACGGCGCCGACCCGGCACGGCAGGCCGGGCTCGTCCTCACGCTCTACCGCAACTGGCCCGGCCCCCTCTCCGAGGCCGACCTGCAAACCGCCCAATACCACGCGCACGCCGCCGACCTCCTGCTCCTGACCACCGCCGCTCCCACCGGGGACGACCTCGTCCACGCCTGGCTCCTGCCCGTCGACGCCGTCGTCCACCAGGCCATCGGCAAGATCAGCTACCGCCACGCCCTCACCACGGGGCAGGCCCTGGCCCTGCTGCGCGCTCACGCCCACACCCAGGACACCGATCTGACCACCCTCGCCCACGCCGTCGTCGACGACCACTTGCGCCTCCCCGACCTGCCCCCGGCCGACCCCCCGCAGAACTGAGAACCACCGGCCCGAGCGGACAGGGAGCACGGCGTGGTCGTGCCGACCCGCGGGCGGCCCAGCGGGCGGTGCCCGCACTGTGGGCGCTGAGTGCTCGTAGGCAGCCTCTGCGGCTCGGGGCTCATCGAGCACGAAGACGGCCCGCTCCTCCGTACGACAGAGGCGTGTTGACACGGTATTGACGTGACGAACACGGAGAGGCCGTCCGACCTGTGTTTTCCAGGTCGGACGGCCTCTCGGAGCGTGGAGCCTAGGGGAGTCGAACCCCTGACATCTGCCATGCAAAGACAGCGCTCTACCAACTGAGCTAAGGCCCCGCTGCGCACTAGAGTACCGGCTCCGGTCGTTGAATTCCGACCGGGTATCGCCCCGTGCCCATCACCCTCCGTAGGATGCACCGCAAGTTCGCGTCAGCGAAGCGACATGGGGAGTCCAGGGGAGACGTGATGGACGCAGCACAACAGGAAGCGACGGCCAAGGCGCGAGAGCTACAGAGTCAGTGGTACGGGGAGCCGCTGGGGACGCTCTTTCGGAAGCTTATCGACGATCTGGGGCTGAACCAGGCCAGGCTCGCGACGGTGCTCGGCCTCTCCGCGCCGATGCTTTCCCAGCTCATGAGCGGTCAGCGCGCCAAGATCGGCAACCCTGCCGTGGTACAGCGGGTGCAGGCGCTCCAGGAGCTGGCCGCCGAGGTCGCGCGGGGGGACGTGAGCGCGGCGGACGCCACACAGCGCATGGACGAGATCCGTCGTACCGCGGGCGGGAGTGTGCTCAACAACACGGGCCAGGCGGCCTCTTCGGGCGCCTCGCAGACCCCGGTGAAGCGGGTGGTGCGGGAGATCCAGGCGCTGCTGCGCTCGGTCTCGGACGCCGCCGACATCATCGAGGCGTCCACCACGCTCGCCCCCACGCACCCGGAGCTGGCAGAGTTCCTCCGGGTCTACGGGGCCGGGCGCACCTCGGACGCCGTCAAGCACTACGAGTCGCACCAGAGCTGAGCCGGGCGGCCCGCCCGTCAGCACGGCACGGGCACGGGTACGAGGTTTCAGGGGCACGCGCGCTCAAAGCGGACAGGGACAGCGGACAGGGGGATGGCGCAGCAGCCATGGGTGAGGTCTTCGCCGGCAGGTACGAGCTGATCGATCCGATCGGCCGCGGGGGTGTCGGCGCCGTATGGCGGGCCTGGGACCACCGCCGCAAGCGCTACGTAGCGGCCAAGGTGCTCCAGCAGAGCGACGCCCACACCCTGCTGCGCTTCGTGCGCGAGCAGGCGCTGCGCATCGATCACCCCCACGTGCTCGCCCCGGCGAGCTGGGCCGCCGACGACGACAAGGTCCTGTTCACGATGGACCTGGTCAGCGGGGGGTCGTTGGCCCATCTCATCGGGGACTACGGTCCGCTGCCGCCCACCTTCGTCTGCACGCTGCTGGACCAGCTCCTCGCGGGGCTGACCGCCGTGCACGCGGAGGACGTGGTGCACCGCGACATCAAGCCCGCCAACATCCTCCTGGAGGCCACCGGGAAGGGCAGGCCCCATCTGCGCCTCTCGGACTTCGGCATCTCCATGCGCAAGGGCGAGCCGCGGCTGACGGAGACCGACTACGTGCTGGGCACGCCCGGTTACTTCGCGCCCGAGCAGATGATGGGCGCCGAGCCGGACTTCACCGCCGACCTGTACGCGGTCGGCCTCGTGGGGCTCTATCTGCTGACGGGCAGGAAGCCCGACTCGATGGCGCTGCTGGCCGAATACGAGCACGGCGTGCCGCCCGCGCCCGCCGGGGTCCCCGAGCCGCTGTGGCAGGTGCTGGGCCAGCTCCTCCAGCCGGACCCGGAGGCCCGCTTCCGTACGGCCACGGGCGCCCGCAAGGCGCTGGCCGCCACGCTGGAGCTGCTGACGGCGGACTCGACGGGCACGACGGGCACGACCGGCCCGGCAGGCTCGACGGGCACGACCGGCTCGACGCCGGGGCGGGAGGCCGTCGAGGTCTTCGACCACATCGGGCCGCTTCCCGAGGGCTTCGGGCCCGAGGGCCCCACGGGCCCGGCCCCCCGCGGCTTCGCCGGGCAGGCACCCGTGCCCGCGCCCGTCGCGCCGCCCGTGCCCGCCACGCCCCCCTCGCCCACCGGAAGCTACCCCCTCCAGCCGCCGCAGCCGGTCGCCCCCGCACACACGCCGCCTCCCCCCACGGCTCCCCCGGTGGCCCCGCACGCGTACGCCATGGCCGGAGCCCCCACCGCCGCGGCCCCCGTCACGGGAGCACCCGTGACCGGCGCACCCGTCACCGGCACCCCCACCGCCGCATCCGCGCCCACCGCCGCATCCGCGCCCGCCTCCGCCTCCGCACCGCGCCCCGCCCACAGGCCCGGCCCGCCCGTGAAGGTCGCGGTGCCGGTGCTCGTCGTCGCGGTCGTCTGTCTGGCCGTCGGCATCTGGGCAGCCCTCAGCGTCTGACGCCCCCACGCCCCACGCCCCCGCCCGCCAGCCGCCCCCACAGCGCCCCGTACACGGAGAACGGGCGGTGCGGGTG
>NZ_JBSHAO010000002.1:293415-321915 GCF_053611545.1 Streptomyces sp. NPDC054796 | reverse complement strand
TGGACGTCGTCTTCGGTCAGTCCGCTGTGTTCGGCGATCTCCGTGATGGTGGGGGTGCGGTCGTCCAGGGTGAGGCTGAGGTCGCGGACGCTGGCGCGTACCTGGTTGCGCAGGTTCTGGACGCGGCGCGGGACGTGCAGGTCCCACATGTGGTCACGGAAGTGCCGCTTCAGCTCACCGTAGATCGTCGGAATGGCGAAGGCTTCGAACGCCTTGCCCCGTGAGGGGTCGTAGCGCTCCACGGCCTTGACGAGCGCCAGGGCCGCGACCTGCTCAAGGTCTTCCACGGCTTCGCCCCGGTTGCGGTACTTGGCGGCCAGGCGGTGTGCCATGGGGAGCCAGGCGGTGACGACGCAGTCCTGGAGCCGCTGCTTCTCGGGGCCGTCGTGCATGGCGGCCAGTTCCTCGAAGTCGGCGGTGGTGTCGGGTGCGTCGTGGTGGCTGTGGCGACGGGTGCCGGCGGCCTGTGCCTTTGTGCGGAGCTGGGTGGTGTTCATGGAGGTGCTCACTCCCGAGTTCACGCATCGACTACTGCTGAACAGGGCGGGAGCAGACACAGTTGGGGCAGTCCGGTGGCCGCTCCCGCACGGTGTGCCTGCTCTTCCGAAGCACGTGACCCCACGCCTCCCCGACGCGATGACGGACAAACCCACGTCGACGGATTTTCATCGTCGGGCAGGGCGAGGAGGCACCGGGGGCTCCGGCCTGCGGTCACTTTGCCGTCTGCCAGAAGGATAGAAAATCTATCATGGTGACGGTAGACATTGCCTGTCGGCAGGACTAACGTGTTTCGTGCAGGAGAAAGAAGTCAAGTGCCGCGCGACGGAGGCAATCTGACGTGCACGGCGGACGGCACGGCAGTGGAGCGGCGGGGCCGGGAAGTGCTCTGGAAGGTCCCCTCGCTGACTGCCGGACCGAGCGGCCTCCAAGGGCTGCTGAGCATGACCGCGTGCGCGAAGGTGCCCGTCAGCGAGCACGGAACAGGAGAGGAGTAGACGCCATCAGGATCGCCTGAGCGAGACTCTTGTCCGCTCGGGTGCCGCAGACCCCGGATTGGCAGGTGGTCCCCGGTCACGCAACCGCGATCCCCGCGCATCCGGCCCTCGGGGCTGACGCGCGGAATTCACAGGCCGACGCATGACGTCGGCAGATGGTGTTGAAATCTCGGGCCCTGGCGCCGCACGGCGCCGGGGCCCTCGTCGTGTACGGACGTCGCGTACGGGGGCGTCGTGCGCGGCGCCGGAGCGACGGAAGGCCGACGCCCCTCGTAGGCTGAACCCCGCACGTGAGGTGCGGGAGACCGACGCGCGGGAGGCTGGGATGGCCGGGACGACGGTGGCCGAGGTGATGGCCGAGCTGGCCGGACTGGAGGACCCGAAGGCACGGGCGGTGAACGAGCGGCACGGTGACGACCACGGTGTGCACCTCGGCAAGCTGCGCGCGCTCGCGAAGCGGCTCAAGACGCAGCAGGACCTGGCGCGCGAGCTGTGGGACACGGGCGACACCGCGGCGCGGCTCCTCGCGCTGCTGATCTGCCGTCCGAAGGCGTTCGGGCGCGACGAACTGGACGCCATGGTGCGCGAGGCACGCCCGCCCAAGGTGCACGACTGGCTCGTGAACTACGTGGTGAAGAAGAACCCGCACGCCGAAGAACTGCGCCTGGCCTGGTTCGCCGACCCGGACCCGGTGGTCGCGAGCGCCGGATGGGCGCTGACCACCGAGCGTGTGACGAAGAGGCCCGAGGGGCTGGACCTCGCGGGACTCCTCGACACCGTCGAGACGCGGATGAAGGACGCCCCGGAGCGCCTGCAATGGGCGATGAACACCTGCCTGGCGCAGATCGGGATCGAGCACGCCGAGCACCGGGACCGCGCGATCGGCATCGGCGAGCGCCTGGGGGTGCTCAAGGACTACCCGACCTCCCCGGGCTGCACCTCCCCGTTCGCGCCCGTCTGGATCACCGAGATGGTGCGCCGGCGGCAGGACAGGACGGCGGGCTGACCGCCGTCGGCGGTGCCGTCCCGGCCACGCGAAGGGGGTCGGGGAGGGCGAGGGCCGGGGAGCGTCGGGGCGGTGCTACTTCCCGCGCTTCCCGGACTTCTCCGGGCGGTAGAACTGGATGGCCTCGTTCGAGAAGAGATGCACGTAACCGCACGACGAGCAGATCAGCCCCGTCGCCGTCTCGTCCGCCCAGGCCATCTTCATCAGCTCCATGCCGGAGCTGTTGAGCTTCACACCCCGCGTCCGGAACAGATCGCCCTTGCAGAAGAGGCAGTTGATCCAGGTGTCGCCGAGGGCCGCATGCACCAGCTTGGGCGCCATGACTTTCACCTTCCCCGTGTTCCCCGTGCTTCCCGGTCCTCCGCAGGCCCCGGTGCCCCGAGGCTATCCCCACGCGAGCCGATCATGAAAGCCGCTCCGCCTCGGCCGCGACGGTGTGCGGCGGCCTGAGCGCCTCGGGAACCGGCTCCCCGTGCACGATGTCGAGGGTGCGGGTGGCCCGGGTGAGCGCCACGTACAGATCGCTGGTGCTCAGCCGCGCGGGCTCGACGAGGACCACCGCGTCGAACTCCAGCCCCTTCGACTGGCGCGGGTCGAGCAGCACCACGTCCCGCGTCAGGTCGGGCTCGCGCCCGGCGGACGCCCCGGGAAGCGCGGCGAGCAGTTCCTCGTGCAGCGCCGAGGGCGCGATCACCGCGAGCCGCCCCTCGCCCGGAGCGGCCGCCGCGACGGCACGCGCGGTGGTCGCGGCGACGTCTCCCGCCACCGCACCGGACGCGTCCCCCGCTGCCGCACCCGACACCTCCCGCGCGCTCCACAGGCGCGGCTTCTCGCCGGTCGAGCGCACAGAGCCGGGCGGCTCGAAGCCGGGGTGCTCAGCGCGCAGCACCTCGGCGGCCACGTCCATGATCTCGGCGGGCGTGCGGTAGTTGACGCCCAGCCGGTTGTGCTCCCAGCGATCCCCGACGTAGGGCTTCAGGATCTCCTCCCAGGACCCCACGCCCGCCTCTTCGGCGGTCTGCGCCGGATCGCCGACGAGCGTCATGGAACGGGTCGGGCAGCGCCGCATCAGCAGCCGCCACGCCATCGGCGACAGCTCCTGCGCCTCGTCGACGATGATGTGCCCGAACGCCCAGGTGCGGTCGGCCGCTGCACGCTCGGCCGCGGTGCGGTGATCGGCCTCCTCCTGGCGCTCGGCCATCCGCTCGGCGTCGACGATGTCCCGCGCGCCGAGGATCTCGGAGTCCTCCTCGTCCTTGTCCTCGAACTCGAAGGTCCGGGAGGCGTGGGAGACGTCGAGGACGCCCTGCGCGTAGGCGATCCGCTCCAGGCGCTCGGCTTCGAGCGCGGCGCGCTCGGCACGGTCGTCCTCGCCCAGCAGCTCGGCGGCCTCGTCGAGCAGGGGCACATCGGCGGGCGTCCACTCCGAGCCCAGGGGGCGGCGGATCGCGGCGGCCTCGACGGCGTCGAGGTGCGTGGGCTCGGCCAGGTACTCGGCGACGAAGCGGCGCGGCGACAGCGCGGGCCACAGTACGTCCAGCGCGGCGTGCACCTCCTCGTTGGCGCCCAGGTCGTCGCGGATCTGCGTCAGATCGCTGTCGTCGAGGAGCTGTTCCCCGTCGTACGGGTCGGTTCCGATCCGCTCGGCGACCATGTCCGTGAGCATGTTGAGGATGTGCCCCTCGAAGTGCTCGCGCGCGGCGTTGTGCGTCAGCCCGAGCGCGCGGGTGCGCTCGCGGGCGACGCGTACCAGGTCGTCGTCGAGGAACAGCACCAGCTTGTCGTGCTCGATGGTGAGGACCGGGTCGGGCAGTGCCTGCCGGTCCGCGACGGCGGCGGCGAGCGCGTCGGCCATCCCGGCGCGGCCCTTGACCGCGGCGGCCTGCGGGGTGTCGGTGCCGGTCGCGTGCAGCCCGGGGTACAGCTCGCCGAGGGTGGCCAGCAGCACCCCCGTCTCACCGAGGGACGGCAGCACCTCGCTGATGTAGCCGAGGAAGGCCGGGTTGGGGCCGACGACGAGCACGGCGCGCCGTGCGAGCAGGTCGCGGTGCTCGTAGAGGAGGTACGCGGCACGGTGCAGCGCCACCGCGGTCTTGCCGGTGCCGGGCCCGCCCTCGACGACGCGCACCCCGCGGTGCGGGGCCCTGATGATGCGGTCCTGCTCGGCCTGGATGGTCTGCACGATGTCGTTCATGCGGCCGGTGCGTGCCGAGTTGAGCGCCGCGAGCAGCACCGCGTCGCCGCTGGGGTCCTCGTGCCCGGTGCGCTTCTCGTCGCCGAGGTCGAGGATCTCGTCGTGCAGCGCGGTGACGTCGCGGCCCTCGGTGGTGATGTGCCGCCGTCGGCGCAGGCCCATGGGCGTGTGTCCGGTGGCCAGGTAGAAGGGGCGCGCGACGGGGGCCCGCCAGTCGATGAGCACCGGCGTGCGGTCCTCGTCGTCCTCGCGGATGCCGATGCGGCCGATGTGGTGGTGCGCGTCGTCGACGAGGTCGAGGCGGCCGAAGCAGAGCGAACCGTCCACGGCGTTGAGGGCCGCGAGCAGACCGGACCGCTCCGCCACGAGCACGTCGCGCTCCAGCTTCGCCTGCATGGTGCTGCCCACCGGTTCCATGGTGCCCTCGACGGACTCCTCGGTCTCACCGCGCAGCGCGTCGACGCGGCGGTAGAGCCGGTCGATGAATTCCTGCTCGTCCCGCAATTCCTCGTTTGACAATGCCACTCCCACCCGGATATACTCTGCTTAGTAAATTCGATGAGAATTCACACACCGAATTCATGAACGGTCGAATATACGCAATGCCAAGCCCCAGCTGCAAGCGGCGGGGGCTTTTTCGTGTTTCGTGACCGTGAATTCCGGGAGCCGCCCCACGTGTTCCCCACGCGTTACGGAGCCGCCCCCGGAAGAGTGCCGTTGACCAGCTCCAGCGCGCCGCCTCCTCCTTCTCCCGCACGGGCGGCCAGGCACGCCCGTACACGGGCCGTCACGTGGTCCCGCAGCAGTCCGTCGAGGTCCTCGGGCGCCACGAGCCGCCAGGCGGTCAGCTCCCGCTCCGGCAGCCGGATCCGGGACAGTACGTCCTCTTCCACGGTGCCGCCGTCATAGGCGTAGGCGACGCGCGGCAGCGCTGCGTGCGGAATCCAGTCGACGGCCAGCAGCCTGCCCACGTCCAGCCGGAGCCCTAGTTCCTCCGCCAGTTCGCGCGCGGCCCCTTCCCGCGGCGTCTCCCCGGTGTCGCTGTCCAGGCCGCCGCCCGGCAGCAGCCAGTGCCGAGCGTAACCGGGCTCGACCACCAGCACCCGGCCGCGCGGGTCCGTGAGCAGGACGCAGACGCTGACCCAGACCGTCGGCCGCTGGGCGACGAAGTCGGCCCAGGTCAGCGCGTGCGCGCTCTCCAGCTCGGCGCGGTGCGCGGGCGGGACACCCACCGGGGAGCCGAGCTGCGGCTCGCCTTCGTGCAGATACGCCACGCGCCCGGTGGCCAGGGCCCGCAGCCCGTGCCGCAGGAGCCGCCCGGCAGCCGGGTCCAGCCGGTGAACGGCCTCCTCGACGGTGCACCACCGCGCCGCGTGGCAGTCGGCGGTACGGAGATCCGCCAACTGCCGGGCGGTGAGGGGGCCGACCGCGTGCGCGTGCAGCGCGAGCGGACGGCCGTGCGGCTGCTGGTCGTGCGGGTGGCCGTGCGGGCGCTCGTGCGGGGGCGGCGTCCGGCTGTCGACGGCCACCAGCCGCCCGACGGTGACATCGGCGAGCCCGAACGCCGAGGCCAGCTCGCGGGCCGCGGCCTGCTGCGGCGTCTCGGTGCTCCGCACGGCCGTGCCCGGCAGCGTGGGGGCACCGCGCGTGGCGTCCTCGGACGCGGCGGCGGTAGTGGTGCCGGCGGTCAGCAGGACGTGGCCCCGCTCGTCGGTGACCAGGAGGGTGACGGCGATCGCCGTCACATCGGCGCCGCCGGAGTGCGCGGTCGGCACCGGTTCGTCATGGGGTGGTCCGGAGTGCGGCAACGGGGTCTCCTCGGCGGGCCGGCTCGGGGGGTGTCCCGGGCGTGTGCCCGGTGAACGGGCTGTTGCCCGCCCCGTCACGGCCCCCCGTCGAGAGGTGAGACGCGGCTCACATCCGCGTGTGTCACATCCTGGCGAGCCGCGCCGTCGTACGGGTGAAAGCGACGACAACGCCGGAGGAGATCACCATGAGCGCCCGTCTGGACATGTTCAGCAGCCCGACCCTGGGCAAGGTCTTCAAGCACATCATCTCGGCAGGCAAGATCCTTGAGCAGTCGACGCTGCCCGCCGCGACGCAGGAGCTGGTCAAGCTCCGCGCCAGCCAGATCAACGGCTGCGGTTTCTGCACCGACATGCACAGCAAGGACGCCGTTGCCGCCGGTGAGACCTCGGTGCGCCTCAACCTGGTCGCGGCGTGGCGCGAGGCCACGGTCTTCACCGAGGCCGAGCGGGCCGCGCTGGAGCTGACGGAGGAGGGCACCCGCATCGCGGACGCGGCCGGGGGCGTCCCGGACGCGGTCTGGGCGAACGCGGCGAAGCACTACGACGAGGAGCAGTTGGCGGCGCTGGTGTGCTCCATCGCCCTCATCAACGCCTTCAACCGGGCGAACGTCCTCGTCCAGCAGCCCGCGGGCGACTACCAGCCCGGCCAGTTCGGCTGACCGCGCAGGGGGGGCGTCACCGCGGTCGAGTTCCGACCGTGACCTCTTTGGGACCGTTCCGCGCCGTCTCACGCCGCACGCGCGACGTCGAAGGGACGGCAGTCAAGACGACCCCAAGGGGGGACACAGATGCGCGTGCACCGTTCCTTACAGCCCGTTCACGCCCTGGCCGGCGCCCTGCTGGCCGGGGCACTCGTGCTCACCGGCTGCACCGGAGGGCAGGGCTCCGCGGGCGGCTCCGCCGACGGGACGGCTCAGGACGCCGCCGCCCCCGAGGCGGGGACGGACGGGAAGAAGGGGGCCTCCCGGGGCGGTGCGGCCGACGGTCCAGGGTCGGCCGCGCCGTCGCGGCTGAACCGGAGCAACGTCATCCGGACCGCCTCGCTGACCGTCCGGGTGGAAGACGTGCCGAAGGCACTGGACGAGGCCAGGAGCACCACGGAGGCGGCCGGTGGCTACGTCGGCAAGGAGTCCACCAGCCGGGACGACGAAGGGCACGAAAGCACGCGCGTGGTGCTGCGCGTCCCCGCCGAGGAGTACGAGGAGGTCCTCACCGGCCTGGAGGGCGCGGGACGGCTCCTGAAGCGCGACTCGAAGGCGCAGGACGTCACGGAACAGGTCGTCGACGTGGAGAGCCGCGTCAAGTCCCAGCGGGCCAGTGTGTCCCGCATCCGTGAGCTGATGGACAAGGCCACCGAGCTGGACGACGTGGTGAAGCTGGAGAGCGAACTCGCCTCCCGCCAGGCGGACCTGGAGTCCCTGCTGGCACGGCAGGCGTCCCTCAAGGACCGCACGGACTTCGCCACCATCACCCTTTCCCTGTCCGAGACGCGGCCGAAGGCGGCAGGGGAGGACGACGAGCCGGGGTTCACGGACGCGCTGGCGGGCGGCTGGAGCGCGTTCGTGACGGTGCTGCGCTGGGTGGCGGTGGCGCTCGGCGCGGTGCTGCCGTTCGCCGCGGGGGCCGCGCTGCTGGTGGGGTTGTGGCTGCTGGTGAGGCCGCGGCTCGCACGCCGTCCGGCGCCCGCCGCAGCGGACGGTGCCGGGACCGAGCGTGCTCCGGAGGGCTCCGAGAACCACTGACGTGGGAAGCGGGGAGCGGGGCTCGTCCGGTCAGGCCGCCGGTCGGGTCACGTCGACGGAGGGTCCGGTGGCGAGTCGTCGGGCCCTGGCTCCGGTCCCTGCCCCGGTCCGGGCTCCGGTCCGGGCCCGGCCGTCGACGGGTCCGGTGCGTGCCGCAGCGCGTCCAGCACGGCGCGCACAGCCGCGCGAGGCGGCGAGCCTCGGCGGATGGCCGCCGTGATCGTGCGCGTCAGGGGAGTCGCCAGCTCCCTGGTGGCGACGCGGTAGCGGCGGTCGACGGCAAGCCCCGGCAGCAGCGCGATCGACAGTCCCTGCTCGACGTGCTGCAAGGTCATCATGTAGTTGCTGAACCGGCACACCACCCGCGGCTCGAACCGTGCCTGACGGCACAGCCGCAGCGCGAGGTTCGCCATGTACGACTGCGGGATGTCGAACGCCCACGGCTCGTCCGCGTAGGCCGCGAGGTCCACCGTGCCGCGCCCTGCCGCGGGGTGCTCCGGCGGGACCACCAGCACGATCGGGTCCGTGGCCAGCGTCACGAGGTCGAGGTCGGGGCCCAGCGGCAGCTCGTCGAAGTCCGTGGTCGTGATGATGACGTCCGCGTCGCCGCCCCGCAGCGCGGGCACGCTCTCGTGCGGCTCCAGCTCCAGCAGCTCGATCTCCAGATGCGGGTGCTCGCGCGCCAGCCGGGTCACAGCGGGCACGGCCATGGTGTGGATCGCGCTCTGGAACGCGCCCAGCCGCACCAGCCCGGCCGGTTCCTCGCCGAAGCCGCGCAGCTCCTCCTCGACGCCGTCCATGTGGTCGAGGATCGCCCGCGCCCGCCGCGCGAGGATCAGCCCGGCCGAGGTCAGCCGCACCCGGCGCCCCGTGCGTTCCAGCAGCTGCGTGCGCGTCTCGGCCTCCAGCACCGCGAGCTGCTGGGACACGCTGGACGGGCTCAGGCTGGCGGCCTGGGCGACCGCCCTGACGGTGCCCAGCGTGTCCAGTTGGCTCAGCAGCCGCAGCCTCCAGGGATTCATCATGCTGGCCATTGTTGTGCGGTTTTGCCGTACAGGACAGCCGGAATTGTGTGATGGACGCGACGCTCGGGCGCGGCCTACCGTCGAGGGCATGCCTGCTTCGACCACCGCCTCACCGTCCCCCGCCGCCCCCTCGACCCCCACCGCCCCCGCCGCCTCCTCCGAGAGCTTCTGGGCCGACGCCGACAAGCACCTCGTGCGCTACGGCGGCCCCTTCACCCGCGAGGTCGTCGACCGCGCCGCCGGGAGCTTCGTGTTCACCGAGGGCGGCCGGAAGATCCTCGACTTCACCTCCGGCCAGATGAGCGCGATCCTCGGTCACTCGCACCCCGAGATCGTCGAAACCGTCCAGCGGCAGGTCGCGTCCCTCGACCACCTCTACAGCGGCATGCTGAGCCGCCCCGTGGTCGACCTCGCCCGGCGGCTGGCCGAGACGCTGCCCGCGCCGCTGGAGAAGGCGATGCTGCTGACGACGGGCGCCGAGTCGAACGAGGCCGCGATCCGGATGGCCAAGCTGGTCACCGGCGGGCACGAGGTCGTCTCGTTCGCGCGGTCCTGGCACGGCATGACGCAGGCCGCCGCTTCCGCCACCTACAGCGCGGGCCGCAAGGGCTACGGCCCCGGCGCTCCGGGCAACTTCGCCATCCCCGCGCCGCACCCGTACCGCCCCGACTTCACCACGGCCGAAGGGGAGCTGGACTGGCGCCGTCAGCTCGACTTCGCCTTCGACCTGATCGACGCCCAGTCGACGGGCAGCCTCGCCGCGTGCCTCGTCGAGCCGATCCTCAGCTCGGGCGGCATCATCGAGCCGCCCGTCGGATACTTCGCGGCGCTCCAGGAGAAGTGCCGTGAGCGCGGGATGCTGCTGATATTCGACGAGGCGCAGACCGGCCTGTGCCGCACGGGAACCTGGTACGCGTTCGAGCGCGACGGCGTCGTCCCTGACATCATCACCCTGTCCAAGACGCTCGGCGCGGGGCTGCCGCTGGCGGCCGTGGTCACCAGCGCCGAGATCGAGGAGAAGGCGCACGAGCGCGGGTTCCTGTTCCTCACCACACACGTCTCCGACCCGCTGGTGGCCGCCGTCGGCAACACCGTCCTCGACGTGCTGGCCCGTGACAGGCTCGACGAGCGGGCGCACGCGCTCGGCACGTTCCTCCGCGACGGCCTGACGGACATCGCCGAGCGCCACCCCGTCGTCGGTGACATCCGCGGCCGGGGCCTGCTGGCCGGGCTCGAACTCGTCGTCGACCGCGAGACGAAGGAGAGCTCGGACGAGATGGGCGCGCGCGTCACCCGGCGCTGCCTGGAACTCGGCCTCCACATGAACATCGTCCAGCTCCCGGGCATGGGCGGCGTCTTCCGCATCGCGCCCCCGCTGACCGCCACCGAGGAGGAGCTTTCCCTCGGCCTGGCGATCCTGGACGAGGCGATAGCCGACACCTGCGCCGCACTCTGACCGCCCCGCGCCACCGTCCCCCTCGCGCACGGAGCCGAAGGGGACGGTGCGCCGGTCAGGCGTCCTGCCCCAGGAGTGCGGTGACGCGGATCTCGACGCGCATGTTCGGGGCGCCGAGTGCCGGAACGCCGATCTGGGTCCAGATGGGGGCGCGGTCACCCATGTGCTCGCGGAACTGCTCCACCATGACGCGGCCGTGTACCTCTCCGATGAAGTCCGGGGAGTCGGGGATGTGGTACGAGTTCACGGAGATGACGTCGCGCCATGTGGCGCCCGCGGTGGCGAGGGTGCGTTCGACGTTCTCGAAGGCCCGGACGATCTCTTCCTCCAGGGACTCGGGGAAGTTGAAGTTGTCGTCCCACCCGCCCTGGCCCGAGATCTCGACGCGGTCGCCGAGCCGGACCGCCTGCTGGTAGTGCATGTTGGCCAACTGGGTGTCGCCGTATCCGGGCGTGGCGAAGAACTCCGGCTTGCTCATGGCAATTCCTTTCCCGATCACTTCACACGCGTTCACTTCATGCGTGAAGTGAACCTAGCATGTTTCGCTTCACGCGTGAAGTGATAGCTGTTCGGTAAGGTGCCGCCATGCCCACCCCCGCGAACCCGAGCCCGAACCCCGGCGAGGACGCCTCCGACGACGCGCTGTGGCTGAGCGCCGACGAGAAGGAGGCGTGGACCGGGCTGGCCTCGCTGGTCCTGCTGCTGCCGGGACGGCTGGAGTCGCCGCTGCAACAGCAAGCCGGCCTGACCCTCTTCGAGTACATGGTCCTCAGCCAGATCTCGGAGGCCCCCGACCGCCGCCTGCGGATGAGCGAGCTGGCCTACCTCGCCAACGGCTCGCTCTCGCGGCTGTCCAACGTCGTCAAACGGTTCGAGCGGCGCGGCTGGATGGAGCGTTCGCCCGACCCCGACGACGGCCGCTACACCCTCGCCGCCCTCACCGACGCCGGGTACGACGTGGTGGTCGCCGCAGCACCCACCCATGTGCGCGCGGTACGGCAGTGCGTGCTCGACCCGCTCACCCCGGAGGACCAGCAGGCGCTCGCCCGCATCGCCGCCAAGCTGCGCGTACGGCCCGTCGACCTCGCGTAGGAGGTGTCTTCGGCGTCCCCGCCCGTGTGCTCTACGGCTCCACCGTCCAGTGCCGGAGCTTCTCGGGGTTGCGTACCGCCCAGATGCGCGTGATCCGGTCGTCCGCGACGTCGAACGCCATCACCGTCACGACGGAGCCGCCCTGGAGGACCACCAGGCCGGGCTGACCGTTGACCATGCGTTCCGTGACCACCAGCCGGGGCCCCGTGCCGGTGAACTGGACGATGTGGTGCGCGATCCGCTCGCTGCCCTCGACCGGCCTGGGCAGCGCGTTGACGATCCCGCCGCCGTCGGCGGTCACCGTGGCGGCCGGGTCCAGCAGGCCGATGAGCGCGTTGACGTCCATGGCCTCCCACGCCCGCTTGAAGTCCCGCACGATACGGGCGTGTTCGGGCGCCGGGGGCGTGGGCGACTGTGCGGCGCGGACGCGGCGCCTGGCCGAGGAGGCCAGTTGACGGCACGCCTCCGGCGTGCGGCCGAGTATCCCCGCCACCTCGGCGAAGGGGTGGCAGAAGACGTCGTGCAGGAGGAACGCGACGCGCTCGGCCGGTGTCATCAGTTCGAGCACGACGAGGAAGGCCATGCTGACCGACTCGTCGCGGGTGACGCGGTCGGCCGGGTCGGTGGGACCGGCCGCTGCGCCGGACGGCAGCGCGGCGGCACCCTCCGCGCGCCCTGGCAGCGGCTCGGGTATCCACGGGCCGACGTAGCGCTCCCGCCGGGCCCGCGCCGAGCGCAGATGGTCCAGGCAGATGCGGCTCGCGACCCTCGTCAGCCAGCCGCCCGGTGACGCGATGGCCTCCTGCTGCTGCCGGGACATCGCGTACCAGCGTGCGTAGGTCTCCTGGACGACGTCCTCGGCGTCGGCCAGGGAGCCGAGGAGACGGTAGGCGAGGTTGATCAGCCTGCGCCGCTCGCTCATGAGCACGCTCAGGCCCGGGTCGGTCAGGTCGTCTCGTGGCACGGACGAGGTGGTCATGGTGTCGACGGCTCCTTCGGTCGCTGCTGCCCTCACCCGTACGACGGAACACGGCGCCGGACTGTGACGTCGGCGCGCCGCCTCACACTCCCGGTGGCCGTGTCGTCGGAGTGCCGAGAAACCGTGACACCGAGAAGGGCAGACACACCATGACCACCTCCACGAACATCCCGGCGGGCGACTCCGCCGCGAGCACCACCTCGGCGACGACCGGGCAGGACGGCACCTCGCGGTCCCGGCTGCCGGACCCCGTCCAGTTCTTCCCCGAACTGGCGGCGTTCGCCGGAGCCATGGCCAAGGCCGTGGGGAACGGTTCGATACCGCAGACCACCGTCAGCCTGGTGCAGCTACGGGCCGGACAGATCGTCGGCAGCACCTACCACGCTGTCCGGCAGACCAACGACCTCCGCAAGGCGGGGGAGACGGAGGAGCGCATCACCGCCGTGGCGTCATGGCAGGACGCGCCCTTCTTCACCGACGCCGAACGGGTCGCACTGGAGCTGGTGGAGGCCGTCCTCACGCCGAGGGCGCTCGGGGAGCGTGTCTCCGACGAGCTGTACGCCAGGGCGCACGCGCACTACGACGACAAGGCGCTGTGGACGCTCACCCTGGCGATCGGCCTGATCTGCTTCTTCATCCCCGTGGCCCTCATCGCCAAGCCGATCCCCGGCAGGGCCCCCGGGCAGAACTACAGCAGGTGACCGCGGGGCCCGGGGCGGGCGCACAGCGAGTGCGCCCGTCCCGGGCTCCTGCGCGCAGGGCGGGCGCGTACCAGGTCATGGGCGGTGTGCGTACGAGGAACGGCACATCATTCCTTCGGGTGGCGTAATCCCTGAGGACGCAGAGGTCGCCTTGTCTGCTGGCACGATGAATGACGGCAAAGGTTCTGACCAGGCAGGTATGTCCTCCTGCCCGCTGCCGACGGCCCCCTTGCAGGAGGTTCCTCGTTGACCCATCGCCAGGTGTCCCCCCAGCACATCGACGGCCGAGCGCCGTCCCCGGATCCCGCGTCCGAAGCGGCCGGCACCGCCGGTCCGCCGGTCGAGGTCCTGCCGGTGACGGCGGCACAGCGCGAGGTCTGGCTCGCCGAGCAGCACTACCCCGAGACACGTGAGGCACTGCGCCTGGGGGAGTACCTGGAGATCCGCGGCCCTGTCGAGCCCGCCGTCTTCGAGGAGGCGCTGCGCCATGTGGTCTCCGAGGCCGACGCGTTGCGGGTGCGCCTGGTGCCCGGCGAGGACGGGCCCGTTCAGCTCCTGGAGCGCGAGCTTCCCTGGACGCTCCCGTTCGTCGACGTCAGCGACGCACCGGACCCGGAGGCCGCCGCACACGCGTGGATCTCCGCCGACCTGGCCCGGCCCCTGGACCTGGCCTCGGGGCCCCTGTTCAGCTTCGGGCTGCTGCGGCTGGCGCCGGACCGGTTCTGGTGGTGCCACTCCTACCACCATGGTGCGGTGGACGCCTTCGGCTACTCCCTCGTCGCGCGGCGGGTCGCCGAGGTCTACACGGCCCTGACGCGCGGTGAGAAGGCCGGGCCCAGTCCGTTCGGTCCGCTGTCGGCGCTGGTCCAGGAGGACCTGGACTACCAGGAGTCCGAGGACCGCGCCGCCGACCGCGCGCACTGGACGCGGCAGTTGTCCGGCTGGGCGCGTACCGTCGCGTCCTCGCCCGTCGCGTCCGCGCCCGGCGGGGGCGGGCCCGGTGCGAGCGCCCCGGGCAGCCTGCCGAGGCAGCGGCCCCCGGCCGAAGGCCCGCCGCCCGGGGGCGTGGTGGCCGGTGCCGTCCCGAGAACCGCGCTGCTGCCGCTGCCGCAGCCGGAGGCACTGCGGGAGGCGGCCTCGCGCGCCGGGGTCTCCCGGTTCCGGTTCGTGTTCGCGGCCGTGGCGCTGTACGAACACCGCCTGACGGGTGTTCAGGACGTGGTGATCGGGCTGACGGTGGCGGGCCGGGTGGGCCCGGCCTCCCGCACCACCCCGGGGATGCTGGCCAACAGCGTCCCGGTACGGCTGACGGTCAGGCCCGGCATGTCGCTGGGAGCGCTGCTCGCCCAGGCCGACGAGCGGATGCGCGAGGCGCTGGAGCACCAGCGCTACCGCGCGGAGGACCTGCACCGCGACCTCGGCCTGTCCCGTGGCCCCGGCGCGGTGTTCTCACCGATGGTCAACCTCATCGGATTCGACTACCACTTCTCCTTCGCGGGCCACCCGTGCACGGCGCACAACCTCTCCTTCCCGCTGGGCGCCGATCTGATGGTCATGGTGTGGGACCGCAGGGACGGCTCAGGCCCGCACATGAGGCTGCACGCGCCACCGGACGCGCACGGCCAGGCGGAGCTCGTGGACACCCAGCGGCGCCTGCTGGACCTTCTGACGCGCATGGCGGACCTCGATCCCGAACTCCCGGTCGGCGGGCTCGATGTGCTGTCGGCCGACGAGCGGCGCTCCCTCCTCGCGACGGGCGATGCCACCGCGTCCGGTGTGCCCGCCGCTCCGGTGCCGGTCCTGTTCGAGGAGCAGGTCCGCCGGGTGCCGGACGCGCCCGCTGTGGTGGCCGACGGCACCACGGTCACGTACCGGGAGCTGAACGCGCGCGTCAACGCGCTGGCACACGCGCTGAAGGGCCGTGGCATCGGCGCCGAGGACATCGTCGCCCTCGCCCTGCCGCGCTCGGTGGAACTGGTCGTCGCCGAGCTGGCCGTGCTCAAGGCCGGGGCCGCCTATCTGCCCGTCGATCCCGAATACCCGTCGGCGCGAAGGGAGTTCATGCTCACCGACGCCCAACCGGCCCTGGTGCTGGACGATCCGAGGGTCATGGCCCGGCTTGCCGAGGGGCAGCCGGACACCGACCCGGGCATCACGGTGGACCACCGGCACCCGGCCTACGTGATCTACACCTCGGGCTCGACGGGACGCCCCAAGGGGGTGCTGGTGCCGCACACCGGTATCGCCTCCCTCGTCGCCTTCCACAAGGAGCAGTTGGGGATCACCTCCGACAGCAGGTTCCCGCAACTCGCCTCGCCCAGCTTCGACGCCTGCACATGGGAGCTGTGCGTCACCCTGCTGACCGGTGCCGCGCTGGTCCTCGCGCCCCGTACCGACCCGCTGTCCGTCCTCACCGACCCCGGCGCGCGGATCACCCACGCGTTCGCGCCGCCGTCGGCGCTGGCGGTGCTGGCCGAGCAGGAGAGCCCGGTCCCGACGCTGGTGGTGGGCGGCGAGCCGGTCCCGTCGGGACTGGTGGCACGGTGGGCTCCGGGCCGCCGCCTCATGAACGTCTACGGCCCGACGGAGACCACCGCGATGGTGACCACCAGCCATCCGCTGACACCCGACGGCACCGCGCCCCCGATCGGCCGCCCGCACTCCGGCACCCGCGTCTACGTACTGAACGCCACCCTGCGCCCGGTTCCCCCCGGCACACCCGGCGAGCTGTACATCGCCGGTGTCTCCCTGGCCCGCGGCTATCTGCGTCGGCCCGGACTGACGGCCGAGCGGTTCGTCGCGGACCCCTACGGCCCGCCGGGGACGCGGATGTACCGGACGGGTGACGTGGTGCGGTGGCGCGCCGACGGACAGCTCGACTACCTCGGCCGCGCCGACCGGCAGGTGAAGATCCGCGGTTTCCGCATCGAGCAGGAAGAGGTCGAGGCGGCGCTGACCGCCTGCCCCGGTGTGGCGCGGGCCGCGGTGCTCGCCCACCGGGACCGGCAGCGGGAGGAACTACGGCTCGTCGCCTACGTCGTGGCGGACGAGTACCGCACGACGCCACGGTCACTGCGCGAGCACCTGCGCGAGCGGCTGCCCGGCTTCATGGTGCCGTCGGCCTTCGTCATGCTCGACGAGCTGCCGCTGACCCCGAGCGGAAAGACCGACCGCGCGGCCCTGCCCGCGCCCGACGACGAGGACTCCGGCGAGCCCGCGGGGCGGGCACCGCGCACCCCGCGCGAACAACTGCTGTGCGAACTGTTCGCCGAGGTGCTGGGTGTGCCGTGCGGCGGCGTGGACACGGACTTCTTCGCCACGGGCGGCCACTCGCTCCAGGCGATCCGCCTGGTGTCCCGCATCCGCACCGTGCTCGGCGCCGAGCTGCCGCTGAACGCCCTGTTCGAGGCGCCCACGGTCGCCCGCCTGGCGGCCCGTCTGGACGGCGCCGACGGGACACCACGCCCCGCGCTGACGGTCCAGGCGCGACCCGGCCTCGTTCCGCTGTCGTTCGCGCAGCAGCGGCTGTGGTTCCTGCACCGCGCGGAGGGCCCCAGCGCCACCTACAACATCCCCCTGGTGCAACGCCTGACCGGTGAGCTCGACAGGGGAGCGCTGGAACGGGCGCTGGGCGATGTGGTGGCACGGCACGAGAGCCTGCGCACGGTCTTCCCCGACGTCGGGGGCGAGCCCGTCCAGCGGATCCTCGACGCCTCCGAGGCGCGTCCCGCACTGCCGGTCACCGGCGTGGACGACGAGGAGTCGCTGCGGCAGCGGCTGTCGGAGGCCGTGCGCCACCCGTTCGACCTCGCCGTCGAACCCCCGCTGCGCGCGGAGCTGTGCGCGCTGGAGCCCACGGAGCCCACGGAGCACGCAGGGGCCGTCGAGCCCGCCGAGCATGTGCTGGCGATCGCCATCCACCACATCGCCGCCGACGGCTGGTCCCTGACCCGGCTGGCCCGCGATCTGGCGACCGCCTACACGGCACGGCGCCAAGACCGGGAACCCGACTGGCCGCCACTGCCGGCGCGCTACACCGACTACGCACTGTGGCAGCGTCGGCTCATGGGCGCCCCCGACGACCCCGACAGCCTCCTCCGCCGCCAACTCGCCCACTGGACAACCGCGTTGGCGGACCTACCCGGCGAACTGGCGCTTCCCCGCGACCGGCCACGCCCCGCCGTCGCGTCGTACCGGGGCGGCAGGGTCACCCTCCACGTCGAAGCGGAACTGCACGCGAGGCTGACGGAACTGGCGTCGCGGTCGGGAACGAGCCTCTTCATGGTGCTGCACGCGAGCCTGGCGGCGCTGCTGACGAAGCTGGGCGCGGGCACCGACATCCCCGTCGGCAGCGTCATCGCCGGACGCACCGACCAGGCGCTCGACGAGCTGGTGGGCTTCTTCGTCAACACCCTCGTGCTGCGCACCGACACCTCCGGCGACCCCGCCTTCACCGAGCTGCTGGAGCGCGTCCGCGACACCGCGCTGGCCGCCTACGCACACCAGGACGTGCCCTTCGAGCAGCTGGTGGAGACGCTGAACCCGCCCCGGTCGCCGGGCCGACACCCGCTCTTCCAGGTCGCGCTGTCCGTCGACGCCGACGAGGACGCGGCGTTCACACTCCCCGGGCTGCGCACGACCAGCGTCCTGGTGCCGACGGAGACCGCCAAGTTCGATCTGGACATCGGCATCCGCGAACGGCGCTCAGCCCAGGGCGAATGCCTCGGCCTGAGCGGCACCCTCGACTACGCCACCGACCTCTTCGACCACGACACGGTCCAGCACCTGGCCGCGCGCTGGACGCGGCTGCTGGAATCCGTCGTCCAGGACCCGGACCGCCCGCTCAGCCGCGTCGAGGTGCTGTCAGGGGCCGAGCGGCGTCTCCTCCTCGGGGACGCCGACGAGGACACCCCGGAGCAGGCACCCGCGGGCACGATCCCAGAGCTGTTCCACGCACAGGTGCGCGCCACCCCGGACGCGGTCGCGGTGGTGGCCGACGGCGGCACGCTCACCTACGCCCAGTTGCACGCCCGCGCGGCCCGGCTCGCACATGTGCTGACCGCTCGCGGTGTCGGCACCGAGGACGTGGTCGCCCTCGCCCTGCCGCGTTCGAGTGACCTCGTCGTGGCCGTGCTCGCCGTGCTCAAGGCCGGGGCCGCCTATCTGCCACTGGACCCGGACCACCCGGCCCCGCGCCTCGCGGCCATGGCCGAGGACGCACGGCCCGTACTGCTCCTCACCAGCACGGCGGTGTCCT
The DNA here is from genome assembly GCF_053611545.1 of Streptomyces sp. NPDC054796. NCBI lineage: Bacteria > Bacillati > Actinomycetota > Actinomycetes > Kitasatosporales > Streptomycetaceae > Streptomyces > Streptomyces sp. NPDC054796. Next base: position 303,660 of record NZ_JBSHAO010000002.1, on the reverse strand, counting down.
GCGGCCTCGGTACGCGAGTGCCGCGGCTGCTGCTGGACGGGCCGGAACCGGCGGGCGGGGAAGCGGAGAAGGACACGGCCGAGATCGCGGACCCGGTGACGGGGCTGCTGCCCGACCATCCCGCGTACGTCATCTACACCTCGGGATCCACGGGGACCCCCAAGGGCGTCGTCACCCGCCACGCGAGCGTCGTCAACGTGGCGGCGCGGTACCGGCGCCAGGTGTTCCGTCCGGCGGCCGAACGCCTCGGGAACCGGCCGCTGCGGGTGGCCCTCACCGCCTCCGTTTCCTTCGACGCCTCCTGGGGTCAGCTCGCGGCCCTCCTCGACGGCCACGAACTGCATGTGCCCGACGCCGCCACCTGGGCGGATGCTGACCGGTGCGTGTCCTGGCTGGCCGAGCACCGGATCGACAGCGTGGACGCCACCCCCTCGTACCTCCGTGTCCTGGCCGAGCAGGGCCTGTTCACACACGAACGGTGGCGGCCCGGCGTGGCCGTCCTCGGCGGCGAGGCGCTGCCGGACCGGCTGTGGGAGGAACTGCGGGCCGTCGAAGGACTGACGGCCTACAACATGTACGGGCCGACCGAGTGCACCGTGGACTGCGTACAGGCCCGCCTGGACGCCTCCGCCACCCCGGTCGTCGGACGGCCGGTCCCCGGCACCCGTGCCTATGTGCTGGACGCCGCCCTGCGGCCTGTGCCGCCGGGCGTGACCGGCGAACTGTATGTGGCCGGGGCGGGCCTGGCACGCGGCTATCTGCGCCGGGCGGCGTTGACGGCCGAGCGCTTCGTCGCCGACCCGTACGGCCCGCCGGGGACGCGCATGTACCGCACCGGCGATCTGGCCCGTCATCGCCCCGACGGGCAGCTCGTCTTTGCCGGACGCACGGACGGCCAGGTCAAGGTGCGCGGCCACCGCGTCGAACCCGGCGAGGTCGAGGCAGCCCTCGCCGCACACCCCCGGGTCGCCCACGCGGCCGTCACAGCGCGCGAGGAACGCCCCGGTGACACCCGCCTGGTCGCGTACGCCGTGCCCGTCCCCGGAGCCGAGGCCGACGCCGCCGAACTGCGCGCCTACCTCCGCGTGCGCCTCCCCGCCCACATGGTGCCGTCCGCCTTCGTGGCGCTGGACGCGCTGCCGCTGACTACGAACGGCAAGCTCGACCGCGCCGCACTGCCCGCTCCGGGCGGCGCGGCGGGCGCCTCGGGCGCCGGGAGCGGGCGTCCGCCGCGCACCCCGCTGGAGCGGGCGCTGTGCGAGCTGTTCGCCGAGGTGCTGGAGCTGCCCGCGTGCGGCGCCGACGACGACTTCTTCGCGCTGGGCGGCCACTCGCTGCTCGCCGTCCGGCTGGCCCGCAGGATCGGCGAGACCCTGGCGCGCCCCTTCCGTCTCTCGACGCTCCTGGAGGCACCGACCCCGGCGGGACTGGCCCGGCACCTGAGCACGGACGAGCCCCGCACGCCACTCTCCTGGGTGCCGGAGACGGAAGCGCGGCTGAGCCCTGCTCTGCGCTTCCCCGCCGCCGCGCGCGCCGCGTCCGCCACGGGGCCGGAAGGCGGGCAGCGCGAGATCCTGCTGACCGGTGCCACGGGGTTCGTCGGTGCCTTCGTCATGGCGGAGCTGCTGCGCGGGAGCGCGGCCCGGGTGCACTGTCTCGTGCGGGCGCGGTCCGAGGCGCAGGCACGGGAGCGGCTGGCAGACACCGCGCGGGCCTACGGCCTCGGCCCTGTGCTCGGCGATCCGCGGCTGAACGTCGTACGGGGCGACCTCGCGGCGGGTGAATTCGGCCTCGGACCCGCGGAGTGGGCACGGTTGCGCGAGGGGGTCGACACCATCGTCCACTGCGGCGCGCGCGTCCACCACCTCTCGCCGTACGCACAGTTGAAGCCCGCCAACGTGGAGGGCACCCGCACCCTGCTGCGGCTGGCGGCCGAGGGACGGCCGAAGGCGTTCCACCACCTCTCGACACTCGCGGTGTTCCGGCCGGGCCCGGAACCCCGGACGGTCACGGAGGACGCGCCGACCGATGGCGAACGGCACCCCTTCGGGAGGGGCTACGCGGCGAGCAAGTGGGTGGCCGACCAACTCGTGGAGCGTGCCTTCGAGCGGGGCGCGAGCGGTGGCATCCACCGGCTGGGCCGCGTCTGGGCGCACACCACGACCGGTGCCTGCAACCGGGACGACATGTTCTCGCGGCTGCTGAGCAGTTGTGTGACGCTCGGCTGCTGGCCGGGGGATCCGGGACTCCGGGAGGCGCTGCTTCCCGTCGACGTCCTCGCCCGCGCCGTCGTCGCACTGCTGCCGTACGACGGTGATGGCGACGGTGACGTTGACGGTGACGGGGGTGGCGGCGTGCACGGCGTGCATCACCTCCACCACCCGCGCAGGACCGGACCCGGCGCCTTCCTCGCCGCGTACGACCGGGCACACGGGACACACACCGCAGAGGTTCCGCTCACCGAGTGGCTGCGGCAACTGCGCCGCGCGAGCGCGCGAGGGCGGGACCTGCCGATCCTGCCCTACCAGGCACACCTTGAGGAGTACGCCGAGCAAGCACCCGCCGCGCGGCAGCCGTCCCTGGAATTCGAGAACGACCGCACCCTCCACCGGCTGCGCCGACTCGGGGTCGCCGTCCCGGAGATCGACGAGCGCGCGATCCGCGCCTACTGGAACTTCATCGAAGGGTGACACCTGCCCGGACACGCGGCAGACCGATACGTCCGCAACGCGTGCCCGCGCCCGCGCCCGTCAGCAGTGCGATAGCCCCTCAAGCCCCTTTCCCGAGCCCATCCGTGTCCCACAGCGCCCACCGTGGTGCCCCACCCGGAAACAGGTGATTGTCACGATGGCCATGACCGCAAGCCCGCCCGCCGACGCCGTGACGGCACTCCGCGCGCTGACGCGCGTGCGGATGTCGGCGCGCTCGATCGTCCCCGGCCGCCAACGATGGGAGGTGAACCTCATCCGCGGCAGACCGGCGCTGGCCCGGCAGACCGAGGCAGCGCTCCGCCGGACCCCGGGCATCGAGGAGGCGAGCGTCAGCCCCGTCACGGGGCGGGTGCTGCTCCGGCACGACCGCACCCTCAGCCCGCGCGAGGCCGCCCGGCTGCTGCACCAGGCGGTGGACCGGGCCCTCGTCGGCCTGCGCGCTTCCGCGGCGGATCTGCTCGGCCTCGCCCCGGCACCCCCGTCGCACCCGAACGGGGTGCCGGAAGCACACCGAGTGCCGGGACCGCGTCCCGCACCGGGCACACGTCCGGCGCGCCGGCAGGGGACCGGCGGCAGGAGTGGCGAAGGACCAGGGCGCTGGCTGCCCAAGGTGTTCGCGGCCGGAGGCGTGCTCGCGGCGGCCGTCGGGGGAGGGCCGTTCCTCCTGAAGCTGCTCGGCCGCCCCCTCATCACCCTCGGACTCGCGACAGCCGGGACCGTGGGCGTCGTCAGACAAGCCTGGCGAAGAGCCGACCGCGCGCGGGAACAGTCGGGCGAGTCCGCCCCGCGCAGCCACGCGCTGCGGCGCATCATCGGGAACAACAAACGCAAGTTCACCTTCGCGGCCACACTGTCCGCGCTCTCGCAACTGGCCGAGATGGCACTGTTCGCGCTGACCCCCTCGATCGTGCTGCTGCTCGCCAAGGGCGGGAGCGCCACCCTGACCAGGATGGGCGTCATCGGAGTCACCGCCCAGTTGTCGACGCTGGTCGGCGCCGCCGGACTGGCCTGCGTCGCCATGGCGGGCCTGGGCTACGGCGCGGGCGTCGCCTGGCGGGGAGTGGCACAGGACGTCGAGGACGACTGGCGCACCCGCACCTACGCGCACATCCAGCACGTGGCACCCGCCGACCTGGAGGACGAGCGCGTCAGCCGCGTCAACACGGTCCTGTCCGAGGACATCAGCCAGTTGGGTGTCTTCGTCGGCTCCCATCTGCACGACGTCGTGCAGATGGGCGCCAGCCTCGCACTGCTCGTCCCCATGTTCCTGCTGCTCGCGCCGCAGATCGCGTGGGTCGCCTTCGCACCCGTCCCGCTCGTCGCCTGGCTGTCCTTCCGCTTCCACGAACGCGCGGTCGCGGGCAACGCCCTCGCGGGCGAGCAACGCGAGCGACTGAACAGCAGGGTGACCGAGAACCTCCATGCCCACACCACCGTCAAGTCCACCGTCGCCGAGGAGCACGAGATCGCACGTGTCGGCGCGCTCAACCGCAAGTGCAGCGACATCAACCGCTCCACGGGACGCAGCGCGGCCCTGCCGCCGCAGATCCTGCGGCTGGCCGGTGGTTCGGCGCTGGTCGGCACGGTGCTGCTGGGCGGCAGGTCCGTGCTGCGGGGCGAGCTGCCCACCGCCGCTTTCGGCCCGCTGATCGAACTGCCGGGCATCGCCATGCTGCGGCTGTCCCGGCTGGGCAGCGTCTCCGACCAGTACCAGCGCACCGTCACCGCGCTGGACCGGGTGGAGCGGCTGCACGACCTCCCCGTCGAGCCCGTCGACGAGGGCCGCCCCATGCCGCTCCACGAGGTGAAGGGCGAGATCGAACTGCAAAAGGTGACCTTCGCCTACCCCGGAAGGCCACCGGTGCTGCGGGACACGTCCCTGATGATCCCGCCGGGCCGGACCACCGCCATCGTCGGCACCACGGGCGCGGGCAAGACCACCATCGCCAAACTGCTCATGCGCTTCCGCCACCCCGAGCGGGGACGGATGCTGCTCGACGGCACCGACGTGCGCACCCTGGCCCTGCCCGACCTGCGCCGCGCGATCGGATACGTCACCCAGGAGCCGTTCCTGTTCGACGCGACGATCGCCGACAACATCCGCTACGGCGCCTTCCACGCCACCGATGAGCAGCTCGTCGCCGCGGCCCGCACCGCGGGCGCTGACGAGTTCATCGACACCTTGCCCGACGGCTACGCCACGCGGGTCGGCGACCGGGGCGCCGCACTGTCCGGCGGGCAGAAACAGCGCATCGCACTGGCCCGCACGATCCTGCGCGACCCACCTGTCGTCATCCTCGACGAAGCCACATCGGCCATCGACAACGCCACCGAGGCCACCATCCAGCAGGCCCTCCAGGTGTTCGGGCAGGACCGCACGATGGTCGTCATCGCCCACCGGCTGTCCACCGTCCAGGGTGCCGACCGGATCTACGTCATGGGCCGAGGCGGACTCGTCGCCGAACAGGGCACACACGAGGAACTGGTGGCGAACGGAGGCATGTACAGCGCCCTGTGGAAGTTGCAGGCGGGCCAGCAGGACCCGAACTCCCGGTCCCGGCCGTGCAGTTCACGAACATTGACGCCCCTTACCGCTGAGATCCAGGAGCGCTGAGATGACGCACGCGACCAACCCGTTCGAGGACGAAGAGGCCCGCGCCCTGGTGCTCGTCAATGACGAGGGCCAGCACTCACTGTGGCCGTCCTTCGCCGACGTGCCCGACGGCTGGACCGTCGCCTTCCCCGAGAACACCCGGCAGGCGTGTCTGGACTACGTCGAGAAGACATGGACGGACATGCGCCCGCGTGGTCTCGTCGAGGCCATGGAGAGCGGACGGTGCGGAAGGTGAGGCCGTCGGCAGCCGGACAGCACCGTGCCGGTCCCGGCGAAGCGATCGACGAACCACCGTCACCCGGGGATTCCGCCCCGGAACACCCGCTCACCCGCCAAGCCCTCCAGGACGCCGATGTGTATGCCCCGGAATTCCGCGCCGTTCTCGCCCGCCACCCCGCGCTGGAAGACCTCACCTCCCGCGTCACCGGCTTCCTCGACACACACCTGCCCGAACCCGTCACGGAGGAGAGCACCCAGCCCTGCTGGCTCAGCCTGCGCAGATCCGCGGCGCGGGCCGGACTGACAGGGGTCGATCTCGCGCCCGCCCCGGCCGAGCAGGGCGGCAGCAACGGCCATGGCCCCGCGGGGGGCCGGGGCGCGACGGCGTCCGTCCCTCCCGGACTCGGGCCCGTAGCGCAGGGGCTGGCGATGTTCCTCGCCGGACAGCGCGACTGCGACGCACGGGAGGTCTTCGGCTCGGGACACGGTGCCATGACCCTGCGGTACGGCGGTGCCTCCGTCGCCCGCGCGGTCCGCGCCCGTGTCGTGGACCGGGGCGAGGTGGCGGGTGTGGCGTCCAGCGAACCGCACTCCGGGTCCGATCTGCGCGGCCTGCGCACCATCGCGGTCGACCACGGCGACCACCTGCTGCTCTCGGGCACGAAGGGCCTGGTCAGCAGGGTCGAAGAGGCCGTCGGGTTTGTCGTCTTCTGCAAGGTGGTCGGGCCCGAGCAGGCCGCCGCGGCGGACACCGACGGCGCCGCACTGCGCGGGGTGCCCCTGTCGGCGCTCTGGCTGCCGATGGACACCGCCGGCGTCCTGACCGAGACCGCAGCGCCGCTCGGCCTGCGCGGATGGAGCCTGGGACGCCTGCGATTCGACGGTGTACGCGTCGGCAAGGAACTGCTGCTCGGGGCGCCGGGGGACGGCCGCCGCATCTTCGACACCCACTTCTCCCACTGGCGCCTGATGATGGCGCTGGTCTGCCTGGGCGCTGCGACGGCCACGATCGAGGAGACGATGGCCCGTGCCCGTCGGCGCAGCGTCGGACGCGTCTCCCTGGCGAACGTGCCCTCCGTGGTGTCCCGTCTGGGCACCGCGGCGGCCGAGGTGCAAGCGGCCACCGCCTGGTGCTTCTCCCTCCTGGAACGGATGGGGCAGGAAGGCGCCGGTGGCGGGGCCGACGTGGCGGTCTGCTCCGCCGCCAAGGCGCTCGCCACCGACACCTCCTACCACGCCGTCGATCTCGGGCTCCAGCTCCACGGAAGCGAGGGGTACACCCGTTGCACACCCCTGGAGAAGCGCCTCCGGGACATCCGGGGCCTGCGCATCGCCGACGGCCCCAACGACACCCTCTACAGCGTCCTCGCCCACTCCCTCCTCACGGGGTCCAGGCCGGGCCCGCTGGTGGTGGCCCAGCGCCGGGCGTGACGCTCACACACCGGGCCCGGTCACAACCTGGCCCGGGACGTGTTCCTCGACCCCGGGGCCCGCCGGCTGTTCCCCGACTGGTCCCGGATCGCCGCGCAGACCGCCGCAGCGCTGCGTGCAGAGGCCGACCCGCGCGATCCCAGGACCGCCAGGCTCGTCGCCGAGCTGGAGGCGGACGCGGACTTCCGCCGCCTGTGGGCGCGGCACGACGCGCGCGCCTCCCGCGACGAACTGAAGCGGTTCGCGCATCCCGAGGCGGGGGAGCTGGCACTGCGGCGGCAGGCCCTCACCGTCGGCGGTGCGGAGCAGCAGGTGATCATCTTCTATCAGGCGGTGCCGGGCAGCCCCTCCGCCGCCGCCCTCGACCGGCTTCTCTGACACCGGCTCGTCCGGCACGGGCTTTCAGGGAGAGCGGCCTTTCGCGAGCCTTTCAGGAGAGCTTGTTCCTGAGCATCCCGAGATAGAACGGCAATTTCTCCACGGCCTTCTTCGGCACCTCGTAAACCTCCACCTCGTCGCGCAGGCGATTGGTGATGGTGAGCGTGTACGTCCCGTTCGAGTGGTGCACTTCCGCGGAGTACATGATTTCCGCGGCAGTGGTCTCAGTCGTATCAGGGGAATCTTCCGTCACGGATTTTTCCATTGTGAACTCCTGACTCGATATCAACGTGGAGAATGGTGCTCACAAGCTGGCCCAAGCCGCACCGTAGGTCACCCGATGACGGAAAAGATCAATGGCGCCGAGGGTGCATCCGAAAGGGTGAACATCGGGCTCTCGCCAGTGAGGAGGTTGTGCCGGAGGCTAAGGTCGGATCATGAGGACACTGCTGGAAAACCCGGCATTGCTGCGAGAAGGGTTGTGCTGAACATGCTCCCTGTGATTCCCGTCTTCTTGGTCGGAGCGGCTTCGGCGCCTCTCATGAAGAAGATTATTCGGGGGACGGTCAAATCCTCCATGAAGCTGGCATTGGATGCCAAGCGAGTGGCGCACGAGATCAACGAGGATATGAGTGACATCGCCGCCGAGGCGACGGCTGAAGTGTTCGCTTCGGACCTTCAGGGCGAATCGGGGACGTCGCGTCAGACCACCAAAAAGGCCCGCTCGGGAAACGTCAGCACATGAGGCGGCACACGAGAAGCGATTTCCGCCCTTGAGCGGGCCAGGGCGCCCGGAACCGCGGGGCCCTCTCGGCGGGTCCGGGGAGCCGGTCGGTCGCCGTCGCCGGTGTGCCGCTCCAGCGTCTCGCGCAGGCGTCGCGACGCGCCCCGCATGTGCCGGGCCATCGCCGCTCGGGCGGCCTCCGCGTCCCCCTGCTCGACGGCTTCAAAAATCGGCACATGGTCCTCGTAGGCCACCTCGCGCGGGCGGACCTCGCCGGTGCGCTCGACCCACCCGCGCTGGATCATCGCGCGCATGCCCTTGAGCATGTCCCGCAGGACCGAGTTGCCGGAGATCTCGGCGAGGGCGGCGTGGAAGACCGTGTCCGCCCCGGCGAACTCCGCGTCCGGGCAGTCGCGCATCGTCGCGAGCCGGGCGCGCAGCAGCTCCACCCCGGCCTCGTCGCGCGCTTCGGCGGCGAGGCCCGCGACGACGGCCTCCAGCTCTGCGCGCGCCTGGAGCACGTCGTTGGCGCCGCGCTCGCCGAGCACCAGCCCCAGCTCGAACAGCCGGTACAGGACGTCGGAGTCGGTGCCGCGGAAGTATGTGCCGCTCGACTGACGGATCGCCAGGAGGCCCAGGAAGCCGCGGGACTTGATGGCCTCGCGCACGGTCGGCCGGTTCACCCCGAGCGTCTCGGTGAGCTGACGCTCCGAGGGGATGCGGTCGCCGGGCCGCACCGTGCCGGACATCAGGTAGTCGATGAGCCGGCGCGAGACCTCGGCGGCCGGCGGCTCCCGCGGCTCGACCGTGATTCTCGACAGTTCGGCCACGGGTTCCCTCACTTCGCAGTTGACGATCGGCCGGGAGTCCGGTGACTCACCGGCCGACCGGTGCACCGGCGAGCCGCCCCGGGCCCGCGCCCTCCCCCCAGGCGCGCTCACGGTCGGCCGACCACGGGACGTACCGTAAGGACTCAAAGCGGAGGGCCCTCCGTTAGTGCTAGGCTCAACTAGCGGAGGCGCCTCCACTTCATTTGCCGTCACCAGAGGAACGGACTCCCGCGATGTCCACCATCCCTTCCCCCGAGCTGCCCGAGTTCTCCGACGTCACAGCCACCGGCGCGCCGCGCCCGGGAGGCGCGGGACCGCTCGTCGGCCGCACCGTCTCCCGTGTCGGCTACGGGGCGATGCAGCTCGAGCGCCTGCACGGCGACCGCGCCGCGGCCGTCGCGATCCTGCGCCGGGCCGTCGAGCTGGGCGTCGACCACATCGACACCGCCCAGTTCTACGGTGACGGCTTCGTGAACGACGTCATCCGGGAGGCGATCGGCCCCGAGGACGGCGTCCTCGTCGTCAGCAAGGTCGGCGCCGATCCCCACCCCGGCGGTCCCGTTCCGCTGCGTCCAGCGCAGCGGCCCGAGGAACTGCGGGCGAGCGTCGAGGACAACCTCACCAGCCTCGGGCTCGCCCGGATCCCGCTGGTGAACCTGCGCCGCCTCGACACCGGGCCGGGGCTGCGGGCCGAGGGGGACCAGGTCGTCGATCTCGACGATCAGCTCGCCGTCATGACGGCCCTGCGGGACGAGGGCAAGATCGGCGCGATCGGGCTCAGCAGCGTGACCCTCGAAGGGCTGCGCCGGGCACTCCCGGCGGGCATCGCCTGCGTGCAGAACGCCTACAGCCTCGTGGCACGCGACGACGAGGACACACTGCGACTGTGCGCCGCCGAGAACATCGCCTGGGTGCCGTTCTTCCCGCTCGGCGGAGCCTTCGCCGGGCTGCCCAAGGTGACCGACGAACCGGCCGTTCTCCAGGCGGCACGGTCCCTGGGCGTCACCCCCTCACAGGTCGGCCTCGCCTGGCTGCTCCACCACTCCCCGAACACGCTCCTCATCCCCGGCACCGCGAACGCCGGACACCTTGAGGCGAACGTCGCCGCGGGCACGGTCACGCTCGACGACGCGACACTCGCCGCGCTCGACGCGGTTCCCACGCGGTCCGGGGACATCGTGCTCGACTGACCGCCCGCCCCGGGTGGAGCGGTTCCGTGGTGTGGTCGTGGGGGGGGCCGGGGGGGGGGGGGGGGGGGCGGCGGGGGGGGGGGGGGGGCGCCGGGCGAATCACCGGGCCCGCGAACAAACAAACCAACACAAACAACACCCGCGGGGC
>NZ_JBSHAO010000002.1:96984-293405 GCF_053611545.1 Streptomyces sp. NPDC054796 | reverse complement strand
CCGCCGGGTGCCCCCCCGGGGGGCGCCCCCCGGCCGCCCCCCCGCCCCCCGCCGCGGGGGCCCGGGTGTGGTGGGTGGGCCCCCCCCGCGCCGGGGGGGGGCCCCCCCCCCCACGACGGTGGTGTGACGCGTCCTCAGCTCACTTCCGCGTCACCGTTCACTCACTCACCCAGTCACTCACCACCGGGTTGCCGTCGGACGGGCGTCACCTGTAGGTGATGTCCGACGTGCTGTACTTGCAGTACGTGCCGTCGGGGCCCGAGCCGTTCTTGGTGGGCTCGTCGCCGTCGTCGTTCCCGATGTACTTCTGGCACGGCACGATCTTCTTGCTGCTGTCCCCGACGATGGTGATGCCGCGCAGGGTCAGCGAGTCACCGTAGTTGGTGTTGATACCGCCGATGACGCTGCCGGGCGCGGTGATCTCCGTGTTGCTGACGCTGATGGTGCGCTTGTACTGGGTCGAGCAGTTGCCGCAGGACCGCACGAAGGTCTTGAAGTCCTGGCCTGCGAAGTTGGAGATGTTCAGCGTGCCGCCGCCGTTGAACTGGAAGATCTTGTCGGCGGCCTTGCGGGCACCGCCGCCGCTGACCGTGTAGGTCTCGCCGCTGCCCCGGAAGGTGGCCGCGTCCTCGCCGACGTCCTCCCACCACACGTTCTGGAGGGTGCAGCTACCGGAACAGTGGATACCGTCGGCTGCCGGGGCGCCGATGATGACGTTCTTCAGCGTCGCACCGTCGGCCAGCTTGAAGATCGGGTCCTGGCCCTCGTCCTGGCCGTCGCCGCCCAGGTCCCCGGTCCCGTAGTAGCGCTTCATGCCGCCGTCGACGGTACCGCTGATGCTCTTGGTGGCGCTGACGCCCTCGGAGCCGTTGGGGGAGGGCCATGTCGCGGCCGACGCGGACGACATCGTCAGCCCGGAGGCCAGCGCCCCGAGAACGAGGGCGCCGACGCCGAGGCCGCTGCCCGTGATGATCCGCTGTCTTTTGGTGAGGCGCCTGCGGTGGAGGCTGGTCATCGTTGGCTCCTTGTGGGGAGGGGGAAGACGGGGGTCACGCCCGTGCCCCGCGGAGGGGGAGGACCCGGCCGGTGCGGCCGGGCCTCCGGTGTCCTTCGCCGGGGCACGTGACGTCCGGACGGTTGCGCTGTCCGTGTCTCCTCGTCGCCGCGGGAGCGGGATAGGTTGCCGGGTGTTCCGGGAATTTCTTCGCCGGTGAACCCCGGCCCCCTATGGGCGGTCAGCGGTCGGCGGCCAGGGCCCCGCAGTTGGTGCCGACGCGCGAGACGCCCTCCCCGCCGATGACGCCGCCCCAGTTGACGCACTTGCCCGCCGCGTCCACGTAGACGGGACCGGCGTACGAGCGGTACTCGCCGATGTCCTCCTCCGGCTTCGGGTCGATGGCGTCACTGGTGATGAGGCTGGCGACCATGAAGACCGGGTCGCCCGGAGTGTTCCGGACGGTGACGACGCAGTTGGTGCCGATGCTGGAGTTGTAGGTGAGGAAGACGGTGCCTGATGTGCCGATGGGCGCCGAGTTGACGACCTTGTAGCCGCTTCCGCAGGCGCCGTTGTAGCCGGCACGGGCCGCCGCCTGAGCCTGCGGACCTGTGAAGAGGAGCAGTCCGCAGCCGGTGGCGGCGGTGACGGCCGCGGCGGTGACCGCGCGTCGGGTGAGCTTCATGGTTCCCCGTTTCCGTTGTGGTGGTGCACACGGTGGCGTCCTGACGCCACTGGGTACGACCGGTCGGCACCGGGGCACGTTGTACGGGAGCTGCGTGTGTGACGAAACGCGGACAATGCGCGGCGTGCTTGCCCCCTCCCAGGAAAATGGGGCGCGCTCGGGGGAGTGCCGACGGTACGGTCCCGGGATGCCTGATGAGGACGGTTGCTTTGGGGAAAGTATCGCGGCCACCTACGACGAGTCGTCGCCGGACATGTTCAGCGCGGAAGCGGTGGATCCCGCGGTCGATGTGCTGGCCGCCCTCGCGGGGGACGGGCCCGCGCTCGAATTCGGCATCGGCACGGGCCGTATCGCCCTGCCACTGGCCGGGCGTGGTGTGCCGGTGCACGGCATCGACATGTCCCGGGCCATGCTGTCCCGGCTGCGCGCCAAACCCGGCGGCGACGCCATCGGCGTGACGGTCGGCGACTTCGCGACGACGCGGGTGCCGGGCCCCGGCGTGGATGTGGACGTGGACACGGGTGCGGGGGCGGGTGCGTTCGCCGTCGTCTACCTCGTCTTCAACACCATCAACAACCTGACGACCCAGGACGCCCAGGTGACCTGCTTCCACAACGCGGCGGCGCACCTGCGGCCCGGTGGCGCCTTCGTCATCGAGGTGGGCGTGCCCGATCTGCGACGGCTGCCACCGGGGCAGAACGCCGTGCCGTTCCACATCGGCCCGGAGGCGTGGGCGTTCGACACCTATGACGTCGCCACCCAGGCCACGGCCTCCCACTACGTCACGCTCACCGACGGATGCCCCGAGTACCACTTCTTCCCGTTCCGGTACGTGTGGCCGTCCGAGCTGGATCTGATGGCGCGGCTCGCCGGGCTGCGGCTGCGCGCCCGGTGGGAGGGGTGGTCGCGGGCCCCGTTCACCAGCGAGAGCACCGGCCATGTCTCGGTCTGGGAGAAGCCCGCCGACTGACGCGGGCGGGGGAGCCGGGCCGGCTACGCCTTGAGCAGTTCTTCGCTCAGTTCCCAGAGCCGTCGGGCGGAGTCCGGGTCGAGGGAGTGCGACATGGCGGTGGACACGGGGTGTGCCGGGTCGAAGGGCCTGACCTCGTCGTCCAGTTCCGAGATGTCGCTGTTCCGCAGGTACACCCCGCCGATGCCGTCGAGGAGCGGGCTGGTGGCCGCGAACACGAGGGTGGCGGCCCCCTGCCGCGGTGTCTTCTTCTCGCGTTCGGGGTCGATGACGGGACGACCCGCCGCGTCGATCAGCCCCATGGCCCGTAACTGCTCCTGCCCCGCTGAGCTGTTGAGGCTCGTACCGGCGACGATGCCGGGGTGTGTGGCGTAGCCGCGGATGCCGTGCTGTTCCCAACGGCGGTCCAGCTCGACGGAGAAGAGCACGTTGGCCGTCTTGGACTGGGCGTAGGCGAGGTTCTTGTCGTAGCCGGAGGCGAAGTGCGGGTCGTCCCAGCGGATGCCGGACATCCGCTGGGCGCCGGAGGTCACATTGACGACGCGGGCGCGGCCGGCGGCGCGCAGCGCGGGCAGCAGGCGCTGGGTCAGGTGGAAGTGGCCCAGGTGGTTGGCCGCGAACTGCACCTCGTAGCCGCGTGCTTCCACGGTCCGCTCGTCGGGCGCGGGGACACCGGCGTTGTTGATGAGGATGTGCAGCGGTCGGCCGGTGCCGAGGACGCGTGAGGCGAAGGCGTCGATCGACGCGGGGTCGAGGAGGTCCAGCCGGTCGGCCTCGACGTTCCCGATCCCGGACAGGGCCCGCGCGGCATTGCCCGGATCGCGCGAGGCCGTGACGACGTGCGCACCGGCCTCGGCCAGGGCGCGGGTGGCTTCCAGGCCGATTCCGGCATGGCCTCCGGTGATGACGACGTTCTTGCCGGTCAGATCGATGCCCGTGAGAACCTCGTCGGCTGTCGAGGCCGCGGTGAAGCCGGATCCGAGAGGGCGCTGTTTCTGGTTCATGCGACCACGCTAGGAGCCGGGGCGCGTACGGTGAATAAGTGACAGTTCACGTTTTCTTCGCGATCGTTCAGACATGCTGAGCGACCCGATGTCCGAGGTCTTCGACCTCATCGAGATCCGCGCTCTGATGACAGGTGGCTTCACCGCCCGTGGCGCGTGGGTGGCCCGCGATCGCCACCTCACACACCGTCTGAAATTCATCGCGGTCGCCCGCGGCCGGGCCCGGCTGACCGCCGGTGGCCCTGACGGCTCCGAAGGCTCCGGCGGCGCCGCCCGCCGGCTCGACCTCGAACCCGGCGACGTCGCCATCCTGAACAACCGGACCTGGCTCGAGGTATGGGGAGGCCCCGAGGACGAGGACCCGCACGAGATCGACGTGGAGGGCGCGACAGCCTTCCCGGTCGACGAGGCGGGCACCGACACACTTCTCGGCGGCCACATCGTCCTCAACGCGATCGGCGAGGCGCTGCTCCTGCACGCACTGCCACCTGTGGGCCATGTCCGGGCCGCGACCACCACCGTCCCCCTGCGCGCCAGGCTGGACCAGCTCCTCGACGAAGTGGCCTGCGACCGCGTCGGCTCCGCCTTCGCCATCCGCCGGCACGGACAGCTCCTGGTGCTCGACATGCTGCGCGTCCACCTCGGCCGGGCCGCTCTTCCCCCGGGCCGGCTGCGGGTGCTGACCGACGAGCGGCTGCACGCGGCGGTGGCCCTCATGCACGCCGAACCGGGCAGAGCCTGGAAGCTGGAGACGCTGGCGCGCGCCGCGTCCATGTCGCGTACGGCATTCGCCACCCGCTTCCGCGAGGTGGCGGGCACACCGCCGCTCACCTACCTCCACCACTGGCGCATGCTCCTGGCACAGCGCGCCCTGCGGGAGGGCGACGGACACATCGGCGCGCTGGCCGCGGAGCTGGGCTACTCGTCGGAAAGCGCCTTCAGCACCGCGTTCAGACGCGAGGTCGGGGAACCGCCGCTGCGGTACAGGAAACGCGTCCGCGAGGAAGGCGCCGGGCCCGGCGGCAGGGACCGGCAGGGCCGGGACGGGGCTGCGACGGGCGGGCTCAGGGGTGTCTCGTGACCGCCATCTGCTGCGCCACGGCTGCCACAGCGCACAGCGCCCGGAGCAGGAGCTGCGCCGTCGCTGCCGTCCTCCAGCACGGCAGAGTGCCCCGGCTCGGACCGGGGAGGGCGGGACGGGCCCGTCCCCGATACGTGCCGAGTGTGCCGGGTACCGGGGGTACCGGGCGTGCCGGTGTGAGCGGATGCCCGGCATGGTGCGTCAGATGGCGGCGGGGGTGTCCTCCTGCTTCGGCGCGTCCGCGACGGGAGTGGTGGCGGAGTAGAACACCGACTTGTTCTGCTTGCTGCGGTCGGCCTGGCCCTTGGCGACGAGTGCTTCGAGTGTGTTGCGTACGACAGTGGTTCCGAACTTACGTTCCGGGTGCGCCTGGGTGAGCGCCGTGGTGATCTCGGCCGCTGAGCGCGGCTCGCTCAGCCCGCTGAGGTGTCCCGCGACGAGCTCGCGGAGAGTGGGCTGACCTGCGGAGCGGGCCGAGGTGGCACGGGACTTGGCCGCGCCCGGCTTCTTCTTCCCGGCCGCGCCCGCCGTGCTCGCGGTCTCCTTGGCCTTGGCGGTGCGTGCGGTGCCCCTGGGCTTGGCGGGCTGCGCGTCGTCCTTGGACTTGCGCGCCTTGGGAAGCTTGGCGCCCTTGCGCGATGCGGCGGAGCCCGAAGCCTTGGCGCGCGGTGCGGCGGCCGTCTGCTCGCCGCCGAGTGCCTGCCGCATCTCCACCAGCAGGGCGTGGTCCTCCTCAAGGCCGCGCAACTGCTCCTGAAGGGCGGTCACTTCCTCACCGATACGTTGCTGCTCGCGCTCGTTGTGCTCCAGGTCCGAGGTCACCTGGGAGGCGTACTGGGACTTCAAGTTGGTGGTGTCCTTGGCGGTTTCCGGCATGACGCCTCACTTTCGGGATCTGTGCGGTTGCTGGTGGCGGATGGTACTCCACACAGTGCGTACGTGACGTCCTCGTGTGCGAGGAGGTGTGTGCGCGGTGTGCGGTGTGACCACGTGAAAGACCGCCTTCCCGAAACCATGCCGCACACTCGCACGAGAACGGGAAACACCCACACGTGAACGCGGAACGCGCGCGGGAAGCACGGCACGCACGACAGGAAGTCCCGCTCGGCGCCGGGGATATCCGGTGTCATGTCACGGCCCCGGCTGCGACACTCACGCGCATGGACGACGAGATGACGCGGCTGCGTGCCGCCGCCGTCGAGTGGGCGGCCGGTGGTGCGGAAGCACAGCGGGGCGCGACGGTCACGCGGGAGCTGGTGTCGGAGAGCGGCCTGCGCCGGTTCGTGCTCGTCGAAGGGCTCAGCGACCAGGTCGCGCTGGAGACCCTGGCCGCGCGGCACGGCAGGGACCTCGCAGCCGAGGGCATCTGCGTCGTCCCGCTCGGCGGCGCGACGAGCATCGGCCGCTTTCTCGCCCTGCTGGGCCCGCAGGGGCTCGACGTCGCGCTCGCCGGCCTGTGCGACGCGGGCGAGGAAGCCTTCTTCCGCCGTGCGCTGGACCGCGCCGGTCTCGGTTCCCCGCGTGCGCGCGGCGGGCTGGAGCGGCTGGGCTTCTACGTGTGCGTCGCCGACCTGGAGGACGAACTGATCCGCTCACTCGGCGCCGCCACCGTGCAGCGCGTGGTCGAGGAGCAGGGGGAACTGCGCGCGTTCCGCACCCTCCAGAAGCAGCCTGCGCATCGGGGACGGGCCGTCGAACTCCAGTTGCGGCGCTTCATGGGCAGCCTCGGCGGTCGCAAGGCCCGTTACGCGCGCTCCCTCGTGGAGGCACTGGATCCGGCGCACGTCCCCGAGCCGCTGGAGCGGCTGCTCGGCCACATCTGACGCGTGTGTGTACTGGTCAGCGGTAGCCGTGCGCGTCGGCGGGCTTGCCCGGGTCCTGGACCTCGACCATGTACCGCCAGAAGTCCGGGCGGCTGCCGTCCCGGTCGGTGAAGCCGTAGACCTGTGCGAGCCCGCCGCTGGACAGCGACCGCTTGTTCCAGCGCCCCACCTCGGGGTCGGCGGCCAGCGCGGCGACCGCCCGGCCGACGAAGGAGGGGGACTCGGACATGCAGAAGTGCGGTTCGTTCGCCACCGCGTCGCGCCAGTTCTCCTCGGTCACCCCGAAGTGGTCGAGCATGATCTCCGAGCGCATCCAGCCGGGGGTGAGCGCCACCGCCGTGCCGCCGCGCGGAGCCAGTTCGTGGCCGAGGGAGAAGGCCATGCGCAGTACGGCGGTCTTGGCGAGGTCGTAGAAGAACGAGACCCGGTAGGTGTCCAGGTTGTACTCGGCGGTGCCGTCGGTCATCTCGACCACCAGGCCCCTCTCCCCGCGCAGCAGCAGGGGCAGGGCGTGGTGGCTGGTGACGGCGTGGGTCTCGACCGCGAGGCGCAGCAGCCGCAGCCCCTTGTCCAGGTCGTGCTCCCACACGGGCGAGTCCCACGCGAAGAGGTGCTCACTGCCCCAGATGTCGTTGACCAGGACGTCCAGTCGCCCCTCCTCCGCTTCGATCCGTCCTACGAGCGCGCGGACCTCGGCGGGCACGAGGTGGTCGGTGGGGACGGCGATGCCCCGGCCGCCTGCCTCGGTCACCAGGTCGGCGGTGTCCTCGATGGTCTCCGGGCGGTCGTACTCCGACCGTCGGCCCCGGGTGCTCCGGCCGGTGACGTAGACGGTGGCCCCGGCCGCCCCCAGCTCGACCGCGATCCCTCTGCCTGCCCCGCGCGTCGCCCCCGCGACGAGGGCGACCTTGCCCTCCAGTGCTGCGGACATGTGTGTCCTTCCCTGTCCGGTCCGTGCCGCACCCTCGTGCGGCGTGAGGACCATGGTCACCGGGAATCCCGACACCTCATGTCGGGTTTCCCGGGCGGTTTTCCGAGGTGACGTGCGGTGCTCCGAGGTGACGGGAGTGGACGGGGGCGGGCCGTGATGGCGGTGGATACTGACACCGCTTACGGACACGGACGAGGAGGACGAGCAGTGACCACCGACAACCGCACAGGACCGCCCCGCTCGGGAAGCGAGCGCGACACACTGCGGGCCTTTCTCGACTACCACCGCGCGACCCTCGCCATGAAGTGCGAAGGGCTCACCGACGAGCAACTGCGGCAGCGGTCGATGCCGCCCTCCACGCTGTCGCTGCTCGGCCTGGTGCGGCACATGGCGGAGGTGGAACGCGCCTGGTTCCGCCGGGTGTTCGAGGACAACGACGTGCCCCTGGTCTGGTCCGACAGGACCGACTTCCAGGCGGCGTACGACGCGAGCGCGTCGACCCGTGAGGAGGCGTTCGGGGCCTGGGAGGCCGAGGTGGCGCACTCGCGGCGGATCGAGCGGGAGGCCGGGTCGCTGGACCGTGCCGGGTACCAGCCGCGGTGGGGCGAGGAGGTGTCACTGCGGATGGCGATGGTGCACGTGCTCATGGAGTACGGCCGCCACAACGGGCACGCGGACTTCCTGCGGGAGGGTGTCGACGGAACGGTGGGCGCCTGAGCCGACGGCGCAGTCCGCCTGAGCCGACGCCGGTGGCCCGTCGCCGTCGGCTCAGGAGGGCTGCGCCTGGAACGAGGCCCGGTACGCCTGCGGGGTGAGGCCCACCACGCGCTTGAAGCGCTCGCGGAAGGCCGTCGGCGAGCCGAACCCCGACTGCGCGGCGATGCGTTCGACGCCGTACTCCGTGGTCTCCAGCAGGAACTGCGCCCTGCGCACCCGGGCCCGCAGCAGCCACTGCAACGGTGTGGTGCCCGTCTGTTCACGGAACCGGCGGCTGAAGGTGCGCTCGCTCATCCCGCACCGCGCCGCCATGGCCTCCAGGGTGAGGTCCTGGCCGAGGTTGTCCTCGATCCAGGCGAGGACCGGTTCGAGGAGCGAGCCCCGTGGCACGGGAGGCTGCTCGTGGACGATGAACTGGGCCTGCCCGCCCTCCCGTTCCAGGGGCATGACCGACAACCGCGCGGCGTCGGCCGCCACGGCGGATCCCAGATCGCGGCGGATCATGTGCAGACATAGGTCGAGACCGGCGGCGGCGCCCGCCGAGGTGAGGAACTGGCCGTTGTCGACGTAGAGCACGTCCGGCCGGACGTCGACCAGCGGGAACCGCTCGGCCAGCGCCCGCGCCCCCAGCCAGTGTGTCGTCGCGCTCAGCCCGTCCAGCAGGCCCGTAGCCGCGAGGATGAACGCTCCGCTGCATATCGACGCGATGCGGGTGCCCGAAGCGGCGGCGGCGCGCAGCGCGTCGAGTGCCTCCGGCGGCGGGGGCGGCGCGGTCTCGGCGCAGCCGGGCACGATGACCGTGTCCGCGTCCGCCAGCGCCTCCAGGCCCCACGGCGGGCGCATGGTGAACGCCTCGCCGCGCACCTCCGGAGTGAGCCCGCAGAGCCGCACGGTGTACGGGCGGCGGCCGTCGGGCAGGCGGGTGCGTCCGAACACCTCGATGGGTGTCGCCATGTCGAAGGGGACGACATCGTCCAGGACCAGGATCGCCACCGTATGCATGAGGCCCACAGTAAACGGTTTCCCGCCAGCGGCGGTACGAGGCGGATGTGCCGCATCGTCGCACGTCACGGCGCTGGCGAGAATCCGTTGGTATGTGGCGGTCCAGCCCATGGGGCGAGGGGCGGGACCGGCTTAGCATGCTCACGGAGACACCGATGACCTGTTCCTGCGTGAGAAAGCAACCACACATGTCAGCACGCACATCCGCGTACGCGCCCGTCGAGAGCACCCATGGCAGGGCAGCGCCGCCGACCCGCGCCGCTCGCGCCGTGGTGGCCGGGACGACGGGGCCGGGTGCGCGCCGATGACGAAGTTCCTGCTCTCCGTGCACGTCCTCGCCGCCATCATCGCGATCGGTCCCGTGACCGTGGCCGCCAGCATGTTCCCGGCAGCCTTCCGCCGTGCCGCGGCGGCTCTCCTCCCCGTCGGCGCCGACACCAGCGGCACCGGTGCCGGAGACATCGGTGCCGGAGACACGGGTGCGGGCGCGGGTGCGGGCGCGGGCGCCACCGTCCATGTGCTGCACCGGATCTGCCGCGTCTACGCCGTCATCGGGCTGGCGGTGCCCGTCTTCGGGTTCGCCACGGCCAGCAGCCTCGGCGTACTCGGTGACACCTGGCTGATCGTCTCGATCGTCCTCACCCTGCTCGCCGCCGTGGTCCTGGGAGCGGTGGTACTGCCCCGTCAGGAGGCACTGCTCGACCAGCTCGACGCGGGCACACCGCCCACGGAACGCGGCGCGAGCGCGCGGCTCGCCATGTTCACCGGCGTCTTCAACCTGCTGTGGGCCGTGGTGACCGTACTGATGATCGTCAGGCCGGGCTCGACGACGGGAGCGTGACCGGCCGCCAGAGCCGCCAGGACCATCAGAGCCGCCGGGGCCGCCCGTCGCCCTAGAATCGCCGTACGGCCCCGATGGCGCCCCGACCGAGAGCGGTGCGATGAGCGAGCCTTCCAGCAACGACGGGACGAAGCGTGTGCGGCCTCCGGTGCCCGGGGGCCGCAGGGGACACGGGGCGGGGCCGTGCGGGCCGCGAGCCTGAGCCGGTCCGGCGTCGTGGAGGTGCGGGACTTCCCGCTGCCCGTGCCAGGCGCAGGCCAGGTGCTGGTCGAGATGAGGTACGCGGCGATCTGCGGCTCCGACCTCCACGTCGTCTACGACGGCTTCCACGACGACGACTTCCTGAACCGGCCCGGCTATCCGGGGCACGAGGGAGTCGGCCATGTGGTGGACAGCCGCGCACCAGGCATCGCGGCGGGCACACCTGTCCTCACCGTCCCGTACGGCACGCGCGGCGGGTGCTTCGCCGAGTACCAGGCCGTCGACGCCACACACGTCGTCCCCCTGCGCGAGGGGGCCGATCTGCGCCGCTCGCTGCTCGCACAGCAACTCGGCACCACGATCTACGCCATGAAGAAGTTCCTGCCCTGCTCCACACTGTCCGACGGGCTCGTGCCCCGCAGCGCGGTGGTCATCGGCGCCGGCTCCGCCGGGCTCTTCCACCTCCAGCAGCTCGTCGCGCGTGGCATCGAGGTGCTCGTCTCCGACCTGAACGCGGACCGTCTCGCGCTCGCCGACCGCCTCGGCGCCGCCCGCACCGTGCTGGAGCCCGGCGCGTCCGTCGTCGAGGCGACGCTCGCGGCGACGGGCGGCGTCGGCGCCGATCTGGTCATCGAGGCGGCCGGTTACGACGTGGCACGCGCCGCGGCCGTCGAGTGCGCCCGCGAGCGGGGCACCGTCGGCTTCTTCGGCTACCCCGAACGCAAGGGCGACGCGCCCTTCCCCGTCGAGCGGGCGTTCCGCAAGGCGCTCACCATGGCGTGGGCCAACGGCACCCAGTCCGAACCCGGACTCGTCTCGTTCCGTGCCGCCGTCGAGGCCATCCACACGGGCGCCGTCACCGTGGACCACTGCCTGGAGAACATGTATCCGCTGGAGGAGACACCGGCCGCGTTCGCCGCCGCGCGGGCCCACGGCAACGGCACGGCCAAGGTCGGGCTGTTCATGCCGGGGGCCGTGATGCCGGGTGCGGTCGCGGTCGGCCGAGGCGGGTGACCGCGCCCGGCGTGGCGCGGGGTGTGTGTGGCGCGGGGTGTGAAGGGTCAGCCGCCGGGGGACGTGACACGCGCGTACGAGTGGTGCTGCGGCTCCGGCACGCGCAGCCCCTCGCGCACCGCCGCGTGGACCGCCCTGGCCAGCGGGGTGCCGATCCGCGACCGGGTTCCGCCGTAGCTCTCGGCAGGGCCGTGCGGCGGACACACGAGCACGACGGCATCGGTGCAGGTGCCCGTGCCCGGCACCCCCGCCTCCAGCAGTGCCTGGGTCTTGGCCTCGGTCACCGTGGCCACCGCGTTGATCATCGCCGCCTCGGACAGCCGCACCGGCAGCGCGGCGACCACGTTGACGGTGCCCGGCGCGGGCGGCGCGGTCGCCGCCACCGTGAGCTCCGGCGCCGCGGCCCACAGCGGGACGCCCACGCCCGTCGTCGCGGTGACCGTCACACCGTCCTCGTCACGCGTCACCCGGTGCCGTACGTCCACGGCCGTCATCAGCCCCGCACCGGGCCCCGCGCACCCCAACTCCTCGCCGACGCGCCGCAGATGGGCCTCGGGCGCTGACAGGTCGGCGTCGGGGGAGACGGTGGCGTTCAGCGCCCAGCGGCGCTCGCCCAGGCCGCCGCCGTACGGCCCTGAGGAGACGGTGAGCAGGGGCCGCGGAAAGCGCCAGACCAGCACGGGGAGCGCGGCCGACCAGTGAAGGGAAGGGTGCACCCGTTCATCCTCACCGCCGCGCGGGGCGCGCTCGTGCCCGCGGGGGCATGAGTTGGCTCACGTCGCCCCCGGGCCGCGTCGGCCGCACGGGACGTACGGGACGCGTGCGTCCGGCACGCCGTGGTGCCGATGTGCGGCGCGCACCCGCGTACGGCTATAGCGTGGGCACCCACCAAACGCCGCCGCTCGTGGGGCCGGTGGCGGTTCGGCACCCGGCCCCGCCGGTTCGTTTCTACAGTGCTGTAGGTTTTCGGCACTCGTCATACGACGCGACGCACCACACACAACGCATACAACGCAATGCACCGCACCGCACACCGGGAGGAAAAACGTGGGAGTCTCACTGTCCAAGGGCGGCAACGTCTCGCTCAGCAAGGAAGCGCCCGGCCTGACCGCGGTCACCGTCGGCCTGGGCTGGGACGTGCGTACCACCACCGGCACGGACTTCGACCTGGACGCCAGCGCGCTGCTGGTGGACACGGGCAGCAAGGTCGTCTCCGACCAGCACTTCGTCTTCTTCAACAACCTGACCAGCCCCGACGGCTCGGTCCAGCACACCGGTGACAACCTCACCGGTGAGGGCGAGGGCGACGACGAGCAGATCAAGGTCAACCTGGCGGGCGTTCCCGCGGAGGTCGACAAGATCGTCTTCCCGGTCTCCATCCACGAGGCCGAGAGCCGCCAGCAGAGCTTCGGCCAGGTACGCAACGCCTTCATCCGCGTCGTCAACCAGGCCGACAACAACGAGCTGGCCCGCTACGACCTCAGCGAGGACGCCTCGACGGAGACCGCCATGGTCTTCGGCGAGCTGTACCGCAACGGCGCCGAGTGGAAGTTCCGCGCCGTCGGCCAGGGCTATGCCTCGGGCCTGCGCGGCATCGCGCAGGACTTCGGCGTCAACGTCTGACCGAGACCGCGCCAGGGCCCGGCCCGGAGCAGACCGGGCCGGGCCCCGGATCAGATCACGCGGAAGAGGTCGGCGGCGGTACGGACGTCGGTGAGGTCCTCGACGGTGCGGAGGTTGTCGCACAGGGCCTCGAGGACCGAGCCGGTCTCGGCGGCATGCGGGGTGCCGATGGCCACGCCGAAGACGCGGAAGCCCAGCAGTCGCTTGGCGTCGTTCCAGCCGCGCATCCATTCCTCGGTGACGCCGCACTCGTCGTCGGTGATCAGGACGATGTCGCCGCGCGTGCGCGCCGCGTCGTTGAACTCCTCCTCCAGCAGCTCACCGGCCGCCGTCAGCGGCGACTGGTAGCTGGTGCCGCCGCCGAGGAAGGTCTCCGCGAAGTCGAGCGCCTCGGCGATGCCCGCGGGCCGGCCGGCCGGGAAGCGGAAGACCTGGAGCTTGTCGGCGGCGGAGAACAGGATGCCGACGAAGTCACGTCGGGCGTGGCGGGCCTGGTCCAGCAGCGCGAGGGCGCACGCCTTGGCCCACGCCTCCCGGGTCACCCCGCCGGGTCCCGCCGCGTACATGGAGTGCGAGGTGTCCACGCACGCGACGATGGCGCCCCGTCCCGTGCTCTGTTCTCCCTGGTGGTCGTAGAGCATCAGCTCTCCCGCGGCGTAGCGCGCGGCGAACACCGCACGCAGCGCGGGCAGACCGAGGTGGGCCAGTTCGGAGGGAATGACGCGGGAGAGGTCGTCGCCGAGCGTGACGCCGATCAGCTCCCCGGCCGTGTTCTCCACCTTGCGGGCACGCTCGCCGCCCGCCATCCGGCGGAAACGGCCGATCAGTTCGGCCCACTGGGCGAGTCGGCCGGTACGCAGCCGCTCCGCGAGCCGGGCGCGCTGCTCCCAGGGCAGCCGCTCCAGTTCCGCGGCGTCGAACCCCCACGTCCGCGTCAGCGCGGCCTCATGGCGGGTGGCCGCCGCGCGCCTCGCCACCGTGTTGCGTGTGGTGGTGCGGTGCGCCGGGGTCGCGTCCGTGGTCGCGGGGGCCTGTGGGGTGCCTCGTGCGGGCTGCCGCGCGGGGGTGGGGGCGGGGGCGGCCGGGGGCGGCACGGTGCCGTGCTCGTCGGCCCCGTCGCCCTTGTCGTCGGCCATGTCGGCCCTGTCGGCGGCCTGTTGGTGTGCCCCGCTCATGAGGGTGGCCCCGTCCACGGAGGCCGCCTCACCCCCGTCGCCCTGCCGGGCCCGCGGCACCCGCGCCGCCCGCTCCCCGCCGCCCCGGGGACGCTCCAGCATCCGGCGCAGCTCGGCGGCCCGGGCGAGGACGGCCATCGCGGCGGCGTAGGGGTCGCCGACCGTCTCCCGGCGCAGCTCGGCGAACTCCGGCGATGCCACCAGCGAGGTGACGATCCGGTGGCGGGCCAGCCGGGAGGGGTCCATCTCCGCGTGCTCGCGCAATCGTGGCGCGGACTGGTACGCGGCCAGGAACACGTCGCTGAGGAGGCCGGTGGCGTCGTCGTGGTGCTCGTTCAGTTCCCGGGCCAGCTCGCGCAGCGCGGCCGACCGTGCGTAGAGGTCACCCCACACGCTCCGGTCCGACCGGTCCGCGACCACGGCCGTGGTGTGCCGCCCGGAAGGCTCGACGGACGGGCCCTGCCACGCCCCGGCCCCGTTCGTCGGCCCTGCGGACCCGTCCGTCCGCTCGTCGCGCTCGCCCGGTGTCCCGTCCATGGCCCCGCTCCCGTCCCCTTCACACCCGTACCGTCGCGTCGCGCTCCCGCCGTGGCTCAGAGCTGGGACTGCACCATGCGCGCGTCCAGGCCGAGGGCCTCGGTGAGCACGCGGGTGCGGACGGCGCGCTGGCGGCCGATGACACGGTCGACAGCGGCGGTGGAGCGCCCGGCGCCGGCCGCCTCCGCGCGCAGCTTCTCCAGCCGCTTCCCCGCCGTGGCCAGCGTGTGATGGGCCTTCGTGATGACCCACTCGCTCAGCGCCTCGCGGGACTGCCCGGCCATGGCGTCGAGCTGAGCCTCCAACTCCTCGATGGCGTCGGCCAGATCGAGCGCTTCCTTGGCGTCGGGGTTGACCAGTTGCAGCACCTCGCGCTCGACGGTCGGCCGCTCGGCAGGGGAGTCCCACAGCACATGTGTCAGCACCGACAGGTCGGTCTCGGCGACCGCCGTGCGGTCGTCGAGGTAAGCGGAAGCCTGGAGCAGGCCCACCGCCTGCCGCCAGCGGCGGTCGGAGGCGATGAGTTCCTTGCGGCGCAGCGCGGCGCGCAGTGTGCACACCGCGTCCACGATCCCGTCGGGGACGTCCACGTCCGGGACGGCCTCGGTCACGGCGTGCCGCAACGCGGCCAGTTCGACGGTGGTACGGGCCGGTGCCGTCGGGCGGCCGACGGCGGAGCGGATCAGCGCGGCGAAGTTCGACGGGTCCGCCAGGTACCCGACCTCGATCCGCACCAGCAGCCGGTCGTAGATCGCTGCCGTGTCCTCTCCCGCGGGCAGTTCGTTGCTCGCCGTGATGGCACCGATCAGGGGGCAGCGGATCGGCGCGCCGCCGCTCTCGGGGTGGTAGATCCGCTCGTTGAGGTAGCCCAGGGTCTCGTTCAGTGCGGCCGTCGAGCACTTGAAGATCTCGTCGATGAACGCGACATGCGCGGTCGTGGCGCGGCCGTCGAAGATCTGGCGGTACTCGCCCCTGGCCAGCGCGGCGACGTCGACGGGACCGAACATCCTCGTCGGCGCCGTGAACTTCGACAGCAGGATCTCCCAGTAGGACGCGCCCTCGATCCTGCCCGTCAGCTCCCTGGCCAGCTCGGACTTCGCCGTTCCCGGCGGGCCGAGCACCAGCGAGTGCTGTCCGGCCAGCAGTGTCACCAGCAGCGTCCGCACCACGTCGGCCCGCTCGTAGAAGCGGTCCGACAACTCGTCGCTGATCGCCCGCAGCCGCTTGGACGTCCCCTGCGGATCGGGTGCGTCCCGCGTCTCCTGTGTGCCGTGCACGCCCTGTCTGCCGTGCGCGCCCTGCGCGTCGTGTGCGCCCATGTTCGGATCCTTGCCTGTGACGCCCTCTGGAGCGATGACCCCGGGCCGTTCCCGGAAACGGAACGGATCGGAACGGCCCGTCGCCCGAGCAAGATACCCGGCGACGGGGACACTTCGGCCGCCACCGAAGTGTCCCCTCCGTACGATCGCTGCCATGCATCTCGCACATCGGGGCGGTACGCCCACGACCACCGTTCGGCCCGCCCTCACTCTCACTCTCACCCTCGCCCTCGCCTCGTTCCTCCCTGCGCGGGAGGGTACGGCGTGACGGTGTGGGAGATGTGCGCGGTCCTCGCGGCGGGGCTCGGGGCCGGGGCCGTCAACACCGTCGTCGGCTCGGGCACACTGATCACGTTCCCCGTTCTGCTGGCCGTCGGCCTGCCACCCGTCACCGCGACGGTCTCCAACGCACTGGGCCTGGTGCCCGGTTCGGTCAGCGGAGCCATCGGCTACCGCAAGGAACTCCGCGGGCAGCGCCGCCTCGTCCTCAGGCTGACGGCGGGCGCGGTGCTCGGCGGACTCGCCGGTGCCATGCTGCTGCTGGCACTGCCCGCCGCCGCGTTCGAGATGATCGTGCCGGTCCTGGTCGGGCTCGCGCTGCTCCTCATCGTCCTCCAGCCGCGCGTCAGCCGCGCCGTGCGGCGGCGCCGCGCACGCACCGGGCGCCCCCTGTCGGCGCACGGCGGTCCCGGGCTGCTGGCGGGGGTGGGGCTGGCCAGCGTCTACGGCGGCTACTTCTCGGCGGCCCAGGGCATCATCTACGTCTCCCTGATGGGCATGTTGCTCGACGAACCCATGCAGCGACTCGTCGCCGTCAAGAACGTGCTCGTCGCCGTCGTGAACGGTGTCGCCGCCCTGTTCTTCCTCTGGAAGGCCGACTTCGACTGGACGGCCGTCGCCCTGCTCGCGGCCGGCTCCGCCGTGGGCGGGCGGCTCGGCGCCACGGTGGGCCGCCGCCTCAGCCCCGTGCTGCTGCGCTGCCTGATCGTGGTGGTCGGCGGCGCGGCCATCGCCCAGTTGGTGCTGGGCTGACGCGGCCCGGGCGTCGCGCCCCCGCTCACAGCTCACACGGAGCGCGCGAGGCGGAAACCGAGGTCGTCGATGCGGAAGGTCGGGTGGCTCTTGCGGCGGCACGAGGCACGGCACGCCCGGGGGCGGTCGTAGGCGCCACCACCCCGGAAGACGCGGTACGGGCCGTAGACGGCGGGGTCGTAGAGGTCCCAGCACCACTCCCACACGTTGCCGATCATGTCGTGCAGGCCCCACGCGTTCGGCGCCCTCGTGGCGACGTCGTGCACCTGGTCACCGGAGTTGCCGCGGTGCCAGGCGATCTCGTCCAGCTCTCCGTAGCGCACGTCCGGGGTCCCGGCGCGGCACGCGTACTCCCACTCGGCCTCGGTGGGAAGGCGGTAGCCGTCGGCGGCATCGTCGCGGACGACGTCGAGTGCGTCGGGGTCGCCCGGGTCGTCGCCCGTCACGTAGCACGGGGTGAGGCCCGCCTCGCGCGAGAGCAGGTCGCAGAACCGCAGAGCGTCCTTCCAGGACACCTCGGTCACCGGCGTCCGCGGCCCGCCGCCGCTCGTGAGGTCCGCGTCGCTCGTGGGGCCCTTGCCGCTCGACGGTGCCTCGCCGCGGACGGCGAGGTACAGCTCGCGCGTGACCGGGTACGGCGCCAGTCTGAAGGCCGGGACCTCGGCCTTCCACTCCGTCCTCGTGCCCTCGTCCCGCAGGACGATCTCGCCCGCCGGAATGCTCACCAGCCCCTCGTCGACCGACTGGGAAGGTGCCGTTCCAGGGCTCACCGCGACTCCTCGTGTGTCGTGACCCGTGACCTGTGACCTACGACCCGTGACTCGTGACCCGCCGTCATCCTCGCGGACTGATCCCCGCCATGGCCAGGCCGAGCAGGCGGTCCGCCTCGGCGGCGGGGTCAGGGAGGTGCTCGGTGGCCAGCACGATGCCCGAGATCAGCGTGAGCAGATCCGGGACGGTCACGCCGGGCGCCACCGCTCCGGCCCGCGCCGCGCGTCGCAGCAGCGGCTCGCCCGCCTCGCCCAACCGCGCCGCGCAGGTGCTGGGGTGGCCCTGCTCGTCCGCCCCTTCCCGGGTCAGGGCGGTGGCCAGCCCTCGCGCGTCGGCGGCGTAGACGGTGAGCGCGCTCAGCCACTCCAGCAGCGCGGTCCGTGCGTCCCGTGCCCCGGACAGTTCGTGGGCGCGTGCGCACAGGCCCTGGATCCGCTCCTGGAAGACGGCCTCCAGCAGTGCGCAGCGGCTGGGGAAGTGGCGGCGCACGGTGGCCGATCCGACGCCCGCCGTGCGCGCGATCTGCTCCAGGGAGGCGTCGGCGCCGTGCGCGGCGACCTCGTCCACGGCCACGGCGAGGATGCGCGCGTAGTTGCGACGGGCGTCCGCACGCTGTGCGGGCTGTGCGGGCCGCGTGGACTGCGTGGGCATGGCGTCACCTCCTGGAGGGTTGCTAAGTGGCGGGGCCCTCCGTATCGTAGCGGAACGGTAAGTGGCGGGCCCCGCCGTTTAAGGGTCCGCCGTCAACTCCTGCCGGGCCACAGCGCGTTCCGCCCGCCGTCCCACGGCGCACACCATCCGAGGAGCACTCATGCCCACAGATCCCGCACCCGTCCTGGTCACAGGCGCCACCGGCCAGCAGGGCGGCGCCACGGCGCGTGCGCTGCTCGCGACGGGCGTGCCCGTACGGGCCCTGGTACGCGACCCGTCCACCGAACGTGCTCGCGCGCTCGCGGCGCTGGGCGCCGAGCTGGTGACCGGCGACCTCCTCGACCTCGACTCCGTGCGCCGGGCCGCCGACGGGGCCCGCGCCGTCTTCTCCGTGCAACTGCCCGACCTGGCGGACCTCCAGAGCGACTCCGAGTGGGTGCAGGGCCGCAACCTCGTCGACGCCGCACGCGAGGCCGGAGTGGCCCAGTTCGTGCACACCTCCGTCTCCGGTGCCGGACAGCACCGGGACGCGCCCGGCTGGGACGAGGGGCGCTGGACGTCGATGGAGCACTACTTCGAGACCAAGAGCGCGATCCAGGACCGGGTCCGCGAGGCGGGCTTCCGGCACTGGACCCTCCTCAAGCCGGGCTTCTTCATGGAGAACCTCCTCCCCGGCACCTACCTGCTCCCGAAGGGTCCCGAAGGCGGCCTGGTGACCGTCATCAGGCCCGATACCGTGCTGGCGCTCGTCGCCGTCGACGACATTGGCGCCGCTGCCGCCGCGGCCTTCGCCGACCCGGAGCACTTCCACGGGGTCGAGCTGGAACTGGCCAGCGAGCGGGCGTCCATGACCCGCGTCGCCGAAGTCCTCTCCCGCGCGCTGGGCGTCGAGCTGACCGCCCCCTCCATGACGGTGGACGAGGCGCTGGCCGCCGGGGCGCCGGAGTTCGTCGCCTCGCACGCGTGGCTGAACGAGGTCGACCAGCCCGCGCGCCCCGAGGACGCGCGGGCCCTGGGCATCCCGCTCACCGGCTTCGCGCGGTGGGCCGAGCGGTACCTGACCCCGGAGGCACCGGCGTCGGACGGGTGACCACCGCACCGCGGCACCATCGCTTGGCGCCGCGCCGCGACCAGCCGCGTCAGGCCGTCGGTGCGGCGGCGCGCGGCTCGACGGTGACGGTGACGGGGGAGGGCGCGAGGATGGTCCTGGGACGCGGCGCGGCACGGGCGTCGGGCCGGAGGTGTCGGGCCGGAGGTGCCATCGCCGTCCGGTCGCCGCGACGAGGAGGACCAGCTCCGCCGGCGCGTAGTCCCCGCCGGGGCACCCGTGGACGCCCGCGCCGAAGGGAAGGTAGGCGGTGCGGTGCGTCGACGCTCCCGCGCGGGCCCCGGTCCAGCGGCCGGGGTCGAAGACGGCGGGACGGGGATGGAAGCGGGGGTCCCGGTGGATGACGTAGGGGCTGTAGAAGAGCTGCGTCCCCGAGGGGAACTCGTGGCCGCCCAGCGTCACGGGAGCGGTGGCGCGACGCGGGAAGAGCCAGACCGGCGGGTAGTAGCGCAAGGTCTCGGTGAGCACGTGCCCGGTGTAGGTGAGGCGGGGTATGTCGTCGGGGCGCACGTCCCGGTCGCCCACGACGGCGTCGGCCTCCTCGCGGACCCGCGCGCGGACATGGGGGTGGCGGTCGAGGAGGTGGAAGACCCACGCTGCCGTGCTGGCGGTGGTGTGGGCTCCGGTGACGAGGGAGGCGACGTCGTCCACGAGCTGCGCGTCGTCGGTACCCTCGCCGATGGCCGCCAGGGCCGGGCTGTCGCGGTGCGCGGCGACGAGCTTCTCGAACACCGCGCGCAGCGTCGTCACGGCGGAGCGGTAGCGGGCCCGCTCGGGGGTCGGCACGCCGTTGAGCAGGGCGCGTGGGCCGTAGCCGCGGTAGGCGACGCCCTGGAAGAAGCCCGGCAGGTGACGGCGGATCGTGCGCAGATCGTGGTCGGACAGCGGGGCGCCGAACAGGGTGTGGGAGATGACCGTCAGTGCGAGGTCGGTCATCTCCGCGTTCAGCGCGAAGCGCTGCCCCGCCCGCCAGGACCGGGCACAGGCCGTGGCGTGCTCGGCC
This sequence comes from Streptomyces sp. NPDC054796, assembly GCF_053611545.1. Classification (NCBI taxonomy): domain Bacteria; kingdom Bacillati; phylum Actinomycetota; class Actinomycetes; order Kitasatosporales; family Streptomycetaceae; genus Streptomyces; species Streptomyces sp. NPDC054796. Next base: position 272,923 of record NZ_JBSHAO010000002.1, on the reverse strand, counting down.
ATGGCCGGAAAGTGCTCGGGCAGCCGGGACTTCTGGAACAGCGGCTGGACGGTGCGCCGACGCGTCAGATGGTGCTCCCCGTCGGCGACCGCGAGACCCTCCCCGAGCAGACCGCGCCCCTCGCGGAAGATGTCGCCCCGGTCGAACCGGCGCGTCGGGGCGGTGAGCAGAGCGCGCACCAGATCGGGATGGTTCAGCAGATACGCGGGACGGCGGCCGAGCCGGATGCGGGTGATGTCGCCCTGACGGCGCTGCGCCTCCAGGAACGCCAGCGGACCGGCCGCGAGGCGGGCGGTGTGCCCGAGGAGGGGCAGGGCACCGGGAACGGTGGGGATCGTGCTCACGGCATGCCCGTGCGGCGCCGCCGACGGGACGGTACTCACGGCACGTCCGCCAGAGGGCGCGGCGCGATGCCGGGATCGGCGTCGGGCGTGGCGAGATGTGGCTCATTGTGGCCGGCCCACGCCTCGTAACCGTCGCTGTGGTTCAGGCAGTTGCGCCCCGCGATCCGCGCCACCGCGCGGGAGATCGGGGTCGCGGTGTCGGGGGCGGACCGGGCCCAGTGCTCGCGGGACTTCAGCAACCCCCGTCGGTTCGGCAGAGCGATGCTAACGAGGGAGGACAGGAGGCCGATCCTCGCGGACCGGCCATTGTCGAACCGGTTCAGAGGAAGCGGCGGATGGGGGCCACAGCGCCCTCCAGCAGCCGCTGGGCGACCGGCCGCTGCTTCCATCTCCCCGGCCGGATCAGCTCGCTGACGGCCAGATCCTCCTCGAAGTGCGCGTCCAGCTCCCCCGTGAACGACTCGTCCAGCACCGCGAGCGAGACCTCCTCGTCGTGGTCGAGGGAGCGCCGGTTGACGTTCGACGAGCCGACGAGGGAGACCACCTGGTCCACCGTGATGACCTTGGCGTGCATCATCGTGGGCTGGTACTGCCATATCCGCACCCCGCAGGCCAACAGCTCCTCGTAGTGCTGCTGCCCCGCGAGCTGGCAGACCCGCTTGTCCGTGTGCGGGCCGGGCAGCAGGATGTCGACGGTGACACCGCGCCGGGCCGCCGCGCACAGCAGGCCGACGAAGAAGGTGTCGGGCGCGAAGTAGGCGGTGGCGATGCGGACGCGCTCCTCGGCCGACTCCAGGAGCACGCGCAGCAGGGTCTGCATGTCCTGCCAGCCGAAGCTGGCCGAGCCGCGCACCACCTGGACGACGGACCGGCCGCTGGCGGAGTGCTCGATGAACCGGTCCCGTTCGTCGAAGAGTTCGTCGTGGCACTCGGCCCAGTTCTGCGCGAACGCGGCGGCGATGCCGTCCACCGCAGGACCGCGTACCTGGACGTGGGTGTCGCGCCACTCGTGCTCGTTACGAGCGTTACCGCACCACTCCTCCGCGATGCCGACCCCGCCGGTGAACGCGGTGGCCTCGTCGACCACCAGGACCTTGCGGTGGCAGCGGTGGTTCTGCTTCAACGGCGAGAGCCGCGCGGGCTTGCGGAACCAGGCGACCGCGACCCCGGCCCGCTCCATCAGATCCAGCAGCCGCTGTTCGATGGGCCTGCTGCCGAAGCCGTCGAGCAGCAGTCGCACCCGCACCCCAGCGCGGGCGCGCTCGGCCAGCGCCTCGGCGAACTGCCGGGCGATGTCGCCGCGCCAGTACACGAAGGTCATCATGTCGACGGTGTGCTCGGCGGCCCGCACACTGTCCAGCATGGCGGGGAAGATCTCGTCACCGTTGCGCAGCGGGACCAGCGCGTTGCCCTCCGTCGCGGCGATGCCGATCAGCCGCTCCAGGCGGCGGCGGATGCGCCGCTGGCGGTCCGTGGCCCGCGCCGCGTCGGGCGGCCCGTCCCCGGTCTGCTGCCCTGGGAGGGCTGGTGAGCAGTCCGGCTGTTCCCGCGCCGTGGCCATGGCAGCTCCTGCTGGGGGTCCCGAAAGCCTGAGACCACCGGGACCTGCGCGGCCCGGGGCGAACCGACTGTACGCCGGAACGGGGGGCTGCCTGTATGGGGCATGCGCACTCTGGTGCGTGCGGGGCGGGAGCGTACGTCTGCGGCGCTTCATGTGCGGCCGTGCGGCCGTGCGGCCCGCGCAACCGTCCGGGCAGGCGCTTGTACGTCCCCACCGAGTGCCCTTGTGGGGGCCCGGTGCCGCGCCTACCGTGCGGAGCAGGACCGCCTGTCTCCAGCGCCTCCGCGGCCAGGGCCGGCACCGGGCCCGGCGCCGTGGCCGACTTGCGCGACACCTTCAGCTGTCCGCTGCCGACCCGCGTCATCTGCGACCTGTTCGGTGTGGCCGCCGGACAGCGGCCCCGGATGCTGAGCGTCATCGACGACGTGCTCGCCACCGGCGCCGGCGAGGAGCAGGCCGAGCGCACCCGCCACCACCTCCTCGACGCGATGCGGACCCTGATCGACACCAAGCGAGCCGACCTCGGCGAGGACCTGACCAGCCTGCTGCTCACCGAGCACGAGGACGACGGCGACCGGCTCAGCGAGTCCGAGCTGGTCTCGACGCTCATCCTCATGATCGGCGCCGGAAGCGAGACCACCGTCGCGCTCCTGGACCACGCGGTGCGGGAACTCCTCGTCCACCCCGGGCAGTTGGCCGTTCTCCGGAACGACCCGTCCCGCTGGCCGGACGCCGTCGAGGAGACGCTGCGGCTCCACTCGCCGCTCATGCATCTGCCCCTGCACTTCGTGACGGCCGACATCGACGTCGGCGAAGGCGTCAACCGCCTGCCCGTCCGCCTGACGCCCGAGCCGTAGCCGCAGTCGCGGCGCGCATCTCACGTGCGCTGGACCAGGCCGAGGCGCAGTTCGCCCCGGGTGTGCGGGACATCGTCATTCTTCGCTCGGAGAGCCGGCTCCGTGGCGAGGACACACCACCGCGCCGTTCACGTCCCGCGGTTACCCGGGAGAGCACCTCTTCGTGCAGTACCACCCCGTCGCGGTGGCGCGCGACCTGGCCGCTGACCTGGCGGAAGCGATGCCGGAGACCGCGATGGGGTGACGGGGTGCCGGGCCCGGCTCGCCCTCTAGGGTGCTCGGGTGACCACTGAGACAGCGCGCGAGCCGGCGAACACGAAGGACACGGAGCAGCGCGGGAAGATGAGGCCCGCGTGGGGATGGCGGGTGCTGGGTCTGCTGTTCGGGTTCGTGCTCACGGTGGGCGGTGCCGCTGCCGTCGTCATCAACGTCGTCCAGGGGGCGCAGGCCACGGGACTGGCAGGCGAGCGGGGCACGTTCACCGTGGCGTACTGCACCGACAAGAACCCCAGCGGCAAGAACTCCGACTACGAGTGCGACGGTGCCTTCGTCCCCCAGGGCGGGGAGGCGGCGGACCGCAGGAGCGGAACCCTGGAGAACGCCGGTGACTACCCGGACGGCAGGAAACTGGACGTGACGGAGAACATGGTGGGCAGCCCGGGTGTGTTCCGGGAGACCGGTGTGGGCGCGGTCCTGGCCTCCCTCATGTGGATGTGCTTCGGCGTCATCGCCCTGGCCGCGGGGGTCTACCAGTCGCGCAAGTGGCTGAGGAGCTTCGGGTAGGGCTGGTCGGTCTGGGATACGGTGCCCGCGTGACGGGTGATGCTGAAGTGACGGGGGAGCCAGGGGCATCGGAGAAGTCGGAGAAGACGGAGGCGTCGTCCCGGGAGGCCGGTGTCTTCGCGTACTCGGACGAGCAGCGCGAGCGCTGGCGCGTGCTCCAGGACGAGAGCGACCGGCGACGCCGCCGCAAGCGCACCGCCGGTTGGGCCGCCGTCTGCGCGCTCGTGCTCGGCGCCGCCGGATGGTTCGCGGCACCCACGGTCAAGGACCTGGCGATCGAGTCCGGCGCCTGCGACGACGGGCTGCCCGAGGGCGGCCTGGACTCCCTGCGCGCCCTCTCCGGCGACCCGGACGAGCATCTGGCCTCGGCCGAGTCGCACACGGACACCCAACTCGGCCGCTACCACTGCGAGGTGACGACCGTGGAGCGGGGGCGGGTCGTCGAGGTCGACGCCGTCACCAGCCGTGACGACGTGGACGCCGAACTGGTGCGGCACTTCGCCGACGACGGTGGCCGGCCGCGTGCCGCGCTGCCCGCGGGACTGCCCGGCTTCGAGAGCACGTTGACCGGCATCGTGCTCACCCCCTCCTGTCCCGGCCTCGGCGATGACGCCACGGGCCGTGCCGCTCGTCTCCTGGTCGAGGTCCACGGCGGCGGCCTGGACAGGGGTCCCGTGCGGCTGCTGCGTCCCGGCGTCGCGCTCGCCAACAAGGCGTCAGAGAAGCTCGGCTGCGACAGCGAGCCGCTTCCGGTGCCCGCGGAGAACGTGGCGGCGAAGACCGTCCGCCCCGCCGGCACGGCGGGCACCGCCTGTGCGGCGCTGGCACGCGGCCCGCTTCAAGGCGACGGCTGGACGGTGGAGATGGGGACGCCCGACAGCCCGGCGCCCATGGTGAGCTGCGCCGTCAGCGCGAGCGGCGAGAACGGGGACGGGGACGGGGACGACGACCCTCAGCGGACGGTGCTGGAACTGAACGCGTGGTACGGGGACTGGGTCCCCGCGCGGATGCAGCGGCAGGCGCGGATGGACGGCACCTCCGACGGCGAGGGCGGCACGCGTGCCGTCACCCCGTGGCTGACCGGTGAGAGCGGCTGGGCCACCGCCACATGCGAGGGCAGGCCTGCCGGGTTCGAGCTGTGGGTGGACAGGGAGCAGGACGACTCGGACAGCGAGGACCGCGCGCTGGACAAGAGCCGGTACAGCGAGAAGGAGATGCGCGAGGCGCTGACCGCCTTCGCGAAGTCCCAGAGCGAGCTGCGCGACTGCCACGGCCTGCGACTGCCGGAGACGGCCGAGCGGTAACCCGGCCGTCTCGGCCTCGCTCCTGCTTCGGCCACCTCAGGAGCCCCCGCCGCCTCCGCAACCAGCTCCGCCTCCGCCTCCGCAACCGCCCCAGCCTCCGCAACCGCCTTCGCCCCCGCCGCCACTTTGGCTGCTTCCCCCGCTGCCCGCGCCGGAATCGGCGCGGGTGCTGCCGCCCGCCGTCCACGCCCGGGTGCCGGAGCGGTGGTCGCGCCGCCGGGGGTGCCGATCGGGGCGGTGCGGGGCGAGGTTCGGCGGCCTCGCGATCATCCACGCGATGAGCGCGGCGACGACCAGGAACACCCCTCCGAAAACGATCCACGCGACCATCTGCTCCCCCTGTTCCCCTGTATCCCTTGTGTCCCGCTTCATACGGCAATGCCTCTGATGCCGTGTACGTGAACGTGTACGGAGGAGACGCGTGCGGTGCGCGGAAGGTTCGCCTCCCCGTCTCCGTCCCCGTCCCTGTCCCCGGCTCGGCCGACCGGCCGGTTCCACGCCCTGACCTCGTCCTTTCGGCCGGGCCCGCCGGATGATCGTCTTGCGTACGCTGCTCCGTGTGCGAGAGGTACGTGACATGCCAGATACGGACGACCGGACTGCCACCCCGCGGCTGCCCCGTCGCGCGGCGCTTACCGCGCTGTGGGTGATCATGGGGCTGACGTGGGTGCTCGACGTGTTCAGCGTCGAGTCGGCCACGGGCCTGGAGGGACCCCATGTGTGGTGGTGGCTGGCTCCTGGCCTGGTGGCGGCGAGCGCGCTGCTGATGTCAGGGGCTCGTCCCGCCCTGACGTGGCGCGTCGGCGCCACCGCGTTCGTCTCCTGGGCGATGACGCTGCTTCAGTTCAGGGCCATGCCGCCGCTCGTCGCGGGCTGGGGCATGCTGGAGACGTTCTGCCTGCTGCTTCTGCTGGCGCTCACGGCCAGGGAGGTGGCGCGGCCCTGGCTGGCCGCCGCGCTGTGCGCGGCGCTCGGGACCGCCGTGATCGCGGCGCCGATGCGGATGGACGAGAGCAGCAACGCCTTCTTCTCCTTCCTCCTGACGTTCCTCGCGGGCGGCGCCGTCGGCCTCGGCTGCTATCTGCGCGGGCTCGACGCCCGCAGGCGGCGCGCCGTCGTCGACGTACGCCAGAACGAACGCCTCGCGCTCGCCCGCGAGCTGCACGACTTCGTCGCCCACCACGTCACAGGCATCGTCGTCCAGGCCCAGGCGGCCCGTACGATCCGCGAGACCGCGCCCGAGCAGGTGGACCCGCTGCTGCGCGGCATCGAGGAGGCCGGGTCGCAGACCCTGGAGTCCATGCGCAAGCTGGTCCGGGTGCTGCGCGAGGACGAGGTGCGCGCCGTGCGGCCGGGGGAGCTGTACGCGGAGCTGGCCGAGCTGGTCGCCGCGTTCTCCGAACGCGACGCGCCCGCCACGCTCCAGGTCGCGGCCGAGGCCAGGCAGGCGCGGGCGGAGCCCGAGGTGGAGACCTCGGTGCGCAACGTCGTACGGGAGGCGCTGACGAACGTGCGCCGTCACGCGCCGGGTTCCCCCTCCGTCACCGTGCGGGTCGCCCTGGCGGACGAGCCCCGAGGAGGTGCGGACGGCGGGCGTGAGGGCCGGAAGTCCGAGGGCGGGCGGAACACCGCCCCGCGTCTGCTGTGCGTCGAGGTGCACAACGCGCCCCCGCCCCGGCACACCTCGGCGCACGCCGAACCCCTGGGCGGACGTGGCGGCCTGGGCCTCGTCGGGCTGAGCGAGCGCGCCGAGGCCGTCGGCGGCACACTGCACGCGAGCCGGGCCGAGGACGGCGGCTGGACGCTGAGGGCCGAGTTCCCCGTGCGCGGCGCTGTGGCAGGATCACCCGCATGACCAGCAGCAGCGGATCAGCCGAACCCGTCCGTGTCCTGATCGCCGATGACCAGGACATGGTGCGTACCGGCTTCCGGCTGATCCTCCAGGCGCAGCCCGGCATAGAGGTCGTGGGCGAGGCCGCCGACGGCGCCGAGTGCGTGGAACTGGCCAGGCGGCTGCGCCCCGACGTGTGCCTCGTCGACATCCGGATGCCGAAGCTCGACGGGCTGGAGGTGACCCGTTTGCTCGCGGGCCCGAAGGCCGTCGATCCGCTGCGCGTGGTGGTCGTGACCACCTTCGACCAGGACGACTACGTGTACGGGGCGTTGCGCGGCGGCGCCTGCGGCTTCCTGCTGAAGGACGCGGGCCCCGGACTGCTGGTGGAGGCAGTACGGGCGGCGGCACGTGGCGATGCGCTGGTCTCGCCCGCCGTGACCGTGCGGCTCCTGGAGCGGATAGGGGAGGGGCCCGCCGCCGGGCCCGACGGTGCCACGAGTGCCGGGGGCGGCGCGGACTCGGAGGGTCCGCTGACGCAGCGGGAGCTGGACGTGGCGCGGCTGGTGGCCGTCGGGCGGACCAACCAGGAGATCTGCGCCGAGCTGTATGTGTCGCTCTCCACCGTCAAGTCCCATCTGGCGAGCATCCAGGGCAAGTTGGAGCTGCGGAACCGGGTGGAGATCGCCGCCTGGGCGTGGCGCAGCGGCGTCGTCGGCGTTGCCTGAACCGGCCACCCGCCGTACACACCACGCCAGTAGCGCCCGCGAGGATCGCTACTCGCTCTTCCCCGTCCCGCCGTCGTGGGACGTCTCCTCGACGCCGTAGTCAAAGCTCACCTTGTCGCCCCGCACCCCGGTCACGGAGATCAGCATCGGCTTGCTCCCGTCCCCGAAGACGGCGGTGCACCGCACGGTGTCCAACTTCTTCGCGCGCAGCCCGCGCGGGCAGCTGACGGACTTCGGTGCCTCCTCGAAGAAGGGCCGCGCGAAGTTCTCCTCGGCCTGCTTCTCGACCTCCGCACGCGGCACCATGCGGTCGGTTCCGTTGCTGTTGCTGTTGCCGCCTCCGGTTCCGGTCGCGGTGGCGACGGAGACGTTGTCCAGCAGGCGGTAAGCACCCACCGTTCCCACCGCCAGGACGGCGGCCACGGCCAGGGCGATCACGACGGGCTTCATGCGCTCTTCCTCAGTTCCGTTCCGGTGCGCTGCACTGCGCTGCCTGGAGGGCCGGTTCCCCGCGTGCGGTCTTCCGCGTACGTCTTCCCGCGTACGTCGACGGGAAGGTCAGGCGACCTCCCAGGCCGCCTCGATCATCCGGAAGATCTCGTCCACGGCGGCCTCCGGTCCGGGCGCCTCCCGGGCCAGCGAGTAGGCGTCGATCACGAACCTCGCGAGCGCCCGGCAGGCCGTCGTGGTCTGCGGCAGGCCGGGGTCGGCGGCCAGCGCCACCGCCAGCGACTCCGCGTGGCGCAGCCTCATCGACTCCTCGTACTCCCGCAGCGCGGGCGACGTGTCGATCATGTGCCAGACCGGTGCCGCGCTGTCCGCCGTGCAGTGGCGCACCAGGGCCAGCACCTCGCGGCGCAGCGCGGGGATGAGCGGTTCGTCCGGCGCCCGCTCCGTGACCGCCCGCGTGAGGCGCTGCTCGAAGTCCTCGTCCTGCTCGAAGACCAGCGCCTCCTTCGAGGCGAAGTGGGAGAAGAGCGTGGTGACGGCCACGTCGGCCTCCGCCGCCACATCGCGGATGCCCACCGCTTCGTACCCGCGCTCCAGGAAGAGCCGCAGGGCGGCGTCGGCGATCTTCTGGCGGGTCGCGGCCTTTTTGCGTTCACGGCGTCCGGGCGGCACGGTCATGCGCCGAGGCTATCAGGCACAAAAACGAATCCGCTTCAAAACACTAACCGTTAGTGCTACGGTCGTCCGCATGAAGAAAGTGAGCTTCGCCGAATTCGGCGGTCCCGACGTCCTGCACCTCATCGACGCCGAGGAGCCCCACGCGGGCCCCGGCCACATACGTATCGCCGTACGCGCCGCAGGCGTGAACCCCGTCGACTGGCGGGTCCGCGAGGGCCAGGTCCTGGGGGCGCACCCGACCGTGCTGCCCTCCGGAGTCGGGCTGGACGCCTCCGGGGTGGTGGACGAGATCGGAGAGGGCGTCGAAGGGGTCAAGATCGGTGACCTCGTGTTCGGCGAGGGTGCCAGTACCTACGCCGAGTTCGCCGTGCTGTCGGCCTGGGCCCGTATGCCCGAGGGGCTGACGTTCGAGGAGGCGGCCGGATACCCCTCGGTGGTGGAGACCGCGCTGCGCATCATCCGCGAGGTCGGTGTACGGCCCGGGCAGACGCTGCTGGTCAGCGGCGCGTCCGGGGGAGTCGGCTCGGCGGTGCTCCAGATCGCCCGCGAGCGCGGCATCACGGTGATCGGCACGGCCGGGGCCGCGAACCAGGACTATCTGCGCGGCCTGGGTGCCCTCGCGACGACGTACGGCGAGGGCTGGACCGAGCGGGTGCGGCGGCTCGGCCGGGGCGACGCGGCGCTCGATCTGGCCGGTTCGGGTGTGATCCGCGAACTCGTCGAGCTGACCGGGGATCCGCAGAAGGTGATCTCCATCGCCGACCTCGGCGCGCCGGAGCACGGCGTCCGGTTCTCGGGTGTGGCCGGGAGCGTGCCGGATGCGCTCGCCGAGGCCGCGGCGCTCATCTCGCGGGGGAAGCTCCACATACCCGTCGAGAAGTCGTACACCCTCGCCGAGGCCGCGGCGGCGCACGTCGACAGCCAGGCCGGTCACACGCGCGGGCGTCGGGTCATCGTCGTCTGAGACGTGGTCCTGGGCGGCGTCCCGCGCGTGTGACGCCGCGTCCGTGCGTCCGCGCGCTCGGGTGCCGGGGCCGCCGGGCCCCGGCACCTCGCCGTCGGCGCCGCCTGACGGCCGTGCCCCGTCTCCTTCCCGACCCCCGTGACGAAGGGTCATCGGGGTCGATTTATTGAGGACAAAATCGTTGACAATTCTGTTGCTCTAGATTTAGGTTCGACAGGCACTCACTCAGGAGGGCACATGCCGAAGCAAGCCGGTCCGAGCAGCGGAGAACAGGCCAAGCAGCTAGCTCTGACGAAGCTCCGGCAGGCGATCGTGCGGGGCGAGATGGTGCCGGCCCAAAGGCTGGTGGAGAACGAGCTCGCCGAGCAGTTCGGCGTCACACGCGCCAGCATCCGCGCGGCGCTGATCGACCTCGCGGCCGAGGGGCTGGTCGAGCGCATCCGCAACCGGGGGTCGCGGGTGCGGGTGGTCACCGTCGAGGAGGCGGTGGCCATCACGGAGTGCCGCATGGCCCTGGAGGGGCTGTGCGCGGCCAAGGCGGCGGTCTCCGCCACCGAGGACCAGCTCGACGAGCTGACCGACCTGGGCGACGCCATGTCCAAGGCGGTCGCCGACGGCGATCCCGTCACCTACTCCGAGCTGAACCACGAACTCCACACCTGCGTCAGGGAGTTCTCCGGCCAGCGGACGGCCGTGGAACTCCTGGAGCGGCTGAACGCCCAACTGGTGCGGCACCGCTTCCAGTTGGCGCTGAGGCCGGGGCGGCCCCAGCAGTCACTGAACGAGCACCTGGCCGTGATCGAGGCGATCAGGGCCAGGGATCCGCAGGCGGCCGAGTCGGCCGTCCGCGCCCACCTCGGCAGCGTGATCGAAGCGTTGCGGGACTGACGCCTCGCCCGGCACGTCGCTCGGTGCTCGGGACGTCGCGCGGTCGGCCGGTGCGGCCGGGGCGGGTGCTGTCCTGTCCAGCAAGGAGATACCAGCGATGACACGAGCCCACGCGCCCGCGCACCCCGCACACACACCGGCACCGGCACCCGCGGTCGCCGGGGCAGCCACCGGAGCCGCCGAGGTCGAGGAGGTGCGCTGCCTGCTGATGCGCGGCGGCACCTCCAAGGGCGCCTACTTCCTCGCCGGAGACCTGCCGGACGACCCCTCCGCGCGCGACGAACTGCTGCTGCGCGTCATGGGCAGCCCCGACCCCCGCCAGATCGACGGCCTGGGCGGCGCACACCCCCTCACCAGCAAGGTCGCCGTGGTGTCACCCTCGGCCGAGGGCGACACCAAAGCCGACGTGGACTACCTCTTCCTCCAGGTCGGGGTGGACACCGCCGAGGTGACGGACCGCCAGAACTGCGGGAACCTGCTCGCGGGCGTCGGCCCCTTCGCCGTCGAACGCGGACTGGTCACCCCGTCGGACGGCGACACCTCCGTACGCATCCGTATGCTCAACACCGGCGACCTCGCCACCGCCACCTTCTCCACGCCCGGCGGACGTGTCGCCTACGCGGGCTCCGCCGAGATCTCCGGGGTGCCGGGGAGCGCGGCCCCTGTGATGATCGAGTTCCCGGAGGGCGCCGGTCCGCTGCTGCCCACGGGGAACGCCCGCGACACCCTCGACGGCACGCCCGTGACCTGCGTGGACAACGGCATGCCCACCGTCCTGATCGCGGCCTCCGCGCTGGGGATCTCGGGCTACGAGAGCCCCGCCGAACTGGAGAAGGACGAAGGGCTCGCCGGCCGGCTCCGGGCGATCCGGCTCGCGGCGGGCCCCCTGATGGGGCTCGGCGACGTGTCGGACACCACCGTGCCCAAGCTCAGCCTGCTGGCCCCGCCCGAGTCCGGCGGCGCGGTCATGACCCGCACCTTCATCCCGGTGCGCTGCCACACCTCCATCGGCGTGCTCGGTGCCGCGAGCGTCGCGGCCGGGCTGCGTGTTCCCGGCAGCGTCGGAGAGGGCATCGCCCAACTCCCCGACGAGGGGAGCCGGGTGCGGGTCGAGCACCCCACGGGGTTCCTCGACGTCGAGGCCGAGGTGGAGGCCGGGACCGGCGCCGACGGTGCCGACGGCACCGCACGGGTCCGCCGCACCGGTGTGGTGCGCACCGCCCGGAAGATCTTCGACGGCACGGTCTTCGCCCGGCCCGCCGCCCCCGCGCCGACGACGGCCGACGCCCCGCGCGCCTGACGCACACCCCCGACGCACCCCGCCTGACGCGCACCCGCCCCGCGCACCGTCCCGCACATCGCACCCCCGGCCCGCCGTGGGGCCATCACCCGTACCCGCGTCCCCTCCAGCGCCACACCCGCACCCCCTCAAGGAGCCCGCCATGACCCCGCCCCTCGGAGACATCGCCCACCTCGGCCACGTCGAACTGCTCACCCCCGATCTGGACGGCAGTGTCGGCTTCTTCACCCGCATACTCGGCCTCACCGAGAACGGCCGCTCCGGCGACTCCGTCTACCTGCGCACCTTCGACGACTACGAGCACCACAGCCTCGTCCTCACGGCCCACTCCACCTCCGGTGTCCGCCGCACGGCGCTGCGCACCTCCAGCGAGGAGGCACTGCGGCGGAGGGTGGCGGAGCTGGAGCGCGCGGGGCGCGAGGGCCGCTGGGCGGAGGACGAGCCGGGCCTGGGCCCGGTGTACGTGTCCAGCGACCCCGACGGGCACGAACTCGCCCTGTACTGGGAGAGCGAGTGGTACGAGGCACCGGACGAGCTGCGCCCCGGCCTCAAGAACCAGCCCCAGGCCAAGCCCGTCCAGGGTGTGGGGGTGCGCAGGCTGGACCACGTCAACTTCCTCGGGTCCGACGTGGCCGCCAACGCCACCTTCGTCCGCGAGGTGCTCGGGGCACGCCCCACCGAGCAGATCGTCCTCGACACCGGCGAACTCGCCGCGCAGTGGCTGACGTTCACCAACAAGTCGTACGACCTCGTCTACACCTCGGACTGGACGGGCTCGCGCGGACGGCTGCACCACATCGCGTTCGCCACCGACACCCGCGAGGACATCCTGCGCGCCGCCGACCTATGTCTCGACAACGACGTGTTCATCGAGACGGGACCGCACAAGCACGCCATCCAGCAGACGTTCTTCCTCTACGTCTACGAGCCCGGCGGCAACCGCGTCGAGCTGTGCAACCCGCTCACCCGCCTGGTGCTGGCCCCCGACTGGCCGCTGATCACCTGGACCGAGACCGAGCGGGCGAAGGGGCAGGCGTGGGGCCTGAAGACCATCGAGTCCTTCCACACCCACGGCACACCGCCCGTGTCCTGACCTGGGCCGAACCGACCTGACACCCTCCGGACGAGAGGAAACAACGATGTCCTCCTCACCCGCTCCACCGGCCCGCGGCGCACGGCTGACCACCCTCGTGATCGGCCTGTGCTGGATGGTCGTGCTCTTCGACGGCCTCGACATGTTCATCTACGGCTCCGTGCTGCCGCACATGCTGGAGCAGAAGGCCCTCGGCCTCGAAGCGGGCGCGGCGGGCACCATCGGCAGCTACGCCACCTTCGGCATGCTGCTGGGCGCCCTGTGCGCGGGCACGGTCACCGACTGGGTAGGGCGCAAGAAGATGATCCTCGTCAGCACCGCGGTCTTCTCGCTGGCATCCGGGGTGTGCGCGATCGCGCCCGGCGTCACCGTCTTCGGCCTGGGCCGCTTCATCGCGGGCGTCGGTCTCGGCGGGCTGCTGCCCACCGCGATCACGATGGTCTCCGAGTACGCGCCCAAGGGCCGCGGCAACCTCACCGTCGGCCTGCTGATGACCGCGCACCAGGCGGGCGGCATCCTCTCCGCCTTCCTCGCCCTGTGGATCGTGGAGCCGCTCGGCTGGCGCGCCGCCTTCTGGGTGGGTGTCGCCCCGCTGGTCATCGCGGTGCCGCTGGTCGCCAGGTTCCTCCCGGAGTCGCCGAGCTTCCTGCTGGCGAAGGGCCGCGCCGCCGAGGCCCGCGAGCTGGCCCTGCGCTACGACGTGCCGCTCCCCGCGGCCGAGACGGAGCGCCCGGCGGCGGCCGAGCGCTGGAGCGCGCTGGCGGCACTGTTCCGGGGCGGCCTGTGGGCTCAGACCCTGCTGTTCTGGCTCGCCTCCTTCGGCGGCCTGCTGCTCGTCTACGGCGTCAGCACCTGGCTGCCCACGATGATGCGGGGCCAGGGCTACGAGCTGGGCTCCTCGCTCACCTTCGTCGTCCTCATCAATCTCGGCGGCATCGTGGGCATGCTCGTCGCGGGCCGCTTCTCCGACCGCTTCGGCGCCCCTCGGGTCGCGGCCGTCTGGTTCGCGCTCACCGCCGTCGGCGTCTACACCCTCGGCGTCCACATGCCGCTCGCCCTCACCTATGCGCTCGTCTTCCTCACCGGACTGTTCCTCTTCAGCGCCCAGGCCATGATCTACGCGGCCGTCGCCGGGCGCTCGACGGCCGATGCCCGCGCGACGGCCGTGGGCTGGACGTCCGGGATGGGCCGCTTCGGTGCCGTCTTCGGACCGTGGCTCGGCGGTCAGCTCGTCGCGAGCAAAGCGGAGGGCTGGGGGTTCACGGCCTTCGCCCTCGCCGCACTGCTCTCCACCGCCTTCATCGCCCTCACCGCGCTGACGGCCCGTCGCATCAGCGCGGGCGGCACGGGCAAGGAAGCGCTGTCCGCCACCGGCTGACGGGTCGACGGGCCGACGGGTGCATGTGTGCCGGTGGGGCGACGGTGTGTCACCCCATCAGGTCCGCCGCCGAGGTGACCCGCGAGAGGAAGACGCCGCGGATCGTCGCCCTCGCGTTCTCCGCCCTGGGCGCCTGCGTCATGCCTGCGTCATGGCCGGTGTCAGGCCGGTGTGCGCGGCGCAGAAGGCGAGGGTGTCGGCGGTCAGGTCGGCCCAGCGCGATGCGGTGCGCTGGCCGTGGCCGACATCGGCTTCGGTGCGCAGCAGGACCGGCCGGGACGAGGCCGTGGCGTGCTGGAGCGCCGCGGTGAACTTGCGGAGGTGTGCGGCGCCGACGCGGGGGTCGGTCCGGCCACCTGTGAGGAGGACGGCCGGGTAGCGGGTGCCGGGCTCGACGCGGTGGTAGGGCGAGTAGCTCAGCAGCACGTCCAGGTCACCGGGCCGGTCAGGGACGCCGAACTCCGGTGCCCACAGGGGGCCGAGGCCGAACCGGGGGTAGCGGACCATGTCGGTGGGTGCGTCGGAGCAGACGGCCGCAGCGTACAGACCGGGGTCGCTGGTCAAGGCGGCGGCGACGGTCAGGCCCGCGTGCGAGGCGCCCTTGATGGCCAGCCGCTCCGGACTGGTGAACCGCTCCCGGACGAGGTGGCGGGCCGCGGCGGCGAAGTCGGCGAAGCACGTGGGCTTGCGCAGACCGCTGCCGGCCGCGTGCCACTCGGTGCCGTGCTCGCCGCCGCCCCGCACACCGGCGATCGCGTACCGGCCACCGGCCCGCACCCAGGCCATGATGGCCGGTGAGTAGGCGGGGGCCGCGAGCGCGCCGAAACCGCCGTACGCGGTGAGGATCGTGGGCCGTGGCTCGTCGGCCTGCCCGGGCGGCATGATCACGTACATGTCCACCTCGGTGCCGTCGTCGGAACGGTAGGTGATCTGCCGCACCTCCGGCGCCTGCGTCGGCGTGTCCGGCGTCGCGACGGCGGACGTCGGCAGGGCGGGCGTGGCGGGCGCGGGCGGCTCGGGGAAGCAGCGGCCCTGCCGGACGCTGTAGCGGTGGACCGTCGGCGGGGTGACGAAGTCGGTGTAGGTGAACCACGCCTGGTCGGCGCAGCGCGGCGGTGTGCTGAGGTTGCTGATCGTGCCCGGGCCCGTGCCGGGGGTGGGCACGTCGGACAGCTTGCGCCCTGTGAGGTCGTGCAGCGCCAGGCGCGCGGCGCCCCGGCGGATCGTCCCCACCAGCAGCCGCACCTCGCCGCTGTCCTGGCCGGTGGTGAGCGCGGTGCACGAGGTCAGCAGCGCGTCCGGCCCGGGCGTGATCAGGGTGGACCACTCCTCGCGCTGGGGACGCGAGGGGTCGACGGCGCACACCCGGCCGCGCGGCGCGTCGGCGTCGGTGACCGCGTAGAGCAGCCCGCGCGGCCCGGACTTCACCAGCGCGCCGCTGCCGTCCTCCGCGCCCTGGTGGATCAGCCGGAGGCCGGGCGCTGCGGGATCGGCCGGATCCGTCAGGTCGGCCAGGTCGGCCAGGTACAGGTCGTTGCCCGCCTGCGCGCCGGGCGCGGTGCTGACGGTCAGCCACCGTCCGTCGGCGCCGAGGGACACCGACAGATGCGGGTGCACGGTGTCGAAGACGACCGGGTCGGTGGCGGGCTCTGCGCCGATCCGGTGCAGACGCACGCAGCGCGTGGCGGCTCCGGTTCCGGTTCCCGCGCCGGGGGCCCGTGCGACGTAGTAGAAGCCACTGTCGTCGGACAGCCACGCCACCGGTGTGACGCGCTCCGGGTGCAGCGGACCATCGACGACCCGGCCGGTGTCCACGTCCAGCACCCGCAGTTCGGGGCTGTCGCTGCCCCGGCGGGTGAGCTGGCAGGCCAGCAGCCGGCCGGTCCATGACGGACGCCATGCCGCGAGGAACGTCGGCCCGTCCGGGTCGACCGTCATGGGATCGACGAGGATCCGTGCGTCGGCTCCGTACTCGGCGTCGTCCCCGGCGCCCTCCCAGGCCCCGTCCTCGGTGCCGTCCGCCACCAGCAGCCGCGGAAGCTGAGCGCTCGCCTCGCGGTGCAGGAAGAACCGGCGCCGCCCGCGGAAAAGGGGCGGCGTCGCCACGGGCACGAGCGCCCCGCCCAGCCCCTGCAACTCCTCCAGCGCGGCACGGAAGTATCCGCGCGTGTGCCAGGCCGGGGCGTGCGACGTGAACAGCTCGTCCTGCCGGGCCAGCCACTGCTCGCAGTCCGCGCCCTCGTCGTCCTCCAGCCACCGGTACGGGTCGGGCACACGTCGGCCGTGCAGCTCGTCGGCGACCTGAGTGCGGGTGGCGGCGGGATAGTCGGGGGAGGCAGGGGGAGCGGGGGAGACGTGCCGATGCGGCGGGCCGCCCGCGATCGGGGGGCCCGCCGCATATGGTGTGTGGGTCGATGCCATCGGTCAGTCGTTGTCGCCCGCGGCAAGCTCCAGGCGCCATTGCGGCACGGTGAGCACCTCATCCGAGAGCAGGGTGAGAATCAGAAGTCCGAGACCAGGCAGTTCCTGCATGACGACCTCCATGTGAGGGGACGTATCCGGCGTCCCCACGCTATGCGCGCATCGCCGCACTCTCTCGTTCACCGAGCCAGTCGGGTGAGGTGACGGCGCCCGACCGGCATGATCGGCCGGGGCGGACCGCGCTTTAGAGTGCGTGGTCATGTTCATACCGTCGAATGCCCTCAGTGGCTCACGCCGTCACCGCCTCGTGGCCGGAGGGATGCTGACCCCCTTCATGGCCTTTCTGGGGGTGGTGTTCTCCGTCGTGGCCGCGCACACCACCGACCGCCCGCTGCCCATGACCGGCTTCGCGGCCGTCGCGCTCTCGGCCTTCGTGGTCGCCTGGTGGTGTGCCCGCTACTGGTACGCGGCTCTCCGGGGCACTCCCGAGCCCAACTGGTGGCCGTGGCTGCTGCCTCCGCTCACGTTCGTCACCATCTTCACCGTCGCGGGCGTCGGCGCCCTGCGGGACGGGGAGAAGGGGAGCGGCATCGGCATGCTGGTGATGGCAGGCGTGCTCGCCCTCCCGTTCCTGGTGGGGCTCGTGACCGGCCTCACCAGCCTCCTCGGGCACCGCTCCCGCAGCCGCCGCACACCCACCGCGGCCCAGCACACCCCCGAGCCCCAACGGCCGTACCGTGCCTGGGGATCGATCGACTGAATCCCGGCGTGGAAGGCGGCACGTACTCCGACGCCCCCGCCCGCCTGAGACCCGTCCCGCCACCCACCTGTATCGGCGCATGCCTGCCCCGTGAAGGCGAACGCCGCCGCCAGTGCCGGCGGCACCGCGACAGAGGCGCGACGGAGATTCACTGGGTCATCCTTTCCGGCCCGCCCCACGGCGCCGGGGCGGCCACCGCACCCCGCACCCCACACCCCACACCCCGGAATCAGCGCGTCCCCGGCCGGACGGGATATGACGGCGCACTCGGCGAACCGGACCACCCGGATCCGCAACGTTAAGGTTAGGCTAAGCTAACCCACCATGAGGGCTGGTGATCATGCTGCCGCCGCTCCCCGTTCGCGTGGGCGCGCACTGGCAGCCGAAGGTGTGACCGTGGCGTACGACGGCGTCGACGTCGTGCACGAGGCGGCGCTCGCGCTCAGGCCGGGCGAGGTCACCGCGCTCGTGGGCCCGAACGGCAGCGGGAAGTCGACGCTCCTGCGCACGCTCGCACGGTTGCAGGCCGCCCGCGCCGGCACCCTCACGCTCGACACGGAGACCGACGGCCTTGCCCTCAGCTCCCGCGAGTTCGCGCGGCACGTCGCGCTGCTCACCCAGGGCCGCCCCACCCCGAGCGGTCTCACCGTCCGGGACCTGGTCGACTTCGGCCGCTACCCGTACCGGGGCCGCTGGGGCAGGCCCGACCCCGGCGGCAGGGCCGCCGTGGACCGCGCGCTGGAGATGACCGGCGTCACCGAGCTGGCCGCGCGTGGCGCCGAATACCTCTCCGGCGGCCAGCTCCAGCGCGTATGGCTGGCGAGCTGCCTCGCCCAGGAGACCGGCGTGCTCCTCCTCGACGAGCCCACCACCTACCTCGACCTGCGCTATCAGGTCGAACTTCTCGACCTGATCCGCGACCTGGCCGATGACCACGGCATCGCCGTCGGCGTCGTCCTGCACGACCTCGACCAGGCGGCGGCCGTCGCCGACCGGGTCGCCCTGCTCCACGACGGACGGATCACCGCCGACGGCGCGCCCGCCGACGTGCTGACCCCGGAGCGGCTGACCGGCACCTACGGCATCCGCGTCGACGTCGACACCGACCCCCTGACCGGCCAACTGCGAACTCGCGCGATCGGCCGCCACCACACGCGAAGCGAAAGGCTGAGCACCACCCCATGAGACGCCTTCTCCTCACCACGACCACCGCCACCGCCGCGGTGCTCGTCCTGGCCGGCTGCGGCACCACCGAACCCGCCGCCGACGGCGCGGACTCCGCCGCCGACAAGATCTCGCTCACCGACGCTTCCGGCAAGAAGGTGACCCTCGACGGCCCCGCGAAGAAGGTCGTCGGCACCGAGTGGAACGTCGTCGAGAACCTCGCCTCCCTCGGCGTCGAGCCCGTCGGCGTCGCCGACGTCAAGGGCTACAAGACGTGGAACACGTCGGTCCCGCTGAAGAACTCCCCGAAGGACATCGGCACGCGCGGCGAGCCCAGCATGGACACGGTCGCCTCCCTCTCGCCCGACCTGATCGTCGCGACCACCGACCTCACCGCCTCCGCCGTCAAGCAGCTCCGGAAGATCGCCCCGGTCCTGGAGGTGCGCTCGGCCGACGCCTCCGACCAGGTCGGGCAGATGAAGGAGAACCTCGACCTCATCGCCGAGGCCACCGGCAAGGAGAAGCGCGCCGACGCCGTCAAGAAGGAGTTCGACGAGAAGATCGCCGCGGGCCGCGAGAAGCTGGAGAAGGCCGGGCTCGACGGGACGGAACTGGCCTTCGCCGACGGCTACGTCGCCTCCAACCAGGTCTCCATCCGCCCCTACACCAGCGGCTCCCTCATCGGCGCCGTCAACGAGGACCTCGGCCTCAAGAACCCCTGGAAGAACAAGGGCGACAAGAGCTACGGGCTCGCCACCACCGACGTCGAAGGGCTCACCGGACTCGGCGACGACGTCCAGTTCGCCTACATCGCCGGTGACGACGGCAGCCGCGACCCCTTCGGCGACGAACTGGCCGACAACAAGGTCTGGAAGTCGCTGCCCTTCGTGAAGGAAGGGAACGTGCACAAGCTGCCCGGGGGCATCTGGATGTTCGGCGGCCCCGGGTCGATGGGAGCCTACGCCGACGCCGTCGTCGACGCGCTGACGAAGTAACGCCGTGGCCGTCACCGCAACCACCTCCGTCCCCCGTACCTCCACGGCCGCGTCCACGGCGGGCGCGGTCGCGGTGACGGCCGCGCTCGCGCTCCTGGTCGCGGGCCTCGCCGTCCTCGACATCACCCAGGGCACAGCCTCCGTCGGAGCCGCCGAGGTGGGCAAGGCGCTCACCGGGCACGCGGACCCGGGCGACGCGTCCGTCGTCATCGCCTCGCGCCTGCCGAGGATGGCCGCCGGAATCCTCGTCGGCGTCTGCCTCGGCATGGCGGGCGCCGCGCTCCAGGCCGTGAGCCGCAACGTGCTCGCCGCGCCCGACACCCTCGCCGTGAACGCGGGCTCGTACCTGGCCCTCGGGCTGCTCGCCGCCACCGGGATCTCGGTGCCCTTCCTCGCCTCCTCCGGCGTCGCGTTCGCCGGAGGGCTCGCCGCCGCCGCAGTCGTCCTCGGACTGTCAGGCCCCGGCACCGGCTCCGGATCCGTCCGGCTCGTCCTCGCCGGAAGCGCCCTCGCGCTGGGCACAGGCTCCCTCACCCAGGCGCTGCTCCTGCTGTTCCCCGAGCGGACCGAGGGCCTCTACCAGTGGAACCAGGGCAGCATCGGCCAGAACGGGTTCGACGGCGTGACCGGCATGGCGCCCATAGCGCTGCTCGGACTCGTCGGACTGCTGCTCTTCGCGCGCCGCCTCGACGCCCTCGCGCTGGGGGACGACGCGGCACGCGGGCTCGGCGTCCCGGTCAGGGCGACCCGCGTCACGGTCGTCGTGCTCGCCGCGCTGCTCTCCGCCGCTGCCGTGACCCTCGCCGGACCCATCGGGTTCGTCGGACTGTGCGCCCCGGCGCTCCTGCGTCCCCTCGGCCGCCGGCACCGGGCGTTCGCCCGGTCACGGGTGAACGTCCCTGTCGCCGGACTCGCGGGCGCCGCGCTCGTGCTCGGCTCCGACGTCCTCCTGCGCGCTGTCCTCACAGCGGAGACCGCCGTGGCGGTGCCCACGGGAGTCGTCACCAGCGTGGTCGGCGCCGTCTTCCTCGTCGTGATGGCGGTACGGGTCCGGGACACCGGCGGCGCGGCGACGCCCGACCGGCTGCGCATCCCGAGCAGGGCCGCGTTCCTGGCGACCGTGGCCGCGCTCGCCGTCGTGTTCGTGGGCGTGACCGTCGCCGCCGTGCTGCTGGGCGACACCAAGCTCCTGCTCGGCGACGTCGCCAACTGGGCGCAGGGACGGGCGGCCCAGAGCATCGCCTTCGTCCTCGACACCCGGGTACCGCGCGTGCTCGCCGCGCTCCTCGCGGGCGCGGCACTCGCCCTGGCGGGCACCCTGGTGCAGGCCGTCACCCGCAACCCCCTCGCGGAGCCCGGCGTCCTCGGCGTCTCCGGCGGCGCCGCGCTCGGCGCCGTCCTCGTCGTCACCACGCTCCCGGCCGCCGGGTCCTGGGGCGTGGCGGGCGCGGCCTTCGCCGGAGCCGCGCTCACCGCGGCCCTCGTCTTCGGGCTCGCCGCGCGGGGCGGGTTCCAGCAGAACCGGCTCGTCCTCGTCGGCGTCGGCGTGTCGGCCGGGACGACGGCGCTCATCAGCCTGTTCATCGTCCTCACCGACCCGTTCAACGCGACGAAGGCCCTCACCTGGCTGTCGGGTTCGACCTACGGGCGCGGGCTGCCCGACCTCGTGCCCCTCGCGCTCGTGCTGGTCGCGGGCACCGCCGTGGCGGCCGTACGGCGCGGGGAACTCGACCTCGTCTCGCTCGACGAGGACACGCCCAGGCTGCTGGGCCTGCGCCTGGCCCGGGGGCGGCTCGGCTTCCTCGTGCTGAGCGTGCTGCTCAGCGCGACGGCCGTCGCAGCGGCGGGCACGATCGGCTTCGTCGGCCTCGTGGCCCCGCACGCGGCACGCGCCCTGGTGGGGCGGCGGCACGTGCGCACCGTGCCGGTGGCGATGCTGCTGGGCGCGGCGCTCGTCGGCGTCGCCGACCTGCTCGGCCGCACGGTCATCGCCCCGGCCCAGCTCGGCGCGGGCCTGATGACGGCCGTCGTGGGCACCCCCTACTTCCTCTATCTGCTCATGCGGAGCCGACGGTAGGCCGAAGGCGGGCTGACAGCAGGCCGAGGGTACGGAGCGTCCTCAGGGGAGTGGCTTGCGGCCGACGCCGCCCAGTACGGCGGGCTCCTCCGCTCCCTCCGTCTCTCCCGTCCCCCGCGTGCCGGGTTCCGCGGCCTCCGGGCGCCAGAGCGGGCAGGAGACGAGGCCGGGCGGCAGCAGTTCCAGGCCGTCGAAGAAGCCCTCGATCTCCTCGTGTCCGCGCAGGATGTACGGGACGCCGCCGCTGTTGGCGTTGTACCACTCCAGGGCCGCCGCGTAGTCCGGGTCGGTGTCCGTGCCGTCCCGGACCACGAGGAAACTGCCGGGCGGCAGCGGCTCCATCAGACGGCGCACGATGGAGCGGGCCTCCTCGTACTCCTGGACGTGGGCCAGGATGCCCATGAGCACCACGGCGACCGGCCGTTCCAGGTCCAGCGTCCGCTCCGCGAGCCGCAGGATCCGCTCCGGCTCGTGCACGTCCGCGTCGATGTACGCGCACGCGCCCTCGGAGGTGCTGGTGAGCAGCGCGTGTGCCTGCTGGAGGACCAAGGGGTCGTTGTCGACGTACACGATGCGGGAGTCGGGGGCACTGCGCTGGGCGACCTCGTGGGTGTTGTCGGCCGTCGGCAGTCCGGTCCCGATGTCCAGGAACTGCCGGATGCCCTCCTCCTCGGCGAGATGACGCACCGTCCGGCCGAGGAACTGCCGTCCGGCGAGCGCCAGGTCGGCCATGCCGGGGAAGGTCTGGAGGACCCGCGCCCCGGCCATCTGGTCGACCGCGTAGTTGTCCTTGCCTCCCAGCCACCAGTTGAAGATCCGCGCCGAGTGCGGCACGCTCGCGTCGATCTGGGGCGGCGTCGAATCCGAAGCGCTCTGCACATCATCCTCCTGACCAGTCGGCTGGAACAGTCGACCACAGCCGTCACGCGCGGGCCAGTAGCGCGGGCGGGGACGCGCGTCACCCGTGGGAGGGGACACCCGCCGCGTTCGACGGTCTCGCTACAGAGGCGTGCCGAGTCATCCACAGGGGGCGCGGAAACGTCTTCTCCCTCGTACGGTCACACCCGGGACGACCGACCGACACGGGGGTAACGCATGCACGGGGTTGTGATGGACGAGCCGGCGGTCCAGGTGATGGCCGCCCTGCCGGACGAGGAGGCCCGCATGGAGGTGCTGGAGCTGCTGGGGCAGGCGCAGAGCGCCCCGCGCAGCTTCCCCGACGTGCGGGAGATCATCGGCATGGAGGTCCGCGAGGCGTTCGGGCCCTTCTCCTGGTTGCAGTACGCCGTTCTTGACGGCGAGATCGAGGTCCGCGACATCGGCTGGATGAGCTGCGCCTGACGCGATGCTGCGCGACGCGGCGGACCAGGTGTCGCGCCAGGCGGTAAGCGCCGGTTCAGGCCGGGACCTGGCCGGGGCGCTCATCGGCGGCGGTGGCGTCGGAGGCGGAAGTGGAGGCGGCGTCGGACGGCTCGGCCGCCGTCGGCGTCCACCGGATCCGCGTGCCGCACACCGAGACGACGAGCGCCGAGGCGGCGACCACGCCCATGCCCCACACCAGGCTGCTCGCGTGGGCGATGAACCCGATCAGCGGGGGCCCGGCCAGCAGGCCCGTGGTGCCCATCGCGGCGACGAGCGTCAGCGCGTCCGAGCCCTGCTTAGCGGCGGCGACGTAGACACAGGGGGTCACTGCCGCGATCCCGAGGCCGACGCAGGCGAACCCCGCGAGCGCGGGCACCACGCCTCCGGTCACCAGGGCGAGGGCCAGTCCGGTCCCGGCGAGGACACTGCCGCACAGGACCACGCGCCCGTCGCCCCACCGCGCGCGCCAGCCGTCGGCGAAGAGGCGGGCCACCACCATCATTCCCGAGACCACCGCGATGCCCATGGGCGCGAGTTCCGCCGACGCCTTCGCGACGTCCTTCAGATACAGGGCCGACCAGTCGTTCATGGCGCCCTCGGTGACGGTGCCGAACGCCATGGCGCAGCACATCCACAGCGTCATACGGGACGGCAGGCTCCACTTGCGGCGGTCCTTGCTCCCCTCGCTCCCCTCGCCCGCCTCGTTCTCCTTCCCGGCCCGCGCGGGCCCGTCGTCCGTGAGGAGACCGGTACGGGCGCAGGCGCCCAGCAGCACGAGGAGGAGCGCGGCGGCGGCGAAGTGGGCCGTGACCGAGGGGGTCAGGGCCGTCGTGCCGGAGGCGAGGAGGGCCGCGAGCAGGGAACCGGCGCTGAAGGTGGCGTGCAGCCTGGCCATGGCGTTGCGCCCGTGGCGGGACTCCAGGGCGGCGCCCTGCGCGTTCATGGCCACGTTGAGGCCGCCCACGAAGAGCCCGTCGGCGCACATCACCGCCAGCGCCACCGGGTAGTTCGGCGCTGCGGCGAGCGCGAGCAGGAGCAGCGTCAGACACAGGCTGGACAGCAGCGCGAGCCGCCGCGAGCCCAGCCGCCGCATCAGCAGGGCCACCAGCGGGAACGACACGGCGGCCCCGGCCCCCGCTGCCATCAGCAGGACGCCCACCTCGGCCGCGGTCAGCTCCAGGCCGCTCTTGAGCGCCGGGATGCGCGAGGCCCAGGTGGCGTACTGGAAGCCGAGGGAGCAGAACAGCGCGGCGATCGCCAACTGGCCGCGGTGGAAGGGGTCACGGACACGGAACACGCGCATCAGCTCACTTCGTCTCGCACGGGGATGCCGCGCGGCGCCACCGCTGCGCCGACGGGCTCCGGCGCCCCGTCGGGGAGGGCCGCCAGAGGCCGCGACATATAGACGGCGTCCGGGCCGTAGCCGTCAGAGGAGAGGACCCCGGAGTGCGCCGTGAAGCCGCGCGCGGCCCAGAACCGCTCGCTGCATCCGACGGCGACCAGGGAGATCCGCTCATACCCCAGCGCGCGGGCGGACAGCACGAGATGCCGCAGCAGATGCCGCGCCAGGCCCCTGCGGCGCAGATCCTCGGCGATCACCATGTCGTGCAGATGCAGGTTGCCGGAGGAGGTGGCGGAGCCCGAGGGACCGGCGGAGCCCGACGAGAACGACGCGTCCTCCGGCCGGTCCAGGTCCGGGTACCGGAAGGCCGGGTAGGGCAGCGCCAGCACATAGCCCGCCAGCCGGGCGCCCGCCTCCAGCACGAAGCAGGTCGCGGGCGAGGCGTCAGCACGGGACCGCAGTGCCTCGCGGCCCTCGGACAGGCCGAGCCCGGCATACGCGCCGGACTCCAGCGCCACGATCTCCTCCCAGTCCCCGGCGGCGATGTGCCGCACCCGTGCGGCCCCGTGCGCGGGCCCCACGGGCGGCACCGTCGGCCTCACTCCGCCGTCTCCGTACAACGCGGCGCGGGCGGGGACGTGGACGTGGACGTGGACGGGGGTGGCGGCAGGGGAGTGGTCCTGGCCGCGCCGACCAGCGCTTCCCAGGACTCCGTCAGCAGGGCGAAGTCCTCGATGTCGCGCTGCGCCTCGTCCAGGAGACGTTCGCGGCGCGCCGCCAGGAGGTCGGCGAACGTCGCGTACCGGCCGCCCAGCTTCCGGTAGGAGACGTCCAGGCTCTCCAGCTTCGCGACGTTCTCCGTGCGGTCCAGGAGGGTGCTCTCCCGCGTGAAGCGGGCGACGGCGGCGGCGCGCACCCGGCCCCGGTCGTCGAGCAGCGAGGGCCCGGCCTCGGCCAGCCGGTCGTAGATGAAGTGGAAGTAGAGCATCGAGAGCAGGAACTTCACGAAGCGCGTCTGGTACGCGAGGAAGCCCGCGTCCGTGCGTCGCTCGCCTGTGTAGAAGTTCACGATGTTCCGGTTGTGCAGCACCCCGGGCAGTCCCGCGTCGTGGACGAGGTGGAGGAGGAAGTAGTCGCTGCCGATCGTGTCGGTCGCGGGCGGCAGCGGCACCCGGGTGTGGACGTCGTGGAAGGCGATGTTGCACATGTCCACGCGCATCGGGTCGACGAGCGTCAGCGTCGAGTCGTCCTCCGTGAACGTCTCGTCCCCGGCCCCGCGGAAGGACTCGGCGACCAGGTTCCGCTTCTGCTCGGCCGACCAGTGCGCCGGTGCCCACAGGCCGACCATGTCGTGGTAGACGTCCGGGGCGGCCCGCTGTATCCCGCCGATGTCCACGGACAGTTCCCCCACGAAGGAGCTGCCGACCATCGCCACCTTCCGCTCCAGTTGCCGCTGGTCCAGCGCGGTGCGCGAAACCGCGTGCGCGGCGTCGGCCGCGCGCTTGCCCAGGGCGAGGAGTTCGTGGTGGACGGGGAAGACCGGTGTGCCGTCGATGCTCTGGTACCGGCTGTCGGAGTCCCTGCGGTGCACGGACTCGCAGCCGAGCGCGAGGCTGATCAGGAAGGCGCGGTCGGTGCAGGCGCCGTAGGACAGCGCGGCGGGCAGCAGCAGGTCCAGCAGCAGCCCGGGCTTGTTGGTCCCGGCGCCGCCGGTCACCTGCCGCAGGAAGTCGCGCTGCCGGGCCTCGTCGAGGTGGTGCACGACGATTCGCGGATCGCGGGGCAGACGGCGCACGGCCTCGGCGTGTGCCGCGTACGCGGGCGCCGCGCAGGAGTCCAGGATCAGCAGGTGCACCTCGACGCCGAAGTGCCGCGCGGCGTAGGCCGCCTCCTCGCCGAGTGCCGCGATGGTCTCGTCGCAGAGCCTGTTGGTGGGGAGGGTCAGACAGATTCTGCGCATGCCTCGTCCCCCGTGAGCGCGTCCCCCGTGAGCGCGTCCCCTGCGAGCCCGTCCCCCGTGAGCTGGTCCTCCCCGGCGGCCCGTGGCCCGGCCGGGGCCGGGTCCTCCGGGTGCCAGGAGTCGAGGCCCAGCAGCTTGGCGCCCAGCGGGTCGAGCGTGGCGCGGCCGTAGCGGAGGGACTCGTGCCTGGTGGCGTCGCCCAGGAGCGTGGCGTTCCAGTCCGGGGTGCTCAGGGTGCGCCAGGACTCGACGCGCGAGCGCCGCAGCTCCTCGTGGGTCTCCAGCGCGGGCATCATCGAGAGGTACTGAACGGAGCGCACGCCGCTCGAAGACGTGTTGGGCGCGACGCCGTGTGCCAGCAGCCCGTTCCAGATCAGCAGGTCGCCCGCCTCCAGGTCCGGCCGGACGACGGGCATCCGCTCCCGGTCGATGCTGGGCCGGATCGGGTCGCGGCCCTCGGGCTGGAGCGCCCGCCATCGCTCGAACTGGCGGAACAGCTCGGGGCAGCACTGGAAGCCGCCGAACTCGGGGCGGGTGTCGTTCAGCGCGATGATGCCCTGGACCCGCTGCGGCAGCACACCGAGCGTGGTGTCCACGTCCCAGTGCAGCTCGATGTCGAATCCCCGCTCCACGGGCGCGATCAGGTCGCGGCTGCGGTTCCTGACGTTGGGCGGGTTGAGGTTGAGCCGGTCCAGGGTGACCCACAGCTCTTCGCAGTCCCACACGTCGACGAACGCGTCGTAGACCCGCCGTGTCTGGCGGCTGTCCCAGATGAGCTGGTGCTGGTACGCCTCGACGAAGCCGTAGACGTGCAGGTCCCGGTCCAGGTCGGAGCGGAACTCGCGCTCCTCGTACCAGGTGTCGGGGCGGTTGGGGTCGAGGCCCTGGAACTCCCAGGCGAAGTCCAGCAGTTGACGCGCCGACGAGGCGGGTATCGCCTGCTTCACCACGACGTAGCCGTAGGTCTGCCAGAAGGCGAAGTCCTCCTCGGACAGCACGCGGAGGGGGCGTGTCTTGTCCAGGTCCCGCAGGGGTGTCCGCGCGAGGTAGGTCTCGCCGTCCGAGCTGAAGTAGGGGCGGTCCGAGGGGGCGCGGTGGAGATATCCGGACGGCGGCATGTGGTGCTCCAAGAGTGTGTGGTCGCGTGATGGTGTCCACCGTGGGGCCCGTGCGTCACTTCCGCCCCGGAGGGCGGCGCGCGCATCACGTAACGTTGGACTAGACCAACTCACCCTGTCAACAACAACCTTCGCGTCCGCTTATTGCGGGACATGGGTGTACGTCACGGACCGGGAGAGGGGTTCGCCCGGGCGGGGTCGCTCGGCGGTGTCCCTCTTGACAGGGGTGGGTAGCCTAGCCGGGAATTCATTGGTCCGTACCAAGAGAAAAATCGATGTCGCGTCGGCGCGAGGCCATCGGTACCTCGGTACGCCGCCCTCTCCGAAAGGCTGCTCGATGTCCTCCAGCAACCACAGCGCGGCGCTGCGCCGCCTCGCGCTCTCCGTCCTCCAGCCGGGCTTCGTGGGCACCGAGGCGCCGGACTGGGTGCTGCGTGACATCGCGGACGGGCTGGCCTCCGTCGTCCTCTTCTCGCGCAACATCGTCTCCCCGGAGCAGGTCGCCCGGCTCACGGAGCAACTGCGCGCGGAGAACCCCGCGTTGATCGTCGCGATCGACGAGGAGGCCGGGGACGTCACCCGCATCGAGTCGGCCACCGGCTCTTCCCGGCCCGGCAACTTCGCGCTCGGCACCGTCGACGAGGCAGAGCTGACCGAGTCCGTCGCCGCCGACCTGGGCCGCCAGTTGCGTGCCGCCGGTGTGAGCCTCAACTACGCGCCCAGCGTGGACGTCAACTCCAACCCGGACAACCCGATCATCGGCGTCAGGTCCTTCGGCGCCGACCCGAAGGCGGTCTCCCGGCACGCGGCGGCGTGGATCCGCGGCCTCCAGTCCGCCGGCGTCGCGGCCTGCGCCAAGCACTTCCCGGGCCACGGCGACGTCGCCGTCGACTCACACCACGGCCTGCCCCGCTACGGCGCCGGCCGTGAGGAGATCGCCACCCAGGCGCTGCCGCCCTTCCGGGCCTCCCTGGACGCGGGCGTCCGCGCGGTCATGAGCGGCCACCTGCTGGTTCCGGCGTACGACCCCGACCTGCCCGCGACGCTCAGCCGCCGCATCCTCCACGACCTGCTCCGCGAGGAACTCGGCTTCGACGGGCTCGTCGTCACCGACGCCATCGAGATGGGCGCCGTCTCCGACCGCTACGGCATCGACGGCGCCACGGTCCGGGCCGTCGCCGCTGGTGCCGACGCCGTGTGCGTCGGCGGGGAGAGCGCGGAGGAGTCCGTCGTCCAGGTACTGACCGGTGCCCTCGCCGACGCCGTGGTCTCCGGGGACCTCACCGAGGAGCGGCTGGCCGAGGCGGCGGAGCGGGTGCGCGCGTTCGCCGACTGGTCCACAGGGCTGGCGCGGACCGGCTCGGCCGACACCGACGCCGGTGCCGAAGCGCCCGGCGACGGTATCGGCTTCGTCGCAGCGCGCCGCGCCGTCCGGCTGACCGGGTCCGCGCGGGACGTCCTGCCCCTCTCGGCCCCGCCGCACGTCGTCGAGCTGGCGCCCACCACCAACCTGGCCATCGGCAAGGAGACACCCTGGGGCGTCGCGGCGCCGCTGACCGAACGGCTCCCCGGCACCACTTCTGTACGCGTCCACCCCCAGGAACTGCACGCACAGGACGCCGCCCTGGAGGCCCCCGTCCTGCGCACCCGCGCACTGGAACCGGCCACCGGGCGCCCCCTGGTCGTCGTCGTCAGGGACGCAGCGCGCCACGAGTGGATGAGCCGGGCACTGAAGGACCTCACGACGGCGCGCCCCGACGCGATCGTGGTGGAGATGGGCCTGCCGGGCGCCGTCACCGTCGCCCCGGGGGCGGCCCAGATCTTCACGCACGGCGCCACCGCCGCCTCCGGACTGGCGGCGGCGGAGGTGCTGACGGGCCAGTGGCACTGACCCGTCAGCCGAAGACCCGGTAGCGGGACGTCTGAAGCAACCGTCCGTGAGCGTCACCAGGCGCACCATGGGGCGCGGGGCCGTGTGCGGGTGCACCGCGCGGCCGGGCCGGTGCCCCGGCTACGCCCCGCCGACGTCGGCCGCGGGGGACCTCCGCCCCTCGGCCTCCCCCGACCGCCCCGCGTCCGTGCCCTGCCGCTCGCCCGCCGCGCGGGACGGGCGCGTGCGGGGGCCGAAGACGGCCAGCACCACGGCGCCCACCATCCAGCTCCCGGCGATGAAGTAGAAGACGCTCTGGTAGCCGCTGCTGTTGTAGAGGGCCGCGACGATGAGGGGCCCGGCGGCGTTGGACAGCCGTCCGAGACCGTAGGAGATGCCCGTACCCAGGGAGCGGCTGCGGGTGTCGAACAGCTCGGGGGAGTAGGCGTAGCCGAGCGCGGTGTAACCCCGCTCGAAGAGGTTGACCAGGAAGCCGAAGACGATGATGAGGACCGGGTTGAAGGTCAGCCCGTACAGCAGGCCGCACAGGGCGATGACGGTGCCGAAGGCGACGAGACACCACTTGCGCTCGAACCGGTCGGTGACCAGCGCGGCCAGGTAGGAGCCCAGCGGTGCGCCGACGGTGGTGAGTGCCACGTAGAACACGGACTTCTCGACGCTGAAGCCCTCCTTCGACAGCAGCGTCGGCGCCCAGCTCGAATAGCCGAAGAAACCGATGGTCTGCGTCACCCACAGGACCGTGAGCAGCAGGGTGGGGTACAGGTACTTCTTCTGGAGGAGCATGCGCAGCGGCTGCTTGGTGATCGGCGCCTGCTCGATGGGGGCCGCGGGCTCGGGCAGCGGGCCCTTCTCCGCCGCCACCCGCGTCTCGATCTCCCGCAGCACCGCGTCCGCCGTGGCGTGGTCGCCCTTGCTCTCGTACCAGCGCGGCGACTCCTTCAGATGCCGGGTGAAGAGCACGAGGAGGATGCCCAGGGAGCCCCAGAGGTAGACCAGGCGCCAGGACCAGTCGGTCAGCGGCACGACACCGCTGGCGATGAGGTTGGTGGCGGGTGTGCCGCAGATGCCGATGACGATGGCGTACGCCTGGTACTTGCCGCGGACGCGGGCCGGATACATCTCGTTGACGTAGATGACGGCCACCACCGTCATCGCCGAGAGGCCCGCGGAGGTGAGCACGCGGAAGACACCCAGCGAGACGATGTCCCAGGAGAAGACCGAGACGAACGAGAAGATGCCGAACGACAGCGTGGTGTGCAACAGGGCCCGTTTGCGCCCCAGCCGGTCGGCCAGGGCACCGGCGACGATCGAGCCGAGGAACATGCCGACGAACGACAGCGAGGTCACATAGGCGACCTGATTCACCGTCACGCCCCACAGATCGATCAGCTTCGGTGCGGTGGTGGCGAAGCTGTTGATGTCCGCGAACTCGAAGAAGTAGGCGAAGGCGATGGCCAGGAGAGTGGTCTTGTGGAACCGGGAGACCGGAAGCCGGTCGAGCCGGTTCTGCGAGTTCGCGTGCTGTACGTGTGGTGCGTGCGGTACGGGCTGCATGTGAGGGACCGTTTCGGGGAGCTCGACGTGGCGGGGGCGGGGGCGGGGGATCAGACGGCTTCGCCGGGCCAGTACAGGCGCATGGGGTTGTCGACGAGCAGCTTGCGGCGCTCCTCCTCGGTGCGGGCCACCTGTGCGATGCCGTCGACGAGGAGCCCGTCGTCGGGCATGTGCCCTGTGAGGTTCGGGTGCGGCCAGTCGGTGCCCCACAGGACCCGGTCGGGGAACTCCTCGACGACGCGGCGGCCGAAGGGGACGACGTCGGTGTAGGCGTGCCGCTGACCGTCCACGGCCGGGGGCCCGGTGACACTGAGCCGCTCGGGGCAGGTCACCTTGACCCACACGTCGTGGTGCTCGACGAAGCGCAGGAAGCGGGAGAACTCCGGCCCGTCGGCCGGCCGGGTCACATCGGGGCGCCCCATGTGGTCCACCACCAGCGGGGTGGGCAGCGCGCCGAAGAAGTGCTCCAGCTCGGGCAGGTCGGCGGCCTCGAAGTACAGGACGATGTGCCACCCGAGCGGTGCGACCTTCTCGGCGATCGTGCGGAGTTGCTCGGTGGGCGCGGCGTCGACCAGGCGTTTCACGAAGTTGAACCGCACACCGCGCACACCGGCCGCGTCCAGGGCGCGCAGCTCGTCGTCGCCGATGTCGGGCCGTACGGTCGCGACGCCCCGCGCCCGGTCACCGGCAGCCGCGACGGCGTCGAGCATGGCGCTGTTGTCCGCGCCGTGGCAGGTGGCCTGCACGATGACGTTGCGCGCGAAGCCGAGGTGGTCGCGGAGCGCGAACAGCTCGTCCTTGCCGCCGTCGCAGGGCGTGTACTTGCGTTCCGGCGCGAAGGGGAACGTGGCCTGCGGGCCGAAGAGGTGGCAGTGGGCGTCCACACTTCCGGGCGGCAGGGCGAGAGCGGGCTCGGAGGGATCGGGGCACCAGTCCAGCCAGCCCGGTGTCTTGGGGGAGAGGGTGCTCATGACGGCTCCTTGGTGCGGTGCGGTGCGGTGCGGTGCGGGGTGTGGTGTGGTGTGCGGGTCCGGGAAGCGAGGTGTGCGGCCGCACGGCCGCGCGGGCCCGTAGCGCCGTGTGCCGGGGCGGTCGCCGATGCCGGTGGCCCCGGACGGCCGGTCCGGGGCCACCGGCCCCGGGAGGGGATCAGTCCAGGTAGCGCAGGCCCGCGGCCTTGAGCGGCTCGCGCATCCCGTACATGTCGAGACCCAGCTCGCCCGCGGCCAGCCGCTCGCGCTTGCGCGCCTCGTTCTCCTCCCGCCGCCGCGCGGCCTCGGCGGTCTCGGCGACTCGCTCGACGGGGACGACGACCACGCCGTCCGCGTCGGCCGCCACCACGTCCCCGGGACGTACGAGCGCGTTGGCGCAGACCACCGGCACGTTCACCGAGCCGAGGGTGGCCTTGACCGTCCCCTTGGAGCTGACGGCCCGGCTGAAGACCGGGAAGTCCATCTCCTGGAGGTCGGCCACATCGCGGCACCCGCCGTCGATGACCAGGCCCGCACCTCCTCGCGCACGCGCCGAGGTGGCGAGCAGGTCCCCGAAGAAGCCGTCCTCGCACTCGGTGGTGCAGGCGGCCACGAGCACGTCGCCCGGCTGGAGCTGCTCGATGGCGACGTGCATCATCCAGTTGTCGCCCGGCTGGAGGAGGACGGTGACCGCGGGCCCGCACAGCCTGGCCCCGGGGTAGACAGGCCGCACATAGGGGCGCATCAGGCCGAGGCGTCCCATGGCCTCGTGCAGCGTGCTGACACCGTAGGGCGCGAGCGCCTCGACGTCCGAGGGTGCCGGGCGGGTGATGTCGCGGTGGACGACTCCGAGTTCGTGCATCGTGCTCTTCCTTCTGGTCAGCGGCCCTGACGCCGCAGCAGCGCGTCCAGGCGGGGGTATACGGAGCGGGCGTTGGTCTCCTGGATGGCTGACAGGTCGTCAGCGGACAGTCCGGCCGCCTCGGCGTAGCGGCGTGTGTCGTCGAAGTGGTGGCCCGTGTCCGGATCGACGGAGCGCACGGCGCCGATCATCTCCGAGGCGAAGAGGATGTTCTTGGCGGGCACGACCTCGAAGAGCAGATCCGAACCCGGCTGGTGGTAGACACAGGTGTCGAAGAAGACATTGCCCAGGACGTGCTCCTCCAGCGGCGGCTTGCCCAGCGCCATCGCCAGCCCGCGGAAGCGGCCCCAGTGGTACGGGACGGCGCCGCCGCCGTGCGGGATGATCAGGCGGAGGGTGGGGAAGTCCGCGAACAGGTCGCCCTGGACCAACTGCATGAAGGCCGTGGTGTCGGCGTTGAGGTAGTGCGCGCCGGTGGTGTGGAAGGCCGGGTTGACGCTCGTGCTGACGTGGACCATCGCCGGGATGTCGTACTCGGCCATCTTCTCGTAGAGGGGGTACCACGAGCGGTCCGTCAGCGGCGGCGCGGTCCAGTGCCCGCCCGAGGGGTCGGGGTTGAGGTTCACCGCCACCGTGCCGTACTCCTCCACGCACCTGACCAGTTCCGGGACGCACGTGGCCGGGTCGACGCCGGGGGACTGCGGCAGCATCGCGGCGGGGACGAAGCGCTCCGGGTAGAGCTGGCTGACGCGGTAGCACAGCTCGTTGCACAGTGACGCCCAGGCCGACGAGGCGGCGAAGTCGCCGATGTGGTGTGCCATGAACGACGCGCGGGGCGAGAAGACCGTCATGTCGATGCCGCGCTCGTCCATCAGCCGGAGCTGGTTGGGCTCGATGCTCTCGCGCAGCTCGTCGTCGCTGATCCGCAGCTCCGCCGGCACGGGTGCGACCGCCGGGTCGGTGAGCCCGGCGATCTGCCGGTCGCGCCATGCCGCCAGCGCGGGCGGCGCCGTCGTGTAGTGACCGTGACAGTCGATGATCATTGCTGTTCCTCGTGCTCTTGCGGGGCGCGGGCCGGGGGAGAAGGCGGTCGCGCCCACGGCGTGGGGTGCGTACGGGGCGGGCGGGACGAGCGGGGCGGGACGGCCGCCCCGTGGACGTGCCGCGCTCCGGCCCCGGTGCCTCCCTTGAGGGGGTCTCCCTTGAGCGGCTCGCATGCCAACCTAATCGCCGACTAAATTGTTGACAATGCGTTCGACGGTAAAGTTTCACCCGGTCCTGGCCGGGCGAGTCCACCCGTCGCGCGCACCCCGTAAGCGCCGGAACACCCCAGGTGAGGCGCGACGGCACGCGCCCGGGACGTCCCCCGCGCCGATCACCGCGGCATCGGCAATTTCACCTGTTTCCCGCGATGTCCCTGGCAGGGTGCGGGGCTCATGCGTCACGGTCTCCAGGTGCGGGGCACCCCATCCACCCCCTCGGATCAAGGGAGAAGCCCATGCGATTACGCACCGCGATGCTCAGCGTCCTCCTCCTGATCGGCGTGTTGACCGCGGCGGTCATCGGCCCGGGCGGCGCGAGCGCGGCGCCCGGCTCCCCGCCCGCCGTGCTGGGCGGCTCAGGTCCCTACTCCGCCGGTTACGAGACCACTCTGCGGCTGACGAACCACACCATCTACCGGCCCGACACCCTCCCCTCGGACACCAAGCTGCCGATCGTCGCGTGGGGCAACGGTGCCTGCCGCGCGGACGGCACCTGGTTCGAGAACATCCTCACCGAGTGGGCCTCCCACGGCTTCCTCGTCATCGCGAACGGGCGGCCTGGCGGCTCGGGCTCGACCACCTCCGACATGCTCACCGACTCCGTCGACTGGGCGATCGCGGAGAACTCCCGTCGCACCAGCAAGTACTACGGCAAGATCGACACCACCAAGATCGCCGTGATGGGCCAGTCCTGCGGCGGCATCGAGACCTACGAGGTGGCCGACGACCCCCGTCTGACCACCGTGGCCCTGTGGAACAGCGGACTGCTCAGCAACACCCAGGACTCCCTGCTGCGCGGGCTGCACACCCCGGTCGCCTACTTCGTGGGCGGCCCCACCGACATCGCGTACGAGAACGCCATGGACGACTGGAGGAAGCTGCCGTCCGGCCTGCCCGCCTTCATGGGCAACCTGGACGTCGGGCACTTCGGCACCTACGACGAGCCGAACGGCGGCGAGTTCGGCCGGGTCGGCGGGCACTGGCTGAAGTGGCAGCTCAAGGGCGACACGGCCAGCAGGGCACAGTTCGTCGGCTCCAACTGCGGCCTGTGCTCCACCGAATGGGACGTGCGGCAGAAGAACCTCGGCTGACCCGTACATCCCGGCCGCCGTCGGTACGCGCCGCGAGGAAACGCGTTGGCAACCCCTCCGTGCAAGCGGAGAGTTGCCTTCTGGCAAGATCGTGCCCCTGACAAGGGGTCGGCTGTGAGGGCTCGTGCCGTCCAGCCGCCCAGCGGGGACATAACGGGGAAAGTGAGGAAAGAGATGCGCACGTGGACTCGTGCCGTTCCGGCGGCTGTGGGCGCTGTGGTGCTGGCGGTGGCCCTGACCGGCTGCGGTGCCTCCAGCTCGGGCAAGAGCAAGGGTGGCGGCTCCTCCGAGTCGTCCGCCTCCGGCGGCAGCGCGGAGTCGGAGGACTCGGAGGACAAGACGGAGTACACCCTGGGTGAGACGAGCCCGGTGCAGGTGAGCGACGAGAGCGCGTCCAAGGGCGCCGAGTACACGGTCACCCCCACGAAGGTGGAGACCGGCACGAAGGCCGACATGGACAAGTCCGGCCTGGAGAAGGACAAGGAGGACGGCCCCCAGGTCCCCGTGTACGTGTGGTCCACGATCACCCACGAGAGCGGCAAGACCATGGAACTCGGCGACATGGACGACGACCTGATCGTCAAGACGGACAAGAACGAGCGCACCAAGGCTCTCATCGTCATCATGGGCGAGGCCAAGTGGCCGAACTGCCCGGCGACCGACACCACCAAGAAGGTCAGCGCGGGCCAGACGGAGAAGGTCTGCAGCGCCTTCCTCATCCCGGAGGGCCAGAAGGCCGCCGCCGTCGAGCTGAGCCGTGGCTACACCAAGGCACCCCTGGAGTGGTCGCTCAGCGGCTGAACCTCCGCCGGTGAGCGGCCGAGCCTCCACCGGGCAGGATCCGTGTTCCCCTCCGGGGACCCGGCGAGCCCGGTGACGGTGTCGTGAACGTCGTGCGGCAGTGCGCGCACCCGGGAACGCGGGGTGCGCGCACTGTCGTTCTGGCGGATGACGCCCGCTCCCGGCCGGAGGGAGGGGAGAGCCGGGCAAGGGCCCGGAACAGAGAGGCGGGACGCGGTGGGACGGACGAACAGTGCCCTGACGGGTACGGGTACGGGGACCGGCGCGGCAGGAAGATCCCCCCGGCGCGGCGGGCCGCGTGCGCCCCGTTCCCCCGACCGCTGGACCTGGGGGACCGACGCGAAGGGCCGCACCCCATGGACCCGTGGACGTGTGCTCGCCGTGCTCGCGGTCCTCGTCGCAGCGCTGCTGTTGTGCCACCCGGCCGTCCCCAACGGGGTGGGCCGACTCGGCAGCCTGCTGGAGGCGCTGCTGCCGTGGCTGGGCCTGGCGGTCCCGGTGCTGTTCGTCCTGGCGCTGCTGCGCCGTTCGTGGACCGCGCTGGCCGCGGTGCTGGCGCCCGCGCTGGCGTGGGCGGGCCTCTTCGGCGCGCTGCTCCTGCCCGTCGACGGAGACGAGGGCAAGGGCAAGGACAAGGGCACGCTCGGCATCACGGCGGTCCAGCACAACGTGAGCGACGTGAACCCGGACCCGGTGGCCACCGCGAAGGCCCTGGCCGCGGCCGGGCCGCAGCTCATCGCGCTGGAGGAGGTGACACCTTCCGCGCTGCCCGGCTACGAGAAGACGCTGGCGTCCGACTACCCCCACCATGTGGTCGAGGGCACCGTCGGGCTGTGGTCGAAGTACCCGCTGACGGACACGCGCGCCGTGGACATCAGGCCGCGCGGCTTCGGCGCCGACTGGAACCGCGGCCTGCGCGCGACGGCGCGGACACCCCGGGGCGAGGTCGCGGTGTACGTGGCCCATCTGCCCTCGGTCCGCGTCGGCGCGGGCGGCCTCACCTCAGGGCCCCGGGACGAGAGCGCCGGACTGCTGGGCGCGGCGGTCGCAGCGGAGCGGCTGGAGTGGGTGCTCCTGCTCGGCGATTTGAACGGCACGGTGGAGGACCGGGGCCTCGACCCGCTCACCTCGCGGCTCAACACCCCGGAACGGGGCTTCGCCTTCAGCTTCCCCGCCGGGTTCCCCGCGGCCCGGATCGACCAGGTCATGGCGCGTTCGGGGACTGTGACCGGCGTACGGACCCTGCCCGCCACGGGCAGCGACCACCTTCCCGTCTCGGCGCGCGTCGAGCTGGCGCCGCGCTGACCGTCGTCGCGGGTGTCGCTGCGGACGTCCGCCGCTGCCCGGCCGCAGGGGCCGAGGGCAGTGCCCTCGGCCCCCACCGCGCGACAGGGTCAGGGGTTTTCCAGGTCGAAGTCGGCCGCCTCCCGCAGGTTCTTGAGGGCATCGCCGGGGAGCAGATAGCCGGTCAGTACGTTACGTGTGTCGGCGCGGCGGACGCCGGAGACATAGCCGCTGTGCGAGCGGTAGAGCTCGTCGAGCTGTGCCTTGTCGAAGGGGCGGTGGGTGCCGAACAGGACGCAGAAGGTCTCCCCCGAGTTGTCGCCGGTGTTGAGCGCGATCGGAGCCTCGACCTGAGAGAGCCTGATGCCGCCCCGGGCCAGCCCCAGCCCGTCCCTGGCCTTGGTGCCGTCGGCGGCGAACTCCAGCGCGGGTGCGGACGGCGGCCCGGCGCCGCGCTCGGCCCACCGCGTCAGATGCCCGTAGACGGCGGCGATCACATGGTGGAGCGGCGCCCTGCTGAAGGGCGGCTGGTCGCAGTCGTAGGCGGGTGCCTCGCCGAGATCGCGGGCCAGGACCGACGCCCGGTACTCCTGGCCGTGCCAGCCGGAGTGCGCGGTTCCCGCGACCTCCCAGCGCCGGTACCGGTCGTCGTCGGGACGCCGCGCCGGACTGCGGACGTCGGTCTCCGAGAGCACGTGGAAGACCGGTTCGTCGCCCTTGCGCGAGGGCGCGGTGCCGACGATGTTGGCGTAGGCGTCGAAGACGGGCTCCGTCCTGGGCAGGACGTGGTCGTAGTAGACCGTCATACGCCCCGCGGACTGTGAGGCGCCCACGGCCAGCACTGTCTTGGCCCGCAGCGGCCCGAGAGGCGCGACGCCCTCGCGGGGGCGGAGGGCCTTGGCCGCCTGCGCGAACACGTCGTAGGACAGCTCGTCGGCGTTGAAGCGGCCCTCTCCGGTGACGTCGAGGCCGCCGTAGCGCGCCGGGCTCCAGCCGCGGAGCTGGTTCACGCCCACGCGCTGGGCCGACACACCGACCCAGGCATAGCCCTCGCGCATGATCTGTTCGGGCGACCACAGTGCGTCGATGTCGTACCCGGCCGTGACGTTCTGCCATTCGGTGAGCACCGTGCCGTTGAAGCGCGCGGGATCGGCGGGACGGCGGACGACGATGCGGGTGGTGTAGGGGACGTCGGAGGCGACGACCTCGCCGCTGGTGCTGTAGCCGTCGGCCTCGCCCGACAGATGGAACTCCTCCTCCACGTACCCGGCGGCGGCCAGATCCGAATCGGTGGACATCCAGGGGTAGGTGTCCTCCACATCAGGGGCCTTCGGATCGCCGGGCACCGTGCCGGGAACGGGTCCCTGGACGACCGGCACCCCGGTCGCCGCGGGTGCGGAGGACCGGGGGGCGGCGTCGGCCACTCCACCGGTCAGGGTGGCGGTGACCAGCGCGGCCAACAGGATCCGGGATGCTCTGCGCCATGCGCTCATGCGCGTGCGTCTCCTCTCGTCGTGTCGTCGTACGGGCGTGTCCTCGTGCGGGTGTCTTCTTGTGCGGAGCGCGTGTGCGCCCGTCCTTGTCCGTGGAGGATGGTGTGCGGAGAGTGAGGCGTCATCGGCTGAATCGCCGGTCCCGGGCGCTCCCGCCCGCACTCGGGCGGGTCCGTGCGCCGCTGGGGACGTCGGCGGAGGGGGTGGAGACCGTGGTGGACGTGGCGGAGCCGCGCGGGTACGGAGGAGGGCTCGACGGGCTGCTGCGCGAGGTGCGACGTCAGGCGTG
This sequence comes from Streptomyces sp. NPDC054796, assembly GCF_053611545.1. Taxonomy (NCBI): domain Bacteria; kingdom Bacillati; phylum Actinomycetota; class Actinomycetes; order Kitasatosporales; family Streptomycetaceae; genus Streptomyces; species Streptomyces sp. NPDC054796. The sequence continues at coordinate 234,067 of NZ_JBSHAO010000002.1, read as the reverse complement.
CCGTGCGGAGGAGCCGGACGTCCAGAAGGTGCTGGACTGGGCGCACCGGCACACCGGCGCGCACATCGCGCTGGTCACGGAGAGCGGCGAGGGCGGGGAGGAGGGTGCGGTCACACCGCAGTGGGCCACAGCGGGCTTTCCCGCGGAGGTGCTGCGCCGGGTCGCGCCGCTGCTCGCCCGGCTGTCCGGCGGCCGGCTGGCCGCCGCCGCGACCGAGGCCGGGGGATGGCACGTGCGCTGCGAGGCCCTCGGCACGCGGGAGCCGCGGCTGCTGCTGGTGGCCGCCGCCCGGTCGGCACCCGGGCCGGAGGAGAGCGCGCTGCTCTCGCACACCGGCAGCGTCATCACTCTCCTGCGCCGCGCCGAGGACGGCGAGCGGGTCTGGCGCGGCTTCCAGTACAAGGCGCGCCAGGTGCGGTTCGCCGTGCTCTCCGCGCTGATGGCCGGGGAGCCCGCGCTGGCCCGCCGGATGACGACCGGCGCCGTACCGCCGCTGCTGGAAGCCGGGCGATTACGGATCCATCTGCTGCACTGCCCGCCCGCCGAACGCGAGCGGATCGTCCGGGCGCACCAGGACCCCTCCGGCTACCACGGCGCGGATCTCATGGTGCAGTGCCCGGCCTTCAAGGAGCACCTGATCTGCCTCATCGCCGACGGCACGGACGGCACGGACGGAACCGAAGGCACCGATAGCACGGACGGCGCCGGTGACACGGACGGCACCGGCGGCCGGGACGCGGACGGCCCGAGTGGCCCGGGCGGCCCTGACGGTCCGGCGCACGGCAGGGCCGGGGCGCTGCACCGCCTGGTGCGCGACAACCCCGGCTACGCGCTGGGCATCAGCGGCACGCACGCGCTCGACGCGACGGCCGGTGCCTACAGCCAGGCCGCCCACGCACTGGCCGTCGCCCGCACCACACCGGGCCGCGTGGCCGCCTACCAGGGCCGGACACCGCTGGGCGGCGTCCTCCCCGGCGCGCCCGCCTTCGCCTGGGCCCGCGACGTACTGCGCCCGCTGGACACCCTTCCGACGGTCACCCGCGACATCACCCGCCTGCTCACGGCCGCGCCCCGGTCGGTGGTGGCCGGGCTGCTCGGCCTCAGCCGCAACACCGTCACCGCCCACATCAGGCGTGCGGAACGGGCCCTGGACATGGACCTGAACGACGTCCGCTCCCGCGCCGCCCTCCACCTGGCCCTCGCCGTCACCGGCGCCTGCGCGGCGCCCGAGCCGGGCGAGGAGCAACAGCCTCCCGCGCTGGAGGACTTGCTGCGCACCGAACGCGCCGTCGCGTGGGCCCGGACGTTCCTCCGGCCCCTGCGCGACCCGCGGCGCCGCACACTCCAGGCGTGGATCGACGCCAACACCGACGCCCAGCACGCCGCCCGCCGCCTCGGCATCAGCCGCAACACCGTCCGCGCCCACCTGCATGCCGCCGAAGCCGCCCTCAGCCGCGATCTGCTGACCACCGGCGTCGGCACCTATGACGTCGTCCACGCGCTGCGCATCACCGCGATCCGCGCCGACTGAGCACCGTGCACAACCTGCCCCTGGAATTGAGCACTGTGCGCATTGGTCCACGGAGATGGTGCCCTCTACGGTTTCAGCGACGGACGGACCATCCGTCGCACGGGGGAAACAGCGACTCCCGCCCGGGGTACGGGGGAGGGGACGGCCAACCGCACCGCGGCGGCCGGTCCGACGGTTCGAGGTCTCGGGCGGGAGCGCTCTTCCTCGGAGGAGCAACCGGTGACGGGTGCCGCTACGGCGTCGAGGGCACAGGCGAACTGTCCGACCAGGCCGAATCGAACTGCTGGAGGGCGATGCTGTACAGGAGTCCGGGCGCCCGCACGTACAGGCACGGGGAGTTTCGGCCGTGACCGGAGCCGCTGTAGAAGGTGAGGTAGGCGGCCCGGTCCGTCGCGATCACCCGGCACGTGTTGGGCAGGTTGAAGCTGTGCAGCTCGAAGTCACGTTGTGTGCGTGATACCCGTGCGAGGTAGTTGATGTTCGCCTGGACCTGGCTTCTCAGCAGGTGCGGGGTGAAGCCGGGGTCGAATCGGCACACGTCGTGCGAGCGTCGGTCCAGCCAGGAGTCGGCCCGGGTGCTGGGGTCGGGGAGCAGGACCTGTACCGATTCGAGGGAGAGTTCACCCGCCCAGAGGGGGGAGAACACCTCACGGGTGAGCACATTTCCCCGCCCTGCCAGAACCTTGATCCAGCGGGCTCTGCCCAGATCCCGTGCGATGTCGCGCTCGGCGGAGGACTGATGAGGGTACACGCGGGCGAGTCCCGTGCCTGTGCACCAGGAGCAGACGGCGACCAGCCACCACAGTGGGCGTGAGCCGCGTAGCAGACCGAAGACGAACAGGATGGCGCTGGCCGCGAGAGAACTGAGAATCCCGAAAAGAAAAGCGGTCATGTGAGCTTTCCTCCTGTGCCTGAGCGATCACGAGGTCCTTGGCGCTTTCGGTCAGCAGAGATACGAGAGGAGGAGCCGCAGGACGTGAGCGGCGTTGCGCGCCGCTAGTTCGTGGTATCTGTGCCCCTTTTCCTGGTCTGCGTTGTCGGATACGCCGCGGACGACGACCCAACCGGGGTTGTTCCTGCCGTGGACGGAGTTCTCCTGCCAGTACTGACTGAGGCCACCGGCCTCCATGTCCACTGCCAGTACCTTCTCGTGGTAGCTGGTGAGGTATCTCCGGATATCGCTCTCACGGTCCGCGATCACCGCTTCGCCCGATCCGATCACTCCCTGATATACGGCGAATTCCTCTGATGCGTGCGAAGAGACTCGGCCGGGGATGTGCGCCGGAGTCCCGTTATCGGAGAAGTAGGCGTTCACCGCGTGAACGACCGGTGCCGGTGCCTGCCGGTGCTCCCCTCGGCGTCGGACGTCCTCGCGAGGATTGATCTTGCGATTCTCGTAATACACGACATCGGTGGAGACGATGACATTGCCGATGCGGGCGTGCTCGTCATGGATTCCGCCGCCGACGCCTACCAGGGCCCACAGCCGTGGGTTGTAGTGACGGCGCAGGTTCTCCAGCGCTGCCATCGTCGAACGCTGCCCCTGGCTCTGACACTGGGTGGCCACGACCCGGACGGTCTTTCCCGGAGTGGCGCAGTCTCCGTGGTAGAAGTACAGGCCGCTGGGCTCCTTGTGACGTTCCAGGCCCAGCTCGTCCACCACGGCGCGGAGTTCCTCGCTGAGAATCGTGACCACTCCGACGTCCCACCTCGTGCTCTCCTCGTGGGAGGAAGTGCCGGGGTCGTGGGAAGGGGCTCCCATGGAGACGCGGGCCCGGTCTCCGATGGCATTGCCGCTGAAGTTGTTGTTGTCGCCGCGGTTGACGATGCCTCGGTTGACGTTCACTTGCTTCCTCCACCGGTCTGGTTGCTGGGACTTGTCGGCTGGGCGCCCGCGCCGCCGACCTGGGCTTCGGCGCCCACCGCGTTGTTGCTGAAGGTGTTGTTGTCGCCGAAGTTGAATATCCCGCTGTTGATGATTTTGAGCGCGCGATCTTTGAACTCGGATACGTCCACCCCGTTGGCGTGCAGAAAATCGCCTGCGGCATGAAGCAATCGTTGCTCGATCGTCTTCATCCTGCCCGTGATGTCACTCTTCTCCAGTTGGATTTTCGACCATTCCTGGGCTGACCTCTGTCTGACGCTGACGCGGGTTCCGATCAGGACGTTGCGAATCGGTGTCGAGGTGAGGTCGCGGGGGAGCAGTGCGGCTTTCCCCAGTGCGTAGAAATAGCGAATGATCCGCCACGAGCGTGGTATCTCCGCCGGGAGTGCGGCCAGTTCCCGGAACGCCGCCCAGAGGACGGCTCCGACGCCGCTCTGACCGAACTCCTCGGTGCGCTGGAAGGATCTGGGGGTGTGGGCGAGGACGCACGCCGCCGTGGAGATGCTCAAGGTGCGTCCCTGGAGGCTGACGTGCAGCAGGACGGTCGCGACGAACTCCGCCCCGTCTGCGGGTGTGGTGACTTCGAGAAAGTGGTGCTGCTTGGAAGCGGGCGTGTTGATGATGACGCGCATATCGGCCTCGCTGAGCCGGCGTGGCAAGAGGGACCGATCTGCCGCCACGTCGGTTTCCGCGACGTAGACGCGGTGGTGGACTTCGGCATCGAGCCGGACGTCGCCGCTGTCGGCCTCCAGATGCTCGACTGCCTCGCGCAGATACTGCACCAGGTCATACGCCTGGAAGGGAGGCACAAGGTACTCACGTTCATGAAGCGGGGTCTCGTCGTCGCCGGGACGCAGCAACTGAATACTCATCGGGGGGTTCCACTGGTAGACGAGTTCTCCAGCTCCGACGAACGGTGACTCTTCCCCGAAGAGTGTGAATTTGGTGAGGTCGTCCTCGTCTTCGTTCTCGTCCTCGCTGTGACGCGGACGTCGGTACACCGCACAGACGTGATGCTGCTGTGCGTCTGCTGCCTGTTGTCGGCGGGACAGTCGTGCCGGTCTGAGGTCCGCGGCACGCAGGACGTGGTTCAGTACCAGTTGCCGTGCGGCCCCGACCGTGAGGTACATGACCGTGATCGCCCCCGCCAAGTGGAGGGCCACGGCTGCGTCGGCCGGGTAGAGGGCCGCGACGATCAGGCCGAACAGCACCAGGGTGACCGCGACGACACCTATGTGCCTGAGCATCTGCATCTTCTCCGAGCGCTGCCAGGAGCGTTTCCGGGTGAAGACGAGTTTCAGGAGACTCAGGTGCTTGCGCGCCGGCTCCCGGTCGCGGCGTTTGGCGCGCCGCCTGAGCCGTGGTTCCGAGTCGATGCGCCGGAGCAGCGTCGCGAGACGGAGCAGCCATAAGAGGAGCAGGCCGCACATGACCAGGACGGTGGTGGGTGCCGCTCCCATGAAGGCCGGAACGGCCGCGGCTCCCGCCACCGTCGCACGGGGTATCGCACTCAGTGCCGCGGCCCGCCACGCATGACGCATGACCGGAACGATGTCGAATCCGTATGAAGGGGCGACTCTTCGGTGCGGGGCTGTGCACACCTCGTCGATCACGAGGTCACGGAATCGCTCGTCCACATACACGCCGGTGCATAAGTGACGTGTGGCGGCGGTGGGTTCGCCGGTCCGTTCCTTGGCGGGTGGCGCATGCGAAGTGATCACGCTCTGCCCCTGCCTCCAGAGTTATGGTTACTTTGACCATAAGCGTCGGAAGTGTTTAAGTCAATATGACCTTTAGGGGTTCTGGTGGATGACTGGCTGAAGAAGTCCGCTGAGGTGGAGGCGTCGTGGGTGACGGTGGATCTGGCTATCTTCACCATCAGGGACGACCAGTTGATGGTTCTCCTGGTCGAACGTGGCAAGGAGCCGTTCCTCGGTCGGCCCGCGCTGCCCGGCGGATACGTCCAGAGGGGCGAAACCTTGCGCGAGGGCGCGCTGCGCGAACTGTCGGAGGAGGCGAACATCGACGGCAGTCGGCTGCACTTGGAGCAGTTGGGCGCCTATGGGGATCCTGGGCGCGATCCCAGGGGGAGGGTCGTCACGATCGCCTACCTCGCGCTGGTGCCGGATCTTCCCGCTCCGGTGGGAGGTACCGACGCCAAGCGTGCCTACTGGTTTCCGGTTTCGCGGCTGGTCGGTGATGGCCAGGGCTTGGCGTTCGACCACGCGGACATCCTCGCGGAGGCGTTGGAGGAAATTCGCGGCAAGCTCGAGTACACGGCGGTCGCCACGGCATTCTGCGGAGAGTCATTCACCTTGAGTGAACTCCGCACGGTCTATGAGGTCGTCTGGGGGCAGTTCCTGGACCCCAGCAACTTCCGCCGCAAGGTGATCAATACGACGGGCTTCGTCCAGTCGACGGGGGAGCAGCGGTTCCCCCCGACAGGGCGGCCGGCCGCCCTTTACCGGCGGGGCAACGCGTGGCTGCTCAGTCCGCCCCTGCTGCGTGGGGGCGGGCAGTCGGCATAGTGCACGGCCGTCCCGGAGCGACGGAAGTGGCGAAGGCCACACGCCTGGCCTGTCCGATCGTTCAGGGCTGACCGATCGGACAGTTACTGTTGGGTCATGGCACGCTCCGCATCCGCCCTGCGCGGGCACATCCTGGAGGCGGCCCTCGCACTCTTCGTCATCCACGGGTACCGGGGAACGTCGCTCCACGACATCGCCTCCGAGGTGGGCTGTTCGAAGGCATCGCTGCTCTACCACTTCACCAGCAAGGACGCGATACTCACCGAGCTGCTGACGCCGGCCGGTCAAGGGCTCACCGAACTCGACGCGAGCCTCGCCGGGCTGACGGGCGATCAGGCGGTCGAGGCGGCCGTGACCGGCTATGTGGACCTCGCGCTGCGTTACCGGCGCGAGGTCAAGCTCCTGTTCAGCGACCTTCCCGAGATGCTGAACAACTCCGCGCTGTCCGGCATCCCCGGCCTCACCGAACGGCTGCTGGCCTCGTTGGCCGGTCACAGCACGGAACCCGAGGCGCTGGTGGGCGCCTGGATGGTGATCGGTGCGGTCTTCGTGACCAGCGCCAGTGATGTGCCGGTACCGGACGAGATGCTGCGTGACCAGATGATCCACAGCGCCCTGCGGGCGCTCGACCACCACCCCCGGTGAACCTGCAACAGAGAGATATCTTCTGTAATGGCGACCTTGCTGCACCGGCTCGGCCGGTTTTCCTTCCGCCGCCGCGGGCGCGTTGTCGCGCTCTGGCTGCTGCTGCTCGCCCTGCTGGGCGGCGCCGCCGCGGCCTTCAGCGGTCAGACCACCGACCAGTTCGAGATGCCGGGCACCGAGTCCCAACGGGCCATGGACTCCCTCAAGAAGGAGTTTCCCCAGGCCAGCGGAGGGACGGGCTCCATAGTCATCGCCGCCCCCAAGGGTGAGAAGCTCACACCCGCCGACGTCGCCCCGGTGGTCGAACAGGCCGCCCGCGTGGACGGCGTCACCGCGGCCGTCGACCCCTTCAAGGCCAGGTCGGTGTCCCCCGACGGCCGCTACGCCCTCGTCCAGGTCCAGTTCGACACCGGCGCCCAGGAAGTCACCGAGGCGCAGCGGGCCGACTTCGAGAAGGCCGGAGCGGACGCGAAGGGCGTCCAGGTCGAGCACGGCGGCGAGGTGATGACCAACAAGGTGGAGGTCGGTTCCACCGAGATCCTCGGCGTCCTGGTGGCGGCCGTGGTGCTGGTCATCACCTTCGGCTCACTGGTGGCCGCGGGCATGACCCTGCTCAACGCCCTCATCGGCGTCGGCGCGGGCATGGCGGGCCTGTACGCGCTGAGCGGCGCCATCGAACTCACCAGCACCGCGCCGATCCTGGCGCTGATGCTCGGACTGGCCGTCGGCATCGACTACTCGCTCTTCATCACCTCCCGCTACCGAAACTTCCTCACCGAGGGCGTCGAGCCCGAGGAGGCGGCGGGCCGTGCCGCCGGGACGGCGGGCTCCGCGGTCGTCTTCGCCGGTGCCACCGTGGTCATCGCCCTGGCGGGCCTCTCCGTGGTCGGCATCCCCTTCCTGACCGTCATGGGCCTGGCCGCAGCCGGTACCGTCGCGCTGGCCGTACTGGTCGCCCTGACCCTGCTGCCCGCGATCCTCGGCTTCGTGGGACAGCGGGTGCTGCCGCGCAAGCAGCGCGACGCCAAGCAGAACAAGCAGCGCGACGGCGAGGAGCCGGGCGGCGGCAGCGCCGCCAAGGAAGCGTTCGGCTTCCGCTGGGGCCGCACCGTCCTGCGCGCCCGCATACCCCTGCTCCTGGTGGGCATCGTGGGCCTGGGCGCCGTCGCACTGCCGACCCAGGACATGCGGCTGGCCCTGCCCGACGCGGGCACAGCGGCCAGCGACTCCCCGGCGCGCAAGGCGTACGACCTCACCAGTGAGGGCTTCGGCGAGGGCTTCAACGGACGGCTGCTGGCGGTCGTCTCCGGCGACGACGCCAAGTCGACGGGAGCCGCGGTCAAGCAGGTCGCTGCGGAGATCAAGAAGACCGACGGAGTCCTCACGGTCGCCCCGCCGCAGCTCAACAAGGAGGGCACCACCGCGCTCCTGGCGGTCATCCCCAAGGAGGGGCCCACCGCCTCCGCCACCGAGGACGCGGTCAATGACATCCGCGAACACGTGGCGGACGTCAAGGGCGCCAAGGTGTCCCTGACCGGCATGACGGCACTGGGCATCGACGTCTCCGAGCAGTTGGCCGACGCCCTGCCGGTCTACCTCCTGCTGGTGGTCGGCCTGTCCATCCTGCTGCTGATGCTCGTCTTCCGCTCCATCCTCGTTCCCATCAAGGCGGCGCTCGGCTTCCTGCTCACCGTCGGTGCCACCTTCGGCATCACCGTCGCCGTGTTCCAGCAGGGCCACCTCGCCGACCTCGTCGGCCTCGACACCTCGGGGCCCCTGGTCAGCTTCCTGCCCATCCTCCTCATCGGCATCCTCTTCGGCCTGGCCATGGACTACGAGGTCTTCCTCGTCTCCCGTATGCGCGAGGACTATGTGCACGGCGCCGAGGCGTCCCAGGCCACCGTCAACGGCCTGGGCCACAACGGGCGCGTGGTGACCGCCGCGGCGCTCATCATGACCTCGGTGTTCGGCGGCTTCGTGTTCATGGAGGACCCGATCATCAAGTCGATCGGCTTCGCGCTGGCCGTGGGTGTGCTGGTGGACGCCTTCGTCGTCCGCATGACCCTGGTGCCCGCGGCGATGTCGCTCCTCGGCCGCGCCGCCTGGTGGCTGCCGCGCCCCTTGCAGCGGGCCCTGCCCAACCTCGACGTCGAGGGCGAGAAGCTGCGGGAGCGGCCCGTGCCCGCACAGCGCGAACGGGAGGACGTACGGGTCTGAGTGCCCGTCAGAGAGCGGGGCGCGGACGCCACCGTTGAGGCACCGCCCCTGACATACCCCCTGACGCACCACCCCTGAGAAACCGCCCTCGCGGTGAGCCGCACGACCGCTCACCGCGAGGGCGCGCTTCTGTCCTCCCCGACGTCGGAGATCATCCTGCGCGGAACCTTGAGCGCGGCCACGTACTCCCCGTCGCCGCACCGGTGGCAGACTGGCCGGGACAGTGGGAACCGTGGGACATACGGGGGTGGGGATGTCGCGGACGCGGCGTGCGTGGTGGTGGGCCGGCGGCGCGTGGCTGGCGCTCGTCCTGGCGGGCGGTGGCGCCACGCTGGCGCTGCGGCCTGACAGCCCGTCACCCGACGGGGAGACGCGCGAGGGACAGCCGTCCGGGGCGCCGGCCTTGAGCCCTGAGCAGGCGGAGAACTGTGAGGAAGCGATGGTGGAAGCCCGGCGCGAGGTGGAGCGTGAGCCCCGGGACGGGTTGCACATCTACGCCTACAAGTGCGGCGACTGAGGGGCTGCGCGCCGGTGCCGGGCTGAGCAGGCTGAGACAACCCGGCGTCGGCGGTTTCACCACGTTCACGCTCTTGCCCCGCTGGGTCCCGGTAGCGCGGCGGGCTGTGCGGGCAGGCCATGTGCCGAAGCCCTTTCCCCAGACGCTGTGGCGTCGCTTTCGCATTCCGCTCATCCTGCTGTGAGGTGTGATGCACGACCTCGGCCCCGCCCGCATCACCCGGTGCACGTCCGGCGACTCGCTTCTTCCGTCACCTCTCCGGAGGGAGAGTGCGCACAGCCCCGTCCGGGTCATCTTGGGAGGCGCGGGAACAGGGCGGACGACGCTGCTCAGACGAACAGTCGTGCAGGCTCAGCAGACCGGTTTCGCCGTGGCCACGGCCCGGGGCGGTATCCGTGAGAAAGACGTGCGGAACGGGATACTGTGCGAGCTGGCGGCATCCGCGGGAGTGCGTGATATTTCCGGCCAGGCCGGTTCCCATGCCTGGCTGACCGAAATGACTCCGAAGGCATCGCGGGGCCTTTTGATCGCGGTGGACGAGGCGCAATGGGCCGACGAGCCCTCTCTGCGAGTACTCGGACGATTATGGCACTTACCCGTGACGGTCGCCCTCACCATACGAGGGAATCAGCGCCCTGAGGTATCACCGGCGCTCCTCGACCTCGAAGAAATGGCGGACACGGTTGCGCTGGGAAACTTGAACGCGATTTCCGCCGAATCCTTGCTCCGGTCCCGGCTGCCGAAGACCCCCTCGTCACGCTTCTGCGATCAGGCGCACACCGCGACCGGAGGCAACCCGGCACTTCTGGCGCAATTGGCCGCGGTCAGCACGGAAACCGGCATGGAACCGGGCGATGACGCGGTCGAGAGTCTTGTGCGGTACCACCCCCGGGCGTGTGCACGACCGCTCGTCACCCGAATCTCCTCGGAGGGCGAGCTGTCCGTCGCCGTGTGCCGGGAGCTGACCAGGATGAAGAACCCGGATACCGCCATGCTCGCACGGAGGATGGGGGTCACCGAGGCGGAAGCGGTACGGACCGTGGGCGGGCTGGCGCAGATGGGAGTGGTCTCCGCCGGTGCCAGAATCACCTTGCGGTATCCAGTGGTAGGCGCCGCTTTCACGCGGACGGAGAAACAGCGGACGGAGAAACGGGAGGGCGCCGGGCTTCCCTTCGGGCAGAAGTTGTCACCACATCAGATGCGTATCGCCCGATTAGCCGTCAAGGGGTGGAAGAACCGGGAGATCGCCGACTGTTTCGGGGTGAGTACGCGAGCTGTCGAGTTCCAGATGACGGACGTGTACCGCAGGCTGGGGATAACCCGGCGGGCGCAACTGGCACTCGCGCTGCCCGGGGACTACGGCTCGACTCGGCCGGAATGAAAACGCGTGGGCGGCCTCCCGTGTTCACGGAAGTGCTGCAACCCGTACCGGGCGTCCTCACCGCTGAACAGCGCGGAGAAGAGAAGCCGTTCGACCTCCAGACCGTCGTGTCCGTCATGCCGGGGACGCGTGCTCATGGCTTCCTTCGCCGCGCGGATCGCCGAGCTGGAGCCGCTCGACAGGCGGGCGGCGTATTCCCGCGCCCTGGTGAACACCTCGTCGTCGGGCACCACCTCGTCGACAAGGCCGAGCGCGAGCGCCTCGGCGGAGTGCACCTGGCGGCCCGTATAGATGAGATCCTTCGCCCGTGAGAGCCCGATGAGCCGCGGCAGGCGCTGGGTACCGCCGCCACCGGGGATCAGCCCGAGCCTTACCTCCGGCTGGCCGAGTACAGAACTGGCCGCGCATATCCGGTAATCGGCGCACAGCGCCAGCTCCAGCCCGCCACCCAGAGTATGCCCTGTCAGCGCGGCCACTACGGGGCTGCGGATGGCCTCCACGGCGGAGAAGGCCGCGTGGGCGCGGCGGGCGAGCACATCGACCTCGGACGAGGACGCCTCCGCCATCTCGTGGATGTCCCCTCCAGCGGCCAGTGCCCGGTCGCCGCCGTAGAGGATCACGGACCTGATCCGGGGGTCCTGGCCGACGCGCAGGGCAGCCGCTCCGATCATGTCGCGCATGTGGGTGTTCAGCACATTGAGGGGAGGCCGGTCCAGCCGGATGACCGCGATGTTGTCGGCGGTCTCCACCCGGACGGAATCCTTGTGGGGTTCCTCCGGTGAGGAGGCCCGGTCGTTTCCGTGAAGTTCTTCCATGGAGTTCGGTCCTCCCTGTGGAATGGCCTCCCCCTGAATCCTCAGTGTTTCCCGGCCGACCTCGGTCCGCCCTACGGGAAAGCGAAGCCTCATCGCGGTGAGTGCTGATACTTCGACAGTTCGCTCTTCGCGACGACGTGCCGGTGCACCTCGTCGGGCCCGTCCGCGATCCGCAGCACCCGTGTGAAGGTGTACATCTGGGCGAGCGGATAATCCTGTGAGAGACCGCCGCCACCATGCACTTGGACAGCTCGGTCGATCACTGTGCCGGCCATGGACGGTACTACCGCCTTGATCGCTGAGATGGCCGCTCGTGAGGCAGCGGCCTCCGTCCCGGCCGTGTCGACTGTCCAGGCGGCGTGTTCGACCAGGAGCCGGGCCTGGTCGATCTCCGTACGTGACCTGGCTATGCCCTCGCGTACGCTGCCGTGCTCCGCCAGTTTCGCGCCGAAGGCCACCCGGCCCAGACTCCGCTCGCACATCAGGCCGAGTGCGCGCTCCGCCATCCCGACCAGCCGCATGCAGTGGTGGATGCGCCCTCCCGCGAGACGTGCCTGAGCGAGCGCGAAACCGGCGCCCTCCTCCCCGAGCAGGCAGCCGAGGGGAACACGGGCCCGGTCGAAGGTCACCTCGGCGTGACCTCCCGTCGGCCCGTCCCAGTACCCCAGCACGGAAAGCGGCCGGTTGATCTCCACACCCTCGGTGTCCGCGGGGATCAGGAGCAGGCTGTGACGCTTGCGGACCGGCGCGGACGGGTCGGTCACGCCCATCAGGACAATGAGGTCGCAGACGGGGCTGAGGACGCCCGAGGTCCACCACTTGCGGCCGGTGACAAGGTAGTGGTCACCGTCGCGTTCGATGCGGGTGGCGATGTTCCGGGCGTCGCTGGAGGCTACCTCCGGCTCGGTCATGGCGAAGGCGGACTTGGCCGCCCCCTCAAGCAAGGGGGTGAGCCAGCGTCGCTTCTGCGCCTCGGTGCCTGCTTCGACCAGCAGCTCGATGTTCCCGGAGTCCGGGGCGGCGCAGTTGAGGGCCTCGGGTGCGAGGAACGGACTCGAACCAGTGATCTCGGCGAGCGGCGCGTACTGGAGGTTCGTGAGCCCGGCGCCGTAGTCGGGATGGCTGAGGAAGAGGTTCCACAGCCCTTCCGCACGCGCGCTCTCCTTGAGCGGTTCGAGGACCGCGGGGCGGCCCCAGTGCGGGGTTCCCGCGGTGATCTCCGCGGCTGCCACGGATTCGGCGGGAAGCACCCGCTCGTCCATGAACGCCAGCAGCCGTGCGGCCAGCTCGGAGGTTCGGGGGTCGTCGCTGAAGTCCATGGGTTCCTTCCCGGGAAGGGATCGCGGACGGCTCAGTCCTGTGGGGTCTCTCCTTGCAGCCCTGGCTGCCGCGACTGGAGGACACGCTGTCTCGCCCTGTCGACCAGAGCCTGCGGCGAGGGCTCCCGAAGCGTCTGCCCGTTCAGGGCGAGGGCCTGGAGCAGCACGGCGGTACGGACCTGGCCGAAGACGAGGTACCAGTCCGTGCGGTCGCCCGCGGCTCCGGTCAGCTCGACGTACCGGTCCACCAGCTCGTCGACGTTCAGCAGACCGGGCTGGCCGCTCAGACCCCGCGCCAGGGAATTGGGAGGGTCGGCGGGGCCGGACCAGCATGCCGCGAGGGTGCCGAGGTCGGTGAGGGGATCGCCGACCGTGCACAGTTCCCAGTCGAGGATCGCGGCGGGCCTCGCGGGATCGTGCGCGTCGAAGACGAGGTTGCCGGGATGGAAGTCGCCGTGCACGACGGTCGCTTCCGGAGACCGGGGGAGCGAAGCGGCCAGGACATCGAGAAGACCGACGGCGCCACGGGGGCATTCGCTGCCGAACGCCAGGCACTGCCGCCGCAGCCGCTCCATCTGCCGTTCCAGGTACCGCGCAGGGTCGGGTGACCGCGGCAGCGCGCGGTGGTGGCGGGGAGGAAGGCGGTGCAACGAGCAGAGCGTCTCGACCACCGCGAGACTCAGCTTCCGGGCCTGCTCCGCGCTCAGCCCCGTCGGCTTCCGGGTGTGGACGGTGCCTTCGACCCACTCCAGCACGCTGAACGCCGTGCCCAGGACCGAGGCGTCCTCGCACACGGCGACGGGGGCGGGTGCCCGTACCGGCGAGCCCCGGAGAGTGCGAAGGGCACGGTATTCCCGGAGGAGTCCGGCTACTTCCCGCCGGGAGACGGCTGTACGCAGCACCCAGGACATGGCACAGCTGTCCGCCGTCAGCCGGAAACTGGGCCGTGACATTCCGCCGGTCAGCGGCCGGACGCTGAGGGGCGGCATCTGGACACCGGTCACCGTGCCGAGATATCGGCGCAGCCGGCCCATCGCCTCCGTGGCGGGGGCGAGGAAATCCGTCGCGTCCATGTACGAAGTCTCCTCCCCGTAGCGGTGACCGGGCCCCGGCCGAGCGGTGCTGTCCCGAGTGTCGCCACAGAGAGCGTGCGCACAGGCTACGGAAAACCGTAGCCACCGGGCACGTACGGGACTCCTAGCATCGAAGAAGCGAGCAGCCACGGACGAGCTGCCACTGCCCCGCCCTGATCTGTTCCACGAACGAAGCGAGGCGCTGTGGACGAGGAAAGTGCGAGCCTGCAAGGAAAGTCCGCTCTCGTGACAGGCGCCTCGCGCGGTATCGGCAGGGCGATCGCCATCGAGTTCGCACGGCACGGAGCGCAGGTGATGCTGACCGGGCGCGACCGCGACCGGCTGGCGGACGCCGTCGCGGACGCCGGGCCGAATTGCGCGGGATTCCTCGCACGGACGGAGGAACCGTCCCACGCCGAGACATGCGTGGCCGCCACCACCGAGCGTTTCGGCGGCATCGACATTCTCGTGAACAACGCCGCGATGAACACAGGTGTGGGTCCCCTCATCGAAGCCGGCGACAGGGACCTGGATCGGATATGGCAGACCAACACCCGCGCGCCACTCCTCTGGACCCAGGCCGCCTGGCGGCATTCCATGCGCAAAAGCGGAGGAAGCGTCGTCAACATCGCTTCGATCGGCGCGCTCTACGGGGGCGGCCCCACGGGGGCGTACAACCTCAGCAAAGCGGGCTTGCTGCACCTCACCCGCCACCTGGCGGCGGAGATCGGTCCGGGCGTCAGGATCAACGCGATCGCTCCAGGGCTCGTACGGACCGAGCTGTCCCGGATTCTGTGGGAGCGGTATCCCGCGGGACACCGGTGGCCCTGGCCGCTGGGCAGGATCGGACAGAGCGAGGACGTCGCCGCCGCGGCCCTCTACCTGGCCGCCGACCACTCGAATTGGATGACAGGCCAGGTGCTGGTGATCGACGGCGGCGCCACGACGGACGGAACCTGGACCGCCATCGCCGATGCCGTCCCGCATCTCCAGGAGAGGAAGACGTCACGATGACACTGACCGGCCCCCTGACCGAAGAGAACAAGAAGCGATCGCTCGCGCTGCTCAACGCCTGGAGCGAGAAGGACCCCGACGCACTCGACAGGGTCGTGGGAGAAGGCTGGATCGACCACGACCCCCACTGGCCCTTCCCCGAACTCCGCGGACCCCGTGCGGCCCGGGCGGCACTCCAGATGTACTGCGAGGTGTTCCCGGACCTTCGGGTCACGGTCGCGGAGGTGCTGGCCGACGGCGACAAAGTGATCTGCCGCTGGACCTTCGCGGGTACCCAGACAGGCGATCTGCCGGACGTTCCGGCGACCGGACGCAAGTTCTCGGTGGAGGGCATCACCGTGGACAGGCACGAAGACGGGAAGCTGGCCGAGAGCTGGAGCGCCTGGGACGCGCTCGGCTTCTTCACGCAGATCGGCGCCAACCCCCCGACCGTGTCCGAGCGGGAGGAGTGAGGGTGATGACCCTCCCTTGGGACACCGACGGCCCCCGGCGCTCCGCGGTCTCCGATGTCTTGCGGGGCATCTACGAGAACGCCCTCGGGTACGGTCGCGGCGAACTCGACTGCGCGGCGGACCTGGAGTCGGAGGCGGGCGTGGATTCGCTCCGGCAGGCGGAACTGGCCGCCCAGGTGACCGATCATTTCGGTCTGAACGCTTCGGAGGACTTCGCCACGCTTCAAGAACTCCGTGTGCTGGACGACATGACCGACTTCGTGACACGCCGTCTCTCGGACAGCGCCCGATGACCTCGTCGCCGCCCCGGGCCGGAAAGGTGTACACCGCGCGGCGTCTCATCGAGACCGAGCAGATCCTCGCTTTCGCGGAACTCACGGGTGACCGGGCGGGCCACCACGTCGACACGTCGTGCGATCCACCGCTGGCACACGGCCTGTACGTCGCCTCGCTGGCAGGGGAAGTGCTCGCGCCCTTCGGCTATCTGGGCCGCCGCAGCACGATGGAGTTCATCGCCCCGGTCCATTCGGGCGACACCATCGAAGCCCGCCTCACCATCCGGCGAGCCGTGCCGGCGGGGCCGCTCGGCACCAGTGTCGAAGCCGAGATGGTCATCACCAACCAGAACGGCACGATCGTCCTGCGAGGCACCACCGCGGGGCTGGTGCCGGTGCCCAAAACCACACGTGACGCCCTGGAGGTCTCATGAGGACGACCGGCCGGTCCGAGCTGTACGAAGCGGGCATGGCACGTCTGCGCACCGTCCTGCCCGACGCCGACGAGCGTGTGGCGCAGGCCATCCCCCACGCTGATCTCGCCCGCTACACGGTGGAGTCCGTCTACGGAACTCTGCACAGCCGCCCGGCACTCGGCCCCCGGGACCGGGAACTCATCACGGTCTGCGTGCTGACCACTCTCGGCGGGTGCGACGAACTGCTGGCCGGACATGTGGAGCAGGCGTACGCCGCGGGGCTCGCGCCGGAGGAGATCCTGGAGACCATCCTGCAATGTGGCGCCTACGCGGGCGTACCACGTGCGATCCAGGCCAGCAGGCAGGCCATGAAGGTTCTCGACCGGTTGCGGGACCAGGCCAAGGAGGGACGGTGACCGCGCGGTTCACCCTGACCGGCGAAGTGGCCCTGGTGACCGGGGCCACTTCCGGCATCGGCTGGGAGACCGCACTCGCACTGGCCCGCGCGGGCGCCGTCGTCGTGGGGTGCGGCCGGCGCACCGAGCGAGGCGCCGCGTTGCTCGAAGCGCTCGCCGAGGTGACGGGGGACGCGAGCCGCGCGCGGTTCATTCCCGTGGATGTCACGCGGGAGGACGAGGTGCGCTCCGCCGTCGAGGAGGTGACACGGACATACGGACGCCTCGACCTGGCATTCAACAACGCCGGAACCATGGGCCGGGGGAAGGTGCCGCTGGTGGAGACCCGCGAGGAGGACTGGGAGGAACTGGTCTCCGTCAACTTCAAGGGGTGCTGGAACTCACTGCGGTTCGAACTCGCCGCCATGCGCGATCAGGGCCACGGCGCCATCGTCAACTGCTCCTCCGTCACCGGTCTGGTGGCGTTCCCCGGACTGCCGCTCTACACGGCTGCCAAACACGCCATCGTCGGGCTCACGAAAGCCGCGGCACTGGAACACGCGGGGCAGGGGATCAGGGTCAACGCCGTCTGCCCGAGCGCCGTCGAAACCGAGCTGCTGCGGGCGCTGCCGGACGACGTGCTCGCCGCCGCGGTCCAGGCACATCCCATCCCCCGCATGGGCACACTGCGTGAAGTGGCCGATCTGGTGACCTATCTCCTCTCGGACTCCGCGGGCTTCATCACCGGGCAGGCGTACGCCCTCGACGGCGGCTACAGCGCCGGCTGATCACACGTCACCCACCGTCACCCACCCCCGTCATTCCGTCGTCGTCCGATGCCCGGGTCAGGCTGTACGAGCCACGCTCCAGAGGGGACCCGTACCGCCCGGCGACGGAGCCACCACGGCGACGGGGTCCGGCCCGACCACGGCACGCAACAGCGCGACCGCGCCGTCCGCCCCCGCGTAGGTGCGTCCCGCCCAAGGGCCGCACCGCACCGTGGGCACCTCCTCGGGTGCCACTCCCGCCGGGAGACGAGTCACCCGGGCCAGACCGGGCGTGCTCCCCAGTGCCTCCTGCCGCGCCAGGACGAGCAGGAACACCCCCTCCGCGAGCACGCCGGGCACACCGTAAGGGGCGAGCAGCGAGCCGAATTCCGGCAGGCGGTTGCCGTGCGCCCCCAGGAGCAGCGCGAAGTCCAGCTCACGGGCGGCCAGAGCGCCGTGCGCGATCGACAGCGCCGCCAGGGTGGAGTCCCAGCCCTGCTCGACGGCCATGGTCATGCCGTGCAGATCCCATCGTTTGGCTACGCGGGCCGCCACACACCCAGGCATGATCCCCGCCACCGTGTCCAGCGATATGGGGGCGATCCGTTCGCGTACCGCGCTCTCGTGCCGCGCGGCGGAACCCCGGTCGGCGAACCGGCGGCGGAGCTGGCGGAGGTGACAGCGGTGGGTGTAGTCGACGCCCGCCCGCGTCGGACCGAAATGGCCGGTCAGCGCGCCCGTGAAGCCCGCTGCCCTTTCCCAGGGGGTGCCGCACCGTTCGGTGTAGCGTTGCACGCATTCGAGCGCCATCATCTGGGTCCGGTCGATCCGCTCCGCCGTGACCGGCGGGATACCGGTCGTTTTGGGCGACGGCACGGGATAGGGGTCGCCGAAGGCCGTGGCGCCCGGTGCGGTTCCCTCACGTAGCCATTCGGTGAGTGCCGTGGTGTCGGGTGCGCCCGGCAGCAGAGCGTCCCAGCCCACGAGAACCACCTCATCAGGTGGCGCCGGAACCGGCGCCGAGGGGCCCGGCCGGTCGCTGAGCAGCAGGTGGATATCGGTGCCACCGAACCCGAAGGCCGAGACGGCCACGGTGCGCGGACTGCCGGACCGGCGGGGCCAGGCCCTCTCGCCGGTGAGGGGCGCGACGGAGGGGACCTCGGCGGGGAGCTCGGGGAGGCGCCGGAAGTGCTGCTGGCGTGGGACGGCCGCGTTGTCGAGCGCCAGGAGGGCATGGGCGAGGGACACGGCCCCCGAGGCGTTGCACGAGTGGCCGAAGACGCTCTTGTTGGAGACGAGGGGCAGAGCCGTGGCCCGCTCGGCATACGCAGAGTTCAGGCTGGTGAGTTCCGAGCGGTCGCCCACGGGCGTTCCGGTCCCGTGGGCGATCACCCAGTCCACGTCGTCGGGCGCGAGCGCGCCGGAGTCCAGGGCCCGCCGCACCGCCCTGTACTGACCGGCCTGGTCGGGCGCGTAGATGGCCTTGCCCTTGCCGTCGGAGGAGGTGCCGGTCGCGGTGACCACGGCGAGGACCCGTTCCTGATCCGCGGCGGCACGCTCCGGGGTCTTGAGGACGACAGCACCGGCGGCGTCACCGAGCACCGCCCCGTCGGCCGCCTCGTCGAAGGCACGCAGCCGCATGCTCGGTGACATGCCACGAGCCTTGGCGAAAGCGACACAGTCCCGGGGGGTGACCGCGTAGGCCCCGGCGCACAGGGCGATGTCGGCCTCGTCCGCGCGCAGTGCGCGCGCACCGATGTCGCACGCGTAGAGAGCCGAGGAACAGGCGCTGTCGATGACGAGGGTGTCGGTGCCCTCGGGCAGCAGCCCGTGAGCCGCCGTACGCGCGATCTCGAAGGGCAGGAAGCGGGTGTCGTCCTGCTCCGCGGGCCGCAGTCCCGCGGCGCGCTCGGTCAAGGACTCGTCCAGCCGGAGGGACCCGGGAAGCGGATAGCCGAGGACGAACAGGACACGGTCGCTGGCGCGGACCGTCACCTCGTCCAGCGCGCACAGCAGAGTGTGACGCAGCCACAGCGCGGTGAGGTCGTCCGGGGCGGTGCCCGACGCCATCTCGGCGCCCAGCACCGGGTGGGGATCGAATCCCGTCACGGCCATGAACCCGCGTCCGTAAGTGGCGTCCTCGCACTCCGGGTCCGGCGAGTGGAAGTCGTCGTTGTCGAACCGGGCCGGGTCCGTGGTGGCGGCCCGGGGACTCTGGCGCAAGCGGTCCCACAGCTCTCCGGGAGCCGACACCTGGGGCGCGAGCACTCCGTACCCGACGATCGCGGGCAGTGCGTCGAAGCTGTTCATTTCCTCACCTCGTGTGAAGGGACCGGTTCTCACCTCGTGCGAGGAGACCGGCTGTCCGCTCCCGCCCGGGCGTACGGGCCCTGACCGGGGCGGCCGTCTACGGGCGGACACCTACAGGCGGATCAGCAGGCCGCCGTAGTACCACCCCGCGCCCGCCGTGGGAGCGAGGACGAGCTGGCCCCGGCGGAACAGGCCCGTTCCCAGGTTCTCGGAGACGGTGCCGGGGATCGCGGCGCTGGCCGTATTTCCACACGTCTCGAAGTTGGTGACCATGCTCGCCCCGGCGCGTGCGAAGTGGTCGCGCAGCGACGCCTGTACCACCCGGGTGCCGGGATGGGGCACCACCCAGTCGACGTCGGCAAGCGTGAGGCCGGTGCGCTCCAGCAGTTCGTCCGCCGCGGTGCTCTGGGTCTTGAAGGCCAGCTCCGCGACCTGCGGGTCGGTGTGCATCCAGCCGTCCTCCGGGCCGATCGTGCAGATATCGGCCTCCGCCCCGGTGGTATGGAGCACCGAGTCCAGCAGGCCGCTCCCGCCGTCGCGCGCGAGCACCGCCGCCGCGGCGGCATCGCCCACCACACGCGCGCTGCGGCTCTGTGGCCTGGCCCGTCGCGAGAACTGCTCCGAGGCGACCACCACGGCGAGGCGCATCCCGCCCAGGGTGCTCAGCAGGGAGGCGCAGAGCTGTATCCCGTGCACGAACCCGGCGCAGGCACCGCATACGTCGAAGGCGAGCGCCCGGTGCGCGCCCACCTCATGGGCGACGCGCGGAGCGGCCTCGGGGAACCAGCGGCGGGTGGTGCAGTTGGCGAGGATCAGCAGGTCCACCTCCTCGATGCCGCGCCCGGCCGCGGCGAGCGCGCGCCGGACGGCGGTGCCCGCCATCACGGGAACCGTCTCGTCGGGGGAGGAGACATGACGCGTCCGCACACCGAGTTCGGCGAAGGTCTCCGGATCGTCCGAGCTGATCTCCAGACGCTCCGGATAGTAGTGCCCGAAGCCCGTGATACTGATTCCCGATTCAGCCCAGGCGCCGCGGTGTGAGCGCGTCATGAGAGTTCTCCTCGTCATCGAAAGTGGCCGCTGGGGTCGAAGCTCCGCAGCAGGGCGAGTTCGTCGTCCCGAATCCGCTCCTCCCCGCGTAACGTCGGCAGTGGAGTGGTCTGCCAGGAGGTGTGGCGTCCGAGCACGGCCTCGGTGCCGTGCGTCTCCTCGCCGTCGGGCGGCAGCCACGTCGCGAGTGCCAGCGGAGAGTCCTCCTCGTGGCGCTCGAAGCGGCCGAACTGGCTGACGACCGAGCGCACCCGGCGCCCCGGCGTCGTGACATGGGCCACCCTTGCCACATAGCGGTGCGGGGCGGCGGTGGCCGCTACGACGCAGTCGACCGCGGTCCCGATGTCGTTGGCCCCGCCGGATCCCGTGAGCCACCGGCCGCTCGGTGAACGAACCGTGTTGATGTTGCCCCGCTGGTCGATCTCGGCAGCGGCCAGCACGCCCAGGCACCGCCCGCTGTTGCCCGCCGCCATACCGCCGAGTGCTTCGAGGACCGACGTGAGCGCCTCGCACCGTTCCATGTGGGCGGAGGAGAAGAGGAAGGGGTCACCCCGCGCGGGCCGCATTCCGCAGAGGCCGAGTTCGGCACACACCCGGACGGGCCGTCCCCGGCGCTCCAGTTGGGCCGCCGCCGTCCACGCCGCGAGATGGGATACGCCGATACCCGCGAACAGGGTGTCGTACCCGGCGCGTTCCACGAGTTCGACGACCGCCCGTGCCGTCAGCACCGCCACCCGTTCCTGAGCGGTCGCACACGCGTGTGCTCCTGCCGTCCCCGCCCCGTGGGCGCGGGCGGCAGGGCCGGGGCGTGCGATGTCCGCGAGGCGTTCCAGGTAGGAGGCGTGGCCGCCGGGCGGCGCGATCCACCGCTCGTACCACTGGGCGGCGGTCTCGGCCGTCGCACAGGCACGGGCCGTGGCTGCCAGGAACGGGTAGTCGTCCGGGTAGCCGGTGATTCCCGCGATGCCCTTGGTGCGCAGGGACTGGGGGTGAGCGCCGCGCGGTGCCTCGCACAGTCCGATGACCCGCTGTCCCGGGACGACCACGTGGTCGGCGTGTGCCGCCACCACGGCGTCGGGGACGATGCGTTCCACCGAGGCGATGACACCTCGCCGGGCTGCGTAGCAGGCCCAGGGGCCTTCGCCCAGAGGTGGGACGAGCACCACGTTGCCGTGCCGGTCGGCGCACACTCCGTGCACGAGGGTGACATCCGGGCGCAGCGCGCGCACCAGTGTCAGGTTCCGTTCCGGGCATGCGGGGTCCGCCACCGTGTGCACGTCCCCCGGCAGCCGGGCGGGCAGGTCGCTGCCGGCGAGGGAACCGGTGATCGCGTAGGGCAGCCCCTGCGCCCCTGCCACCAGGCGCTGCACGTGGCTCAGCAACGACCAGGCCCGGACGGTGAACGGCACTCCAGCCGTGGCGACGTCGGCGTACAGCGGGTGCGGGCGCGGCGCGGGGTACAGCTCCCCGAGGAAGCCCGTCTCCACATGGCGTACGGCACCCGACAGCGCGAGAGCGTGCGCGTTGGAATGAAGGGCCGCGATGCTCACGGTGAGACTTCCGCGGCCGGCGAAGACCCGGGCCAGCGCGTGGATCAACGCGTTGGGCCGCGACGGGGTGATCGCGCAGTGCACATGTGTCCCCGGTCCCACCAGAGCCGCGACCAGCTCGTCCGGGCCGGCGGCGATGAGCGGTGCGTGCGCCGTGGCATCCGCCATGATCACGCGGCGGCGGCCAGGGCCACCACGGAGGAATGGCTGCCCAGGGAGGAGGAGAGGGAGAGCGCGAGGTCCGTGCGCACGGGCCGTCGGCCCTCGGCCACATGGTCGGAGCCGCATTCGGGGTCGGGGTCCTCGCAGTTCAAGGTGGGTGCCAACTGCTGGTGGTGCAGCATCAGCGCGACAGCGGCGACGTTCAGTGTGCCGCTGCCGCCCAGGAGGTGACCGTAGACGGGCTTGACGGAGCCCAGCGGCGGGCGATGCCGTGGTGAGGTCTCCGGCAGGAGGCGGCTCAGCGCGCGGGCCTCGGCGAGATCGTTGTACCGCGTGGCCGAGCCGTGTCCGCAGACGTAGCCGACATCCTCGGGCTTCCTGTGCGCGTCCTCCAGTACCTCTTCCGCCAGGTTCGCCATGTGCTGTCCGCTCAGGTCCATCGTCATGGGGTGTGCCGCCTCGCTCCGCGAGCGGTGTCCCAGGATCTCGGCATAGGCGCGCGCACCTCGCCGTCGCGCCGAGCCGGCCCGCTCCAGGCACAACGTGACGGCGCCCTCGCCCAGTACGAAGCCGTCCCGTTCCCGTCCGTAGGGACGCATCGCGCCCACCGGATCCTCCCGCCGGCACAGGGCGCCCTCGCCCATCGCCGCGTACAGCCGCATCAGCGGAGTCAGCAGCGGGAAGTCGTGTCCCACCACCAGGGCCGCGTCGGTGTCACCGGAGTGGAGCAGCCCGGCCGCGATCCCGACGGCCTGATGGCCGCTGACACACCCGTTGCTGATCGTGGTGACCGTACCCTGGACACCGTGGGCGATCGAAGCGAGGGAGACCGGTGCGCCGGGAAGGCTGTGCAGAATGCCGCTACGGCCCCGGCCGGGCGCGCTGTCCTCAGGGGCGCCGCACCACCAGGACAGGGGCCCGCGGGAGGAAGCGCCCACCATGGCGGTCCGGTGCGGCGGTACGTCCCCAGGCTCCAGGCGCGCGTCCTCGACGCATTGGCCGACCGAGGCCATCGTGATCTGTGTTTCGCGGCCGAAGCGTGCCGTGCGTTCCTCCTCGCCGGGCGGGAGGCGGGAGCCGGGGTCGAAGTCGCTGATCACACCACCGATGAGAGTGGGCGCTTCCTCCTTCACGAACTGTGGCACCACATCGATGCGGGAGTTCCCCTCCGCCAGGTTCCGCCAGAACTCCTCGACGCCGCTCGCTCCCGCGACCTCTGCTCCGATGCCGGTCACCACAACCGGTTCGTCTCCTGGGTGCTTCATCGCAGCTCTTTCCTCACTGGGGCATGTTGTCGTGCCGGAAACCAGGGGTCGCCGTGCGGGCAAGGAGTCCGATGGTGCGGGCCACGGTGTTCCGTATGTCACCGGGTGCGACTTCCTCGTCGACCAGCATCCGCTGTTGTGCCACTTTGAGTGCCATCACCTCCTGGCGATAAAGGTCCAGGAGCGGCTCCCGCAGTTCGGGGGCCCGCTCGATCTCGCGTCGGCATACGACGTCGACGGCGCCTTCCGCGCCGACCGCCGCGATCTGGGCTCCTGGCAGGGCGAAGACCGCGTCGGCCCCCAGCGACCGGGAATTCATCACCACGTATCCGCCACCGAACGCTTTGCGCAGCACCACTGTCACGCGCGGAACGGACGCCTCTCCGTAGGCGTAGAGCAGCTTGGCTCCCTTGCGGATGATGCCGCCGCGCTCCTGCCGCGTCCCGGGGAGAAATCCCGGTGTGTCCACCAGAGTGATCAGTGGCAGGCCGAACGCGTCGCACATCCGGACGAAGCGCGCGGCCTTCTCGGCCGCTTCGATGTCCAGGACCCCGGCCAGCACTTCCGGCTGATTGGCCACCACGCCGACCGGGCGCCCCTCCAGACGTGCCAGCCCCACCACGAGATTGCGGGCGAAGCGCGGTTGCAGTTCGAGGAAACTGCCGCTGTCCACGATCCCGCCCGCGACGGCGCGCACGTCGTAGGGCTCTTGTTCCCGGTCCGGGATCACGGGCATCGGGCCGGGGCTCGCCGGGTCGCTCAGAGGGGGCGGGTGATGGCAGGAGGACGGCAGGTAGGAGAGGGCGTCCCGGGCGAGCCGCAGCGCGTCCCGCTCGTCACGGGAGACCAGATGCGCGACCCCGGAAGCGTTCGCGTGGGCCTCGGGACCGCCCAGTTGGGCAGTCGTGACGTCCTCCGCCGTGACCGCTTTCACGACGCGGGGCCCGGTCAGGAACATCGCCGAGTCCGCCTCCATGATGACGAGGTCGGTCAGCCCGGGGGAGTACACCGCCCCGCCCGCACACGCCCCGAAGATCACACTGAGCTGTGGCACCCGTCCGGACAGGGCGACGTTGCGGCGGAAGATCTGTCCGTAGCCGTCCACCGCGGCGATGCCTTCCTGGAGCCGCGCACCGCCCGATTCGAGCAGCGCCACGACCGGGCACCGGGCCCGGGAGGCCAGCTCCATCAGGCCGCTGATCTTCAACGCGTGGACCTCTCCGAGTGAACCGCCCATCACATGAGGGTCCTGCGCGAAGACGCACACGGGCCGTCCGTCGATCTCCCCGGTTCCGGTGATCACCCCGTCGGCGGGCAGTTCGCGCTCCCGCATGCCGAAGGAGGTCGCGCGGTGTCCGGCCTGGCTACAGACCTCGGAGAACGATCCCGGATCGACCAGCGCTCCGATGCGAGAACGGGGAACCTCCCCAGCCCGCGGGTCCGCTGGGATCGCCTTCTCCTCGACCACCATCGGCCTCGCGGCCGGACTCTCTGGCGTATGCATGGGGCCACGGTCCAAGAGGGAGCGGAACGCGGGCACTACGGCTTTCCGTAACAAGTCTTGTCAGCGGAACAGACGTGGTTCTATTCTGCGCGGCAGAAAGCGCTTTCCAATGAGAAGGCTCGTATCGACGGAGGCGACCGCCGAGACGAGCGCTATGGCGATGCGCGTGAGCTGCTACGGATCACAGGTGCCGCCACAGATGTGATCGAACAGCACGGTGCACAGATGACGGCGTTGGGAAAGCGCTGTCATGGCTCAAGGCTGTCCGTCATGGCGATCTCGTAATCGCCGCCGACGAGTTCGAAGTTCAGGGTTCGATGGCCAGGACCGCGGCGGAACCGCCGGTCAGGCCCGCGAGGAGAAGCGCACTCACATCCGGGGCGGCCGGGCCTCCGCCCGCAGGGTGGCGGATCGGTGGACGCGATCCGGCCGCCTGAACGGCCGCGGCGACGGCCCCCGGCATTCGACGACGAATGGGGAGACCACGATGAGAAGACCAGTCGCACCACGACTCTGCGCGGCCCTGACGGCGGTGGCCCTCGCGGGCGTGACCGGCGCGGTCGTGTCGACGTCCGAGGCGTCGGCGGCCGGCGGCGCCACCGGCTACGCGTCGCAGAACGGCGGGACCACCGGTGGCGCGGGCGGGCAGACGGTACGGGCCAGCACCGGTACCGCGATCCACGCGGCCCTGTGCAACCGCGCGAGCAGCAGCACCCCGATCACCATCGAGGTGCAGGGGACCATCAACCACGGCAACACCAGCAAGGTGTCCGGCGACAGTTGCAACACCGCCGCCGGAGTGATCGAGCTGAAGCAGATCAGCAACGTCACGCTCGTCGGCGTCGGCAGCGGAGCCGTCTTCGACCAGTTGGGCATCCACATCCGCGAGTCCAAGAACATCATCATCCAGAACGTGACGGTCAAGAACGTCAAGAAGTCGGGCTCGCCCACCTCCAACGGCGGTGACGCCATCGGCATGGAGTCGAACGTCCGCAACGTGTGGGTGGACCACGTCAGCCTTGAGGCGTCGGGAGGCGAGGACGAGGGGTACGACGGCCTCTTCGACATGAAGAACAACACCCAGTACGTGACGCTGTCCTACAGCACCCTGCGCAACTCCGGCCGTGGCGGGCTCATCGGATCCAGCGAGAGCGACGTCTCGAACGGGTTCGTCACCTTCCACCACAACAAGTACGAGAACATCGACTCCCGCGCGCCCCTGCTGCGCGGCGGCATCGCCCACATGTACAACAACCACTATGTGAGCCTGAACGAGTCCGGCATCAACTCCCGTGCCGGGGCACGTGCCAAGGTGGACAGCAACTACTTCGAGGACTCGAAGGACGTCCTGGGCACCTTCTACACGGACGAGGCCGGGTACTGGCAGGTCAGCGGCAACACCTTCGACAATGTGACCTGGTCCAGCCCCGGTGACGAGAACAACCCGGCGGGTCCCGACCCGAAGTCCAACACCTCGGTGAGCATTCCCTACTCCTACAGCCTGGACCAGACGAGCTGTGTGCCGAACATCGTGAGCAGGACGGCGGGAGCGGGCAAGGGGCTCGCGGAGTCGAACGGCAGTTGCTAGTGCGCTGACCGCATAAGTTCGCCGGATCGGTGGTCCGGTCGGTCGGATGTGCGGTGACGTTCGATCCGGCTGCTGGGAGGGGGTGGTGGCTGAGCCTGTCCGTGTACGCAGGTCGACCGACCAGGAGGGATAGAAGCCGCAGCAGATCGCGCGCCGGGGAAGTACCAGTTCGGTGCGGTCTCGGCGCGCGATGATGCTGCTGGCTTCTGCGGGCGGGAACCGGGTGCCGGTAGATGAGTTCGGTGCGCTCGGCATCCGGCCACCGCTGGCTCGTGTTGGTCTCCTGCCGGTCACCCAGAGCGCCATCTCGCGACCTACCACCGCACCCACGGAGTTCGCTGTTTCCACGGCTGCTACTCGGTCGGCGACGACGCCTTGTGGGACGTCGACCGTCGCAAGAAGGGCGCCGCGAACGCGCGGCCGTGCTCGACCGACTGTTCCCCGACGCCCCCGCCCGGCGAGCCCGTCCGAGTGCTGCTGTGGTGCGCCGGACGCGGGGACCTGGACGGTCTGCTCCGCCGGACGGCGTGGGTGTGGACGGCGGCACTGCTCGACTGAGCGCACTCAACTCGCTGAACCTACGCGGTCACAGCACTAGAGTTGCGAAGCCCCTCCGTCGACAGGGAACTCCGTTCCCGTCGAGAAGGTTGCACCGAACGCCAAGTACGCCACGGCGGCAGCCACCTCCTCGGACGACCCCAGCCGCTGCATCGGAATGGAGCTTCGGTGGGTGTCCTTCGTCGCCTCGACGACATCGGCGGGCAGCGCGGAGCGGTCCAGGATGCCCGAGTCGATCGGGCCGGGGCTCACGGCGTTGACGCGCACCTTGCGCGGCAGCAGCTCGCGGGCCAGGGTGCGTGTCATCGACCGCAGGGCTGCCTTGCTCGCCGAGTAGACACTGAGCGCGTCGAGGCCCAGGACGTTCACCACCGACGTGGTGAGAACCACGCCGCTTCCCTCGCGCAACAGCGGCGCCAACGCCTGCACCGTGAAGTACGGGCCCTTGGCGTTGATGCCGAACAGCTCGTCGTACATCTCCTCCGTCGTCGAGTCGAACGGCACGGACGCAGTGACGCCGGCGTTGACGAACAGCGCGTCCACTGCGCCGAACCGCTCCTGGACCGTGTCGGCCAGCGCCTTGATGTCCGTCAGGGACGCGGCGTCGCTACGGACGGCGATCGCCTTGTTCCCCAACTGTTCCAACGCGGTGTCCAGGGAGGAGCGGGTACGGCCTGTGATCAGTACGTGCGCCCCACCGTCCGCGAACAACTGGGCCGTAGACAGGCCGATACCGCTGCTTCCGCCCGTGATCACGATCTTCTTGCCGTCATAAGTGGTCATGCCCTCAAGCCAAATACCCACCCGCACACCATGTCCAAGGCCTGTTCCGTATACCGTCATGCCCCAGGCGTAAGACGGCGCGCGGCGCACCCTGAGCGAATGGACGTCGATCTGCGGCTCGTGCGCTGTTTCACGGTCGTGGCGGAGTACGGCAACTTCGGTCGGGCCGCCACCAAGCTGCGCCTGGCGCAGCCGTCGCCGAGCCGCCAGATCCAGCGACTGGAAGCCCATCTCGGTGTCCGGCTTTTCGACCGCTCGCCGCAGGGCAGCAGCCTCACCGACGCCGGTCAGGCCTTTCTTCCCAGAACGGGATACTGCTCCACGGGGCCGAGCAAGCCGCTTACACGGCCAGAGCCGCCGTCCAGCCCCGTACCATCGCTGTCGGCTGCGCCGAAGGACTGAGAGGGCGTTTTCTCCGTAACCGTCCTATATTCATCGTATCTGTACGGGCGTTCCGAGGTCCCGTTCGAGTTTGCGGGCCAGGCTGCCCAGCGGGCGGTGCGTACAGTCGACGGCGTCCACGACGAGGGTCGCGCCCTTGCTGAGCAGCTCGTGGAACTCCCGGGTCCTGACGGTACGGAACACACGTCCGTCGGAGGAGAGGTGGGTGTGGATCCAGTCCGGCTCGGCGATCTTCTGCCCGTCCTGGTTGAGGCGGATCTGCGCGCTGTCGGGGCTCGCCCGGGAGACGATGTCGCTCAGGACGTCCCAGGAGATGAGGCTGTCGAACCGGTGCTGGTCCCCGTGGAAGAGCGCGGGTTCCACGCCCAGTGTCCGCTGGAGTAATCCCTCGGCCGACGAGGGGTTCACCAGGTCACCAAGACGCATACGGAGCCCGCTCCACCGTGCGTGACCCCTCGACATGGCCGGGGGTGTCGGGCCGGGTGTCGCTGTCCCGGCTGTGGTCCCCGTTGCTGTCGTTGCTGTTGTTGCCGTCCCCTGTCTGGTTCCGGGCTCTGAACACCTCGATGCGTTCGACCGTGAGGAGCAGGCGGCTCCCCGGTGCGACTCGAACCTCAGCTCCGCTCATGCGCCGCCACTTCTCCGCTGGCCGCCACGCTGCCCTCCAGGTTCGGGGAGCGCCGCCACGTCGACAAGGCCGAATTCGGAACACGGTGCGGCGGAGTGGCCACCCGACCAGGAGCAGCGGCCCGAAGAGCCAGGGTCATGCGGCAGGTAGCGCCACTGCACCCCGGTGCGGTCCACATACAAGATCGCGTTCATGATCTCGCGCAGGTCGACGTGCGGCGCCGCGACGGTGGTTTCCGCTCGGCCCGGGCCCGGGTGGGGGCACCGCCGCCTGTCGAAGGACTACGAGTACTCGCGTGTCTGCTCGGAGAATGCCATCTGCCTCGCCATGGCCATGCTCCTGGTACGTCGCCTCGCCAGATGGGCCCGCCGACTGGCTTTTCAGGCGCCCTCCAGCCGTACGGCCGTACAGCCCTCCGGCCTGAACACGGGGCCTGATCCGACCGGCCCCGCGCCCCACCGGAACCGTCATCCGGCGGGGCGCGGTCCGTCGGCGCGAGGCGCGCTGGGCCGCGCGCTGTCCCGGTGCGGCCTCCCGCGAGACGGACGGTGTGCGGGGGCCGGGGGGCACGGAAGGGCCGAGGGGGCTCTGGTGTGCGGGCGGGGGAGCCGCTACGTTCCCAGTGAGGCATCGGAGCGCCGGGTTCCGCTGTGCGGACGGCGTTCTCGTGCCGTCCGTCACCAAGAAGCCCCCCGCCCCCCGGAGCCGACATGTCCAGAAGACGCTCGTCCTTATCCGGCCTGCTGCTCGCCCTCGCGCTGCTGCTGTTCTCGCCCGCCGCCACCGCGGCCCCCGCCCCGGCCCCCGCCCCCGCCACCGCAACCGAAGCGGCCGACACCGGCCGCGTGCCGCTCGCCGAGGTCACCGCGACCACCACGCAGGTCGCCTCGGGGCTGCGGCGCCCCACCGCCGTCGTCGCCCCCGACGACGGCACGGACCGGCTGTTCGTCGTCGAGAAGCCCGGCCGGGTCCGCGTCTACCACCCGGAGACGGGACTCGCCGAGGAACCGCTGCTCGACCTCACCTCGCGCATCGACTCCTCCGCGAACGAACGCGGGCTGCTGGGCATCGCGCTCGCACCCGACTTCGCCGAGAGCCAGGAGCTGTACCTCGCGTACACCGCGCTGCCCGACGGCGCCGTGACCCTCGCCCGCCAGCGGCTCGACGGCAGCGACCCGGAGGTGCTGCTCAGTCAGGAGCACGCCGAGTACGGGAACCACAACGGCGGCCAGCTCGCCTTCGGGCCCGACGGATACCTGTACTGGGCCATCGGCGACGGCGGCGGCTCCGGCGACCCGTTCCGCAGCGGCCAGCGCCTCGACACCCTGCTCGGCAAGATCCTCCGCCTGGACGTCAGCCGCTCCTGCGGCGACCTCGCCTACTGCGTCCCCGAGGACAACCCCTTCGTCGGCAAGGAGGGCGCCCGCGGCGAGATCTGGCTGTACGGAGTGCGCAACCCCTGGCGGTTCTCCTTCGACCGCGCGGACGGCTCGCTGTGGATCGGCGACGTCGGGCAGGGCCGCTGGGAGGAGATCGACCACCTCGCGCGCGGCGAGGGCGGCAAGAACCTCGGCTGGTCCTGCTACGAGGGGTGGGAGGTCTTCGACGAGACCCACTGCCTCCCCGGCGAGAAGCACACCGCACCGGTCTTCACCTACTCCCCGTACACCGGCGGCTGCTCGGTGATCGGCGGAACCGTGTACCGGGGCAAGGAGTACGCGGACCTCGTGGGCGGCACCTACCTCGCCACCGACTACTGCTCCAACACCGTGTGGGCGCTGCGCTCGGACGGTGAGGGCGGCTACGAACAGGCCGAGATCGGGGAGATGCCCACCCAGGTCACCTCGTTCGGCGCCACGGTGGACGGCGAGCTGTACGTCGTCAACGACCTGCCAGGCGGCCTGCACCGCGTCTCCTTCGACAAGCGCACCAGCACCTGCCGGGTCGCGTACTCGGGGAACGCCTGGGGCACGGGTCTGAAGGGCGAGCTCACCCTCACCAACACCGGCACCACGCCGGTCAGCAACTGGCAGCTCGCCTTCAACGTCGCGGGCGGTCAGAGCGTCAGCTCGGGCTGGGGCGCCACCTTCACCCAGCAGGGCAACGCCGTGACCGCGGACGGGGCCTCGTACAACGGGACGATCGAGCCAGGGGAGAGCGTCGAGCTCGGCTATCTGGCCGGTCACGCCGGAAACACCTCACCGCCGACGGGCTTCGCCCTGAACGGCGGCAACTGCGTCGTCGCCGACTGACGGCCGAGGTCCGTGACGCCTCACCCGCTGGTCCGGCGCCGGATCAGCGGGTGAAGGCGACGGAGGCCGCCAGGTCCTTCTGGGCTTCGAGCGCGCCGAGCCGTTCGGTGAGCGCGGAGTGGACGGCCTCGTAGGTGTCGGAGCCGAGCGCCAGGCGCAGTGGCGGGTCCGGGTGCCGGGTGGTCCCGTGGATGACGGCGGCGAGCTTGGCCGGGTCGCCGGTGAAGACGCTCTCGTCGGCCGACGACAGGAAGCGTCGCGTGCGGCCCACGGCGTTGTCGCGGTATGCGTCCGTCTCGACGGTGTAGCGCAGGGCCGGGCCGAAGCCGGTGCGGGTGGCGCCCGGCTGGACCAGGGTGAGGTGGATGCCGAAGCCGGAGACCTCGCGGCTGACGCTCTCGGTGAAGCCCTCCAGCCCCCACTTGCCCGCGTGGTAGGCGCTGTGCGTGGGGCTGCCGACCTGGCCGCCCATGCTGGAGATCTGGATGATCCGGCCGCCGCCCTGCTCGCGCATCGGCTTGAGGAACGCGCGGGTGATGAGCATCGGGGCGAGCAGCAGGACCTCTATCTGGTCGCGGATCTGCTCGACGGTCATCTCTTCGGCGGCGCCCACGACCGCGTATCCGGCGTTGTTGACCACGACATCCACCCGTCCCGCGCCGAGGGTCCTGCCGATCACCTCGTCGACGTCGGCGGGCCGGGCGACATCGAGGATCTCGACGGTCAGCCGGTCGCCGTACGTCTCGCGCAGGCCGTCCAGAGCCCCCGCGTCGCGGACCGTGGCGGTGACGTGGTCGCCGTGCCGCAGGGCGTGCTCGGTGAGGTGGCGGCCCAGGCCGCCGGAGGCCCCGGTGATGAACCAGTGGCGCACTCCCTGCCCGGCGGGGGAGGAGGCGGGGGCGGAGGCAGGACTGGACATGGGGGCTCCCGGAGTAGAGTGGTAACGGAACGCGTTCCGGTTAGAGGTTAAGCGGAACACGTTCCGGAAAGCAATCGAGGACAGGCACCGGAGGAACCCCATGCCCGCCACCCCCCGTCGGACCAGGAGCGACGCGCTCCAGAACCGGGAACGCCTCCTGGAGGTCGCCGCGCAGGTCTTCGCCGACGAGGGGCTGGAGACCGCGCCCGCGGCCATCGCCAAGCGGGCGGGCGTCGGCATCGGCACGCTCTACCGGCACTTCCCGACGAGGGAAGCCCTCATCGACGCCGCCTACCGCCACCAGCTCACCAGCGTGTGCGCGAGGGCGGCCGATCTCCTCGCCGAGCACCCGGCAGCCGAGGCCACCCGGAAGTGGATGGAGCACTTCCTCGACTACGCCACGGCCAAGATCGGCATGTCCGCCGCGCTCAACGCGGTCATCGCCTCCGGCGTCGACCCGTACGCCGACAGTCGCGCACTCCTGACCGATGCCGTCGAAGCGCTCCTCAAGGCCGGTGCGCGGGACGGCAGTCTGCGCGGCGACGTCACCTCCGACGACGTCCTGTTCCTCATGGGCGGCGTCGCCTACTCCGTGCAGTACGGCACACGCGACCAGGCCCGTCGGCTCGTCGGCCTGCTCATGGACGCGCTGACGAAGGAACCGAAGGACCCGAAGGACCCGAAGGATCCGGAGAACCCGGAGAGCCCGGCCGCGAGCTGACGCCGGGCCGCCCGGCCCGTCCCCGGTCGGGCGGCCCGCGCCGACGGCCTCCCTCAGCCGCTCCGGCGGGCGTCGAGCCGCGCGTTGAGACGGGCGGCCTGGCGCGTCAGATGCCCGCGTTCGGCGAGGTCCGGCGCCTTGTGGGCCGCCTCGGCGTACAGCCGTGCCGCCTTCGCCTCGTCGCCGTCGCGCTCGTGGAGGTAGGCGGCCACGGCGGTGTGGCGGGGCAGGGAATCGTCCAGCCCCGCGAGCGCCGCCAGCCCCGCGCGCGGCCCGTCGGCCTCCCCGACGGCCACGGCGCGGTTGAGCCGGACGACGGGACTGCCGGTCAGCCGCACCAGCTCGTCGTACCATTCGACGATCTGCACCCAGTCCGTCTCCTCCGCGGTGAGCGCGTCGGCGTGGAGCGCCGCGATGGCGGCCTGGGCCTGGAACTCGCCCAGCCGGTCGCGGGCGAGGGCCGCCTGGAGGATCGCGACACCCTCGGCGACCGACTCCGTGTCCCACCGCGCGCGGTCCTGCTCGGCGAGCGGCACCAGACTGCCGTCGGACGCGGTACGGGCGGCGCGCCTGGCGTGGTGGAGCAGCATGAGGGCCAGCAGCCCCGCCACCTCTGGGTGGTCGATCGAGGCGGCGAGCTGCCGGGTGAGCCGGATGGCCTCGGCGGCGAGGTCGATGTCGCCCGAGTAGCCCTCGTTGAAGACCAGATACAGGACGCGCAGCACGGTGGCGACGTCGCCGGGCTGGTCGAACCGCACTTTGGAGACGGTGCGCTTGGCCCGGCTGATGCGCTGCGCCATCGTCGCCTCCGGCACGAGGTACGCCTGGGCGATCTGACGAGTGGTCAGTCCGCCCACGGCACGCAGCGTGAGCGCGACAGCGGACGACGGCGTCAGCGACGGGTGGGCGCACAGGAAGTAGAGCTGGAGCGTGTCGTCCACCGTGGGCGGGGGCCCCGGCGCCGGCTCCTCGTCGACGAGGTCCTCGCGCCGCCGCCGGGCGGCGTCCGCGCGGGTCGCGTCGAGGAACCGGCGCCAGGCCACGGTGACCAGCCAGCCCTTCGGGTCGCGCGGCTCGCCGTCCGGCCAGACGCGGACCGCCTCGACCAGCGCGTCCTGCACGGCGTCCTCGGCCGCCGCGAAGTCGGCTCCGCGGCGGACGAGGATTCCGAGCACGCCCGGCGTGAGGCTCCGGAGCAGGGCCTCGTTCATCGGCGCGGTCACTCCGTGATGGTGGGCGACACGCCGTAGAACGGACGCAACTCCAGCCACTCGTGGATCGGCTTCCCGCCCGCACCGGGCGCTGCCGACAGCTCCCCGGCCAGCTCGACGGCGCGCTCGTAGCTGTCGACGTCGATCACCATCCAGCCCGCGATGAGGTCCTTGGTCTCGGCGAACGGG
The DNA here is from genome assembly GCF_053611545.1 of Streptomyces sp. NPDC054796. Taxonomy (NCBI): domain Bacteria; kingdom Bacillati; phylum Actinomycetota; class Actinomycetes; order Kitasatosporales; family Streptomycetaceae; genus Streptomyces; species Streptomyces sp. NPDC054796. Next base: position 199,745 of record NZ_JBSHAO010000002.1, on the reverse strand, counting down.
CCGTCGGTGACCGGCGGACGGCCCTCACCGTCGTACCGGACCCACGCCCCCTCGGGGGCGAGCGCCTGACCGTCGACGAACTCGCCAGTTTCCTCCAGCTTGACGGCGAAGTCCTTCATGTACTTCATGTGGGCCGAGATCTCCTCGGGCGTCCACTTGTCCATCGGCACGTTGTTGGCCGGAGCCGGGGCGCCGCGGTAGTGCTTGAGCAGCAGGTACTTGGCCATGGTGATTCTCCTCGGTGCTGGTGCGCCCCATTGTGGTCGCGTTCACCATGGAGACGGAGCCGATCGAGGGTTCTCGACATCGGCGTCCGGGATTTCCTGAGAAATCTTCCCGGGGCTGTCCGAGCGGCTGTTCACGAGGCCGTTCAAGTGGCCGCTCCTTCCTCCTGCGCGCGGTTGCGCAGGAGGAGAGCCACCCGGCTACGGAACGGGCGCCAGGCGTCGGCGATCCGGGCGAGCCGGCCGGGGGAGGCGGCGGTCATGGTCAGGCTCCGTGGACGGTCAGGACGTAGCCCTCGGGGCCGACGAAGGAGAACATCGGGCCGAACGGGCTGTCCCTGAGCGGGGTCAGGACCTCGACGCCCGCCTCGGTGAGCTGGTCGCGCAGGCCCTGGGCGTCGGGGGTGGAGAACCAGAGCGCGACGCCCAGGCCGGGGCGCCCCGCGTCGAGGTCGGTGCCGGGCAGCGGCTCGCGCACGGCGAACGGGGTGGGCTTGGTGTCGAAGACGACCGCGCCGGGGGGCGAGGCGGGGGTGCGGCGCAGCCCGAGGTGCTTCTCGCAGAAGGCGGCCGCCGCCTCCAGGTCACGCACCTGGAGGGCGACGAAGTCGGGGCCGTCGATGCTGATCGTCATGGGTTCTCCTCGGGTCACCGGCAGTGTGGGCCAGTAGTTGATGTCAGGACTTTGACATCACCGACGGTAGGCCCGGTGCTCCTGGATGTCAAAATGCTGACATGGAGAACGACAGGAGAGCCGAACCGCCGCACCCCGCCAAGGACGTGACGGAACACGTGGGATACCGCCTCAAGCGCGCGCACGCGGCGCTGCGCGGCGCCATGGACAAGGCGCTGCGCGAGCACGGTCTGACCGTCCCGCAGTACTCCTGCCTGGAGGTCCTCGCCCTGCGGCCCGACATGTCCAACGCCGAACTCGCCCGCGCCACCTTCGTCACCCGGCAGTCCATGAACGTCGTGCTGCGCGGACTCCAGGAGGCGGGCCTGATCCGCCGCCCCGACACCGTCGACCACGGCCGGGCGCGGCCCGCCCGCCTCACCGACGAGGGGTGGCGCAGACTCGGCGACGCGCAGGCGGCCGTCTACGCCGTCGAGGCGCGCATGGTCCAGGCCGTCCCCGGCGGGCGCCTGGCCGACCTCCTCGCGGACTTCGACCGCATCGCGCGCGCCCTGGAGGAGTGAGGCGGCGGGGCGTGCCTCTCGTGAGGTGCCCCGCTTGATAGGCAAGTCGCTACTTGCCTATGGTGGCGGTCATGGCGGAGGATGTCTTCAAGGCGCTGGCCGACCCCACCCGTCGGCGCATCCTCGACGAGCTGGCGGAGCGGGACGGCCAGAGTCTGTTCGAGATATGCGCGCGGCTGGTGTCCAAGCACGGCCTGTCCCTGTCCCGTCAGGGCATCAGCCAGCATCTGGCCGTACTGGAATCCGCGGGGCTGGTCGTCGTGCGGCGCCAGGGCCGCTACAAGTTCCACGATCTGAACACCGGGCCGCTCGAGCACATCGTGACCCGATGGCTCAGACCGCCCGGCACCCACGAACCCCCCGAGGCACCGGAGAGCACCCCATGAGAATCCACCTCACCAGCGTCTTCGTCGACGACCAGGAGAAGGCCCTGCGCTTCTACACCGACATGCTGGGCTTCGTGAAGAAGCACGACGTCCCGCTGGGCACCGACAGGTGGCTGACCGTGGTCTCGCCCGAGGACCCCGAAGGGACCGAACTGCTGCTGGAGCCCTCGGGCCACCCCGCCGCGCAGGCGTACAAGACGGCACTGGCCGAGGACGGCATCCCGGTCACCTCCTTCGCCGTGGACGACGTACGCGCCGAGTTCGACCGGCTGCGTGCGCTCGGGGTGGCCTTCACCCAGGACCCGCTGGAGATGGACACGGCCACCACCGCCGTCCTCGACGACACCTGCGGCAACCTGATCCAGATCGTGCACGTCAAGTAGGCACACCGGGCGCTTGGCGCTGGGCCCTCGCTAGGAGCCGTCCTCCTCGCGCAGTGCCCGGAAGAACGCCCGCACATCGCCGGTCAGCAGGTCCGGCTGCTCCATGGCCGGGAAGTGCCCGCCCCTGTCGTACTCCGTCCACCGCACGATGTTGTTCGTACGGTCCGCGATGTGCCGCAGCGGGATGTAGTTGTCCCACGGGAAGTCGGCGAGTGCGGTCGGCGCGGTGGACGGCTCGGGCGGGGCACCCCAGTAGTGTGCGTGTGCGCGCTCGTAGTAGATGCGCGCCGACGATCCGGCCGTGCCGGTCAGCCAGTACAGCATCACGTTCGTCAGCATCCGGTCCCGGTCGACGGCGTCCTCCGGGCGGTCCCGTGAGTCGGTCCAGTCCTTGAACTTCTCGACGATCCAGGCCAGTTGGCCCACCGGTGAGTCGGTCAGGCCGTACGCGAGCGTCTGCGGCCGGGTGGACTGGATGTCCGCGTAACCCTGACGGTCGCGGCTCCACTCCTGGAAGCGTTTCCAGGAGGCCAGTGTGCGGCGGCGCTCGTGCGGGGTCAGTGTGTCCAGCAACCGCGCGTCGGGCTCCCGCGTCATGGCCGCGTTCGGCAGCAGGTTCAGGTGCACGCCGATGACCTCGTCCGGCAGCGTACGGCCCATCTCCCGCGAGATGCCCGCTCCCCAGTCGCCGCCCTGTACCCCGTACCGGGGGTAGCCGAGGCGCTCCATCAGCTCGGCGAACGCGGCGGCCACCCGCTGCGGTTCCCAGCCCTGCTCGCGCGTCGGCCCTGAGAACCCGAAGCCGGGGATGCTCGGCAGCACGAGGTGGAACGCGTCGGCCGGGTCGCCGCCGTGTGCGCGCGGGTCGGTGAGCGGGCCCGCGATGCCGGTGAACTCGACGATCGAGCCCGGCCAGCCGTGCGTCATGAGCAACGGGGTGGCGTCCGGTTCCGGTGACCGGATGTGCGCGAAGTGGACGTGTGCCCCGTCGATCGTGGTGGTGAACTGCGGCCACTCGTTCAGCTCGGCCTCGGCGGCACGCCAGTCGTACTCGTACCGCCAGTACCGCACGAGTTCCTTGAGGTAGCCGCGGGGGATCCCGTACGCCCAGCCGACGCCGGGGAGTTCGTCGGGCCAGCGGGTGCGGTCCAGGCGCGCGTGCAGGTCGTCCAGCTCGTCCTGCGGGATGCTGACGCGGAAGGGGCGGATGCTCTCGTCGGACATCGTGATCATGCCTGCGCATGCTACGTCCGTCCGCGCTCACCACGGCGTTTGCCGACGGGCCGTGTCGGCCGGCGGGAGCCGCGGCCTGCCGCGCCCCGTCCCTGCCCCTGCTCCTGCTGCCCTGTCACGTCAGGCTGCCCGCGAGCGGGTTCGCCGGGCCGCCCCCGCCCTGGCCGCCGGGCGCGGGGCCACCGGCTGCGGGGCCCGCGGCGACAGCGGTGTCGATCGCCGCCTTGATCTTGTTGTGCACCTCGTGGTGGAGGTAGGAGAACTCCGCCTCGGTGATGGTGCCGCGGTCGGCGTCCATGATCTGACGGTGGACGTCTGCCACGGGCCGGTCGGTGTCGGGGGTGGCCAGGGGCACGATGGAGATGTGGTAGCTGATCCAGCGCGCCTTGAGCGGTTCCGACACCGACGGCAGGGTGGTGGCCGGGTTGGTCTGTTCGGGAGCCGGTTCCATCTGGGCCTGTACGCGCATCTGGATGCCGTAGCCGTACCAGCGCAGCCGTGTGACGTGCCGCCGCAGCGCCGTCTCCATGGCGAGCTGCTCGGTGTTGACGGCGTTGGAACCGATCACCAGGTTCTGCCAGATGTCGGGGCCGTTGTCCCCGTCACCGATCAGATGGCACCACTCGTACGCCGCGAGCACGCCTGGCGCGCCGCCCATCCCGGGCCCCATCCACTGGTGTGCCTGTGTGTTCCCCATCGCCTTGGCGGTGCTCCGGCCCCCGTCCCTCCGGTCCACCTCCGGCGGGACCGAGACGGCCGTGGCGTTCCGCTTGGGGTCCGGCAGGGCGTCGAACTCCCCCGCCCCCAGGAACTGACGGTTGTCCGTCCTGAACCTCGGGTCCTGCCTCTGCGGCACGTAGTAGAGGAACGGCTGACTGTCCGCGTGGGGGAGGAGACGGTGCTCGTCGAAGTCGTCGTCGGTCGTGAGGAGTTCCGTGTCCGGGTCCAGACCGTGGCCGTCCGCCAGTTTCTCGGCCTGCTGCCGGTCGAAACCGCCCGCCGCGGCCCAGTAGACCGGGTTGTGGGCCCACCTGTCGCCGAAGGCGTACGTTCTGCCCTGCGACCTGCCCTGGGAGCCCCGGAGGACCCAGGAGCGGATCTCGAAGGGCGCGTTCAGATCGATGAGGCTCGGGTTGCCGTGCGAGGCGCCCTGGGGATCGTTGACCAGCTCCACCTCGTAGGTGAAGAACGAGGAGCGGAACTTGGCCCTGATGCTGGTCTGCGGCTGGGCCCGACGGCCCCGAGCCGGCGGTGGTGCCCAGTCCTTCGGCGTGCGGAGGATTTCGATCTCCCTGGCCCTCGGCCGGCCCACACGGGCCGTGTCCGGCTTGTCGGGGGCCGTCCCGTCCTCACCGAACTCCTCGGCGGGCACGGACAGGAACGCCAGGGAGTACCCCGCCTTGTTGAACTGTTCCTCGGCGGGGCTGGTCACGCGCTGGACCACGGGCGTGCCGGTGGTGGGTGCGGCATCCCGTCGCCGGGCCCGGGCCTGGAGCATCCGCGTGACCGCCGCGTTGCCCATGCTGCGCTGCAAGGCCGGGACCGACGCGGGGGAGGGTGCGGCGTCCGGCTCTTGGGCGACGTCCGGCCCGTGGATGACCTCAGGTGCACGGGTGGTGGCGGGACGGCGAGGGCTCGGTGCCGCGCCGGACCGCTCCTGGCCGACAGCCTCACCCGACTCGTGCGCACGCATCCGGAACCTCTCCGCGGGGGCGACAGGTGGCCCGTCATGCATACGGCATGGCGCGCCGACGGCGGTAGGGGCGGGCGGGCAGTGTCGCTGCCCTCCCGGGCGGGCACCTCGCGCACGGTGTGCGCGTACAGGCGGTGTCCTCAACAGGTGGCGCGGGCGGGCCGGTTGCGGGCAGCATGCGGGGGTGCGGACACATGGAACGGGGACGCCCTCGGGCGCGGACGACGGAGACCCGGTGCTCTCCTACGCCCTGGAGCAGTTGCGGTGGTACGCGCGTACCCGCGACCGCTCGCGGCGGTGGCACTGGTGCGTGGAACTGGGCTCGCTGGCCATGGGGGCGGCCACCGTGGTCGCCGCGGGGCTGCGTGCGCCCTCGCTGTTCACGGCGGCGGTGGCGGGCGCGATGGTCTTCATCGGCGGCTTCCGGCAGGTGTTCCACCACACGGAGCGCTATGTGATCGCTGCCGAGGCGTGGCAGCGGCTGCACACGGCGGTGCGGCGCTATCAGCTTCTCGGTGAGGCGGGGCGGGACGAGGCGGCCCGGCAGCGTCTGCTGGAGCAGGTGGAGGAGGTCTCGGACACCGAGACCCGCCACTGGGCGGCCTTCCGCCGTGGGGCGCCTCCGGCACCGGTACCGGGCCCGACCGGCCCTCCGGCCGCCTGAAGTCGCCCCGTCATGCGTCGCCCTGCCACGTGTCGCCGTGCCAAGGCCTGCCACGGCGGGGCGGGTGTCATGTCACGTCGCCGGGGACGTGGTGGCGATCAGCCGGATCTCCTCGGCGACGAGGCCGGGGTCGGTGAGGGGCACGTAGTGCCCGGACCGGGGAGCGAGCACATGCCTGCCGTGCGCGGACCCGGCCGCGAAGCGGGCGTGCGAGTCGTTGGCGGCGCGGCGTGCGGCCTTGTTCATGCCGCCGCCGGTGAGCGCGCCGGAGATGACGGTGACGGGCACACCGGCCAGCTCGGGCGGGGTGTCGCGGAACGCGGCGAGTTCGTCGAGGAAGGTGCGGGCCTGGGCGCGGTGCGTCTTGACCAGGCCGACGGTGAACCCGTCCCGCTTCATGTCGCGCCGCGCGTCCTCGGGCAGCGGCGCGGCCGTCGAACGGTAGGCGAGACCGAGCAGCCGCAGCCTGGCCAGCAGCAGGTTGACGGCGATGGCCGCGCGTTCGGCCCGCCGGAACATCGGCCCGAACAGCATGTCCGCGCCCTCGTCGGTCGGGTCCACCAGCACCAGGCCGCGGACCCGGTCGAGGCGTCCGGCCGCGGCGAGGCGCACGAGCGGGCCGCCCGCGCTGTGTCCGACGAGTATGTACGGTCCGGGCCCGAAGTGGTCGAGCAGATCGTGGAGGTCGTCCGCCATGCGGCGCATCGTGCGCGAGACCGGGTCGGCGGGGCTGCGGCCGAGACCGGCGCGGTCGTAGACGACGGCCCGCGTCCAGGTGCCCACGAGCGGCTGCACCAGCGCCCAGGAGGAACGGGTGGCGGCGGCGCCCGCTTCGAAGACGACGGTCGGTGTGCCGGTGTCCGGGGGGCCTGGCAGCACCAGGGCGTGCAGCGTGCGCCCGTCGCGCGTGGGCACCCACTCCGTGCGGCCCTGAACATGCGCTGCCCCGCCGGCAGTTGAGGCCATACGCCGATCCCCTCCCCCTCGTGCGGCCACCGTGCCGACCGCCTGCCCCCGGAGAAGTAAGGGTAACCTAAGTTGGCTTACGTGTGACGGTGACGACCATGTTGATGACACCGCCCGCGCGGAGCGTCTCAGGCGTCGAACTTGCGGTACGAGGGGTCGAGGTCGCGGGTCTCGGCGGAGACGTGCAGGGCGATGCCCTCCGGCCGTACGTGCTGACGAGCCACTTCCAGCACCGCTTCGGTCAGCCGGGCCTTGGTCTCGTCGGTGCGTCCGGCGAGCAGGCCGATCGCGACGTGGAGGACCGCGTGCCCCTCGGCGTCGTGGCCGACGGCCGTGAACGCGCTGGGACGGAACTGTGTCTTGCACGCCTCGGGCTTGGCCGACGCGATCTCGATCACGGCGGTGTGCAGGTCCTTGGCGAAGGCGGCCTGGTCGAGGACGGGGGTGAGTGCTGCGGAGTGGTCGACGGTGATCTGCGGCATGAGGACTCCTCGTGAGGCGGGGATCAGGGCTCGGGGGCTCGGTACCGGGGACTCGTGGCGAGGGTATCCGCCCCGAGCCGCAGCTCAGGGGCGGATACCCGAGGGGGCGGGTCAGCCGCTCGTCGTGTTCGTCGTGCCCGTCGTGTTCGTCACGTCCGTCGCGTTCACGGTGCCCGTCGTGGACCGGTTCTCCTCGTCCGCCGCGCGGGCCGACGGCTTCCCGTCAGCGGGGCGCGGGCCGGGGGAGCGGTGCCACAGGGGCGGCAGCTTCCGGGTGACGAGGTAGACCAGCGCCGCGACGGCGAAGCCGACGTAGTAGGACAGCTCGCCCCACTCGGGATGGCTCGCCGCGACGAAGCCGGTGTAGACGTGCGACTTCCAGAAGGGCACCGCGGCCAGGGCGCCCGCGACCCAGGCGACGAAGCCCCATTCGAAGAGGCGGTTGCGGTCGAACAGCTCAGGGATGCGCGAGCGGTCCTTGCGCGGCCCGACGTAGTAGTCCATGAGCAGGACCGCCACGTAGGGGGCGATGAAGTAGGCGGTGAGGTTGAGGAACACCTCGAAGGACGTGTAGATGCCGTCGGCCGCCCAGAGGCTGACACCGAGCGCGGCGACACAGATGAGGGTGACACATGTGCTGCGGCGGAAGGGCAGGCCCAGGGTCTGGAGCGAGATGGCGCCGCCGTAGACGTTGAGGAAGTTCTGGGAGAAGGACGACAGGAGGATGGCGAGCATCGCCGGGACCGCCCACGGCCCGGTCAGCTCCTTGAGCGCGACGATGGGATCCGTCGCGTCGGAGGCACCCGCGAGGACGGCGCCGGTCACACCCAGCCAGGAGAGGGTGAGGAAGTTGCCGAGCGCGGTGAGCACACCGGCGCGGCGGCTGATGTGGGGTGTGGAGGGGAGATAGCGGGAGTAGTCGGAGGCGAAGGGGAGCCAGGCGATGAGGAAGGCGAGGAAGTGCCCGGCGAGGGTCACCCAGCCGCCGGTGGGTCCCGTGTAGCCGGAGGCCGACGGGTCGGCTTCGAGGAAGGAGCTGCCACGCTGGAGCGAAACGGCCGTGACCAGCACGAAGAGCGCCAGCAGGACGAAGGTGAGGATCCGCTCCAGGTAGTGGATCATGTTGTAGCCGAAGACGGCGACAGTGAGCTGGAGCGCCGCCAGGATGACCGCGCAGATCCAGAAGGGGACGCCGATCAGTACGCCGAGAGCCTTGCCCCCGAGGATGATGGTGACGGCGGCCCAGCCGACACCCGCGAAGACGTTGATGTAGGCCACGGGCAGCAGGTTGCCGATGAACCCGAGGGGCCCTCGGGCCTGCATCTGCTGAGGAACACCCAGGTGGACGCCCATGCGGGACAGCACGCCCATCGCGACGGCACCCACGAGGGCCCCGGTCACGATGGCCGTCACCGCGGCGGTCATGGACAGGCCGAGGGACGCGGCGCTGAACCCGAGCAGCATGATGGGGAAGTTCAGCCCGGCGGCGAACCAGATGAAGAACTGGGAACTGGGTTTGCCGTGGCGTTCGGCGTCGGGAATGTGGTCGATGCCATAGGGCTCGACCTGGGCGATGTTGTCCCGGTAACCGAGATCGGGTGGTTGCGCTGCGTCGGGCAGACCCGTGGACACGGGGTTCATGTGCGGCTCCCTGGAGGATGTGATGAGGGTGTTGCATACCAGTCGGAAAAGTGCGGCGGGTACGCGCGAGCGAGTGTGGGCGACCGCGATTTTCGGCCCGTACTGCGGCTATCAGCCAAGAGTCTACGGATCTTTCAGCGGTCGACGGTCATCGCCTTGACGCGCGGGAAGGTGCTCTCTAGCTTGTTGTGCCATGCCAGATACTTCAGCTACCAGGTCGGCCTTCCGTAAGCAGCCCCTGGGGGGCACGAGCGTCCGCAGCCGCGTCATCAGCGAGCTGCGCGGCCGGATCATCTCGGGCGAGCTGGCTCCCGGGACGAGTCTTTCGGAGATCGTGCTCTCGGAGGCGTTCGGGGTGAGCCGTACGCCGGTGCGCGAGGCGCTCAAGCAGTTGCAGACGGAGGGACTGGTGGTGATCCGCCCCCGGGTGGGCACGTTCGTCTCGGCACCTTCCCGGCGCGAGATCACCGAGCTGTTCCAGATGAAGGAGCTGCTGGAGGGTGCGGCGGCCCGGCTGCTGGCCCAGCGCGGCCGGGTTCCCGAGCTGGCGCAGTTGGAGGAGAACCTGGAGCGTGCCGACGCGGCCGTGGCGAAGGGCGATCAGGACCAGTACGCCCAACTCGTCCACGAGTTCCACGACTTGGTGATGCGCGGAGCCGACAACGCCAAGCTCGCCGAGCACTACAGGACGCTGATGAACCAGCTCGCCTACCACCGTCTCGTGCACACCTCGCTCTCACAGCCGGGCCGCCCGACCCGCTCGGAGTCCGAGCACCACCACGTGCTCGAACTCGTCCAGGCCAAGGACGGCGAGGGGGCCGAGCGCGTGATGCGCGAGCACGTACGGGCCAGCCACCGGGCGCTCATGAACAGCCTCGACACGCAGTCCTCCGACTCCGACGGCGCCGCCACGCCGGACACACCGTCATGAGCCGGTCGCACCGTCATGGCCCGTCATGACCCACCATGAGTCCGTCATGGGCCCGTCATGAGCGCAAGACGAAAGGGTCCTCGGCCGGACCCTCGTCCGTGTTGATCCACACGCTCTTGAGACGGGTGTACTCACGCATGGCCTCGGTGCCGTGCTCGATGCCCATGCCGCTGGACTTGAAGCCCGAGCGCGGCGACATGGGCGACATCGAGCGGTAGGTGTTCACCCACACCGTCCCCGCGTCCAGCCGTGCGGACACCCGGTGGGCGCGCGCGAGATCGCGCGTCCACACCCCGGCGGCGAGCCCGTACTCCGTGCCGTTGGCCAGCCCGATCAGCTCGTCCTCGGTGTCGAACGGCATGACGGCCACCACGGGGCCGAAGATCTCCTCCTGGCACAGGCGCATGCTGTTGACCGCGTCGACGAAGACCGTCGGCTGGAAGAAGTAGCCCTCGGCCAGGCCCGGTCCGGCGTCCGGACGCTGCCCGCCCGCCGTGACACGTGCGCCCTCGGAGCGCCCGAGGCGCACATACTCCTCGACCCGGTCGCGCTGGCTCTCGATCGCCAGCGGCCCCAGTTGTGTCTCAGGGAGCAGGGGGTCCCCGAGCCGGATGGCCCCGGCCCTGGCCGACACCCGCTCGACCACCTCGTCGTAGACGGCACGCTGCGCGAAGACGCGGCTGCCCGCGACGCAGGTCTGCCCCGCGGCGGCGAACACACCGGCCACGATGCCCGTGGACGCGTTGGCCACGTCCGCGTCGTCGAAGACGATGTTGGGCGACTTGCCGCCCAGCTCAAGGGTGGTGCGCACGAAGCGGGAGGCACAGCTCGCGGCGATCCGGGAGCCGGTCCCGGTGCTTCCGGTGAAGGAGACCTTGGCGACCTTCGGGTGCTCGACCAGGGCCGCGCCGGCCTCGTCGCCGTACCCGGTCACCACATTGACCACCCCGGGAGGGAAGCCCGCCTTCTCGAAGAGCGGCACCAGTTGCAGGAGGGAGGCGCTGGTGTGCTCCGACGGCTTGACGACCACCGTGTTGCCGGCGGCCAGCGCCGGGGCGATCTTGGTGGCCGTCAGCAGCAGCGGGGAGTTCCAGGGGGTGATGGCCACGACCACCCCGAGCGGTTCGCGCACGGTGTAGTTGAGGATCTCCCTGCGCGCGGCCGGGACGGTCTCGCCGTGCGGCTTGTCCGCCAGGCCCGCGTAGAAGTGGAAGTACTCCGGCAGGCTGGCCAGTTGGGCGCGCATCTCGGTCAGCAGCTTGCCGTTGTCGAGGGTCTCGGTGCGGGCGAGTTCCTCGGCGTGCTCACCGATCAGCTCCGCGAAGCGGCGCAGCAGCGCGCCGCGCCGGGGCTGGGGCAGGTCCCGCCAGGCCGGGTTCTCGAAGGCCGTGGCCGCGGCGTCCACGGCACGCCGGGCGTCCTCCGCGTTCCCGCGCGCGCTCTCGTACCAGACCCGGCCCGTCGCGGGGTTGGTGCTGGGGAGGTAGGCGCCGTCGGTGGGAGGCACCCAGGCGCCGTCGATGTAGTGGTCATGGCGTGGCGGTGCCGTCGGCACGGTCCACCTCCGTGGTGTGTCGGATGATTTCGTTCGACAAGGTCTCTGGTGCTTCCAGTGGCAGCAGATGGCGGGCGCCCGCGACGAAGGCGTACCGGGCGCCGGGGACGGCCTCCGCGAGCCGCCGCGTCATCCGGGGCGTGGAGCCGGGGTCCTCGCTCCCGGTGACGGCGAGGGTGGGCGCGCCGATGCCGCCCAGCCGGGGCCACAGTTCGGCGTCGGCGTGCGCGAACACCTCGTAGCAGGCCAGATAGGAGGCGCGGTCCTGGCCCAGGAGCGTCTCCCTGACCCGCTCGGCCAGCCGCGGTTCCCGCGCCCGCCACGGCGGGGCGAACCAGCGGCCGAGTGCCGCGTCGGCGGAGGCGGTGAAGTCCTCGCGTGCCGCGTCCAGCCGCCGCAGCACGGACTCGCGCTCTTCGGCGGAGCGCCGCGCCACGGAGCTGACGACGGTCAGCGAGGCCACCGAACGCGGCGCCAGCAGTGCGGCCTCGGTGGCGACCAGCGCGCCGAGCGAGAAGCCGACGAGGTGGGCCGGACGGTCGGTCAGCGCCAGTACGTCGCGCGCCATGTCCGCGAGCGTCAGCCCGGGAGCGGCGGCGGGCGAGGCGCCGTGGCCCCGCAGATCCACCGCGCGGACCCGGTGCCGCGCTGCCAGAGCGGGCAGGATGCGCTCCCACATGTGCCGGTCGAGGCCGACGCCGTGCAGCAGTACGAGGGGTGTGCCCCGGCCGTGGTCCTCGTAGGCGAGTGTGGCGACCGGCGCGCCTTCGGCCGCTCGTGTCTCCCCGGCCGTACCAGTGGCCGTGCCGGTCGTCGGCCCGCCGCTCACTGCTCGCTCGCCAGGGGCGCCAGGCGGGCCTGGGGCCGTCCCTGGGCCGCCGCGGCGAGCGCGATGACGATCTCGTCGGCGCGGGGCGCGTCGGGTATGCGGACCTCCACGCTCTGGTGGTGCGAGCGGACGGTGGCGTCGGTGATGTGCTTGAGCGGGATGTCGAAGACGGTGCCGGCCGAGGCCACCTTCTCCAGTGCGGGCAGCAGTGTGGTGGCGGAGGCGGCCTCGCGGAAGTGGTCGCCGAACTTGAGGGTGTGGATGAGCCCCGAGCCGTGCTCGACCTCGCCGTTCAGCCCGACGACGGCCGCCTTGCCGTACGCCTCGACCGGCTGCCCCAGCGCCTTGACCACCAACGGGGCCAGCAGCGCGCCCAGTCGGGGTGCCACCTCGTCGATGCCGGGCGCCAGGTCGCGCACGAAGCCCCGGCCCGCCCACGGGTTGTCGATGACGGCCGCGACGACGGCGGTGCGCGCGGCGGGCGATACGGGCTCGCCGCCCTCGGTGTGCACCTCGTCGATCAGGGTGAGGGTCTTGCGGAGGTTCATCGCTGTCCTTCCAGGGCGTGCGCGGTGTTCGCGTCCTGCGGGGCGTTCACGGTGTTGAGGGTGTGCAGGGTGTGCAGGGTGACCGCGGGGTCGGTGCGGCGGTCGCCGATGCGGGCGTTGGGCCGTGGTCCGGTGGCCGCCGCCGCGGTGACGACGAGTTCGTCGGGCCGTGGCCCGTCGGGCACCCGGATCTGCGTGGTGGCGTAGTGCGAGCGGGTGGCGGCCTCCGTCTTGTGCCACATGGGTACCGTCACAGTGGCGCCCGCCGGGGAGCGCTCCTCGCTGAAGGCGATGATCGAGGTGCCGTCGAGCAGCTCGCGCAGGATGTTCCCGAAGTACGGGGTGTGGATGAGCGCGTCGCCGTGCTCGGCCTCGCCGTCCAGGCCCACCAGCGCCGCCTTGCCGAAGGACGCGATGGACTCCGCACCGCCGAGCATGGCGGTGAGCCGGTCGGCGATCTCCCTGGCCAGGACGGGGGCCAGCTCCTCGACCTCGGGCTGTAGGTCCTCGACGATGCCGCGTCCCGCCCACGGATTGCGCACGGCGATGGCCACCGCACCGCGCCGTACGGGCTGGTGCACGGCGGTGCCCAGTTCGCCGGTCAGCTCCTCGCAGGAGGAGACCACCCGGCGGATGCCGCTCACGGACGGTCCCCCTCGCCGGAGAACCGGGGGAGCACCTTCTCGGAGAACAGCTCCAGGCTGCGCATGGCGTGCTTGTGCGGCAGGCCCGGGTGGGTGGTCCACAGCATCAGGTGCTCCAGGCCCACTTCGTCGCGCAGCTCCTCGATCTTGCCCGCCACATGCTCGGGCGTGCCGACGAGCAGGTTGCGCTCGTCCAGGAAGTCGAAGCTCAACTCGTGCTGTGGGCCCAGCTCTTCACCGGCCTCCATCAGGTTCGACAGACCGCGCCAGTGCGTCACCCACTGGTAGGTCTGCATGAGCGCGTGCTCGAACTCGGCGCGGGCCTGCTCCATGGTGTCGGCCACGTACACGTCGCGTACGAGGGCCAAGCCCTCACCGGGGGCGTACGGGCGCCCGGACGCCTCGGACGCCGTGCGCTGGTACAGCGCGAAACGCTCCTTGAGCGCGGAGACCGGCGGCAGCCAGAAGATGCCCTGGATGCCCTGCCGCGCCGAGGACTCGATGGACCGTGGCGAGTCGATGACCTGCCACAGCGGAGGGTGCGGGCGTTGGTACGGCTGCGGCACCACCTTCAGCTTGTCGATGACACCGTCGGTGGTGAACTCCTCCGTGGCCGGTGACAGCGGGTGGTCCCACCGCACCCCTGGCTCGGGGAACCGGAAGAAGCGGCCGTGGTGGTCGAAGAACTCCCCGGACCACGCCTTGCGCATGACCTCCATCGTCTCCTCGAACAGGGCCCGGTTCTGCTCCTGGTCGCGCGGGTCGGCCGCCGGGTTGAGGTTCACCGCCTCTCGCCCGTAGAGACCGCGTCCGACGCCGACCTCGACCCGTCCGCCCGAGAGCTGGTCCAGCAGGGCGAGGTCCTCGGCGAGGCGCAGCGGGTGCCAGAACGTCGCGATGCTCGCCGCCTGGCCGATGCGCAGCCGCTCCGTGCGTGCGGCGATGTCGGCGCCCATCAGCACCGGGTTGGGCGTCAGCTCCTGGCCCTCGTGGCCGAAGTGGTGCTCGGTGTACCAGGCGGACCAGAAACCGGCCTGCTCCGCCGCGACCGCGTACTCGCGGGCCTCCCGCATCAGGCGGTGGTAGTCGCCGAGCTGCCCGGGGGCCCCGAGCGCGTGAAAGATCGAAAAACGCATCAATCTGCCTCTCATCCATGCGGACTAGGCCGTCTCTTGCATGCAAGAGGAACATAGGATCGACGTTCCGAGCCGGTCAAGGGGTCAAAGGGAAGCACTTGATCCCTTGCAAATAAGCCCAGTTTAGATGCTTGTTGGGGCAAGAAGCAGACCGTGGGAGGGTGATCGGGGTGCCGATCCCATTGACATGCAAGAAAGCTCTTCGTAACTTCCTGGCACACCACAGATCCCGCGAGCAACAGGAGGGCACGGCATGGGCATCGACCTGAAGGGCCGGGTCGGCAGGGTGTGGGAAGCGGCCTGGAACCACGGCGACACCGACGCGCTGGACGGGCTGCTCACCCCCGGATACATCCGACACGGCCGCACCGAGCAGGGACTGGAGGACCTCAAGGCGGGCATCGCGGCGTCCCGGGGCGGCATGCCCGACCTGCGGACCGTGATCGACGACTATGTGCGCGACGGCGACCGGCTGGCGATCCGCTGGCACAGCAGCGGCACCCACACAGGCCCGCTGCTCGACGTGCCTCCCACGGGACGCCGGCTCACGGTCTCCGGCGCCACCTTCTCGACGGTGGACGACGGCATGATCACCGAGGAGTGGGTCACCTGGGACCCCCGGCAGATGTTGCACGCCCTCGGCATCATCCCCCTCAGCAGCGCGTTCGAGACGCTCGGCGGAAAGCGCGCAGGAAAGGCGGTCACGGCATGAGCCCCACGGCAGGAGCACCGGCGGTCGCAGGGGCCACGTCCCGGGAAGCGGGTCAGGACGTGCCGCAGGAGGTGCCCGAGGAGCAGATCAAGGGTGTGCACCGGAAGTTCGCGACGGGTGTCACCATCGTCACCGCCATGGACGGCGACCGTCCCCGGGGCCTGGCCGTCAACGCCTTTTGCAGTCTCTCGGTCACCCCGCCGCTGGTCATGGTCTGTGTCCAGCGGACGTCTTCCACCTACGAGCCGCTGTTCCGCGCACACCACATGGGCATCAGCATCCTTGCCGCCGACCAACTGCCGGTGGCGTCCGTCTTCGCGCGCAAGAGCGAGGACAAGTTCGCCGGACTGAGGTGGACCCGCGCCGCACACGGCTCACCCCTCATCGACCACAGCGCGGCCACCATGGAGGCACGTATCGAGGAGCGGATACAGACCGCCACCCACACGGTCTTCGTCGGACGCGTCGTGGAGGCCACCTCCTCCGAACGGCCGCCCCTCATCTACAGCGCCGGAGGCTTCTACGACGGAGGCCGCCTCGACCAGGCGGCCACCTGACCTCGCGGACTCCGTGAGCCGACGGACGGCGCGCTCCCGGCCGGAAGCCGGGCCGGAGCCGGGAGCCGGGGCCGGGGTGAGCCGATCGTGCCGCACGGGCGATGGTCCGCAGGGGTCCCGGACACCGGCTGTTACCGGCACCGGACGGTGACGTCGACGGCGCGCTCGGCCCGACTTGTCTGCCCATGCCCCTACGGACGTGCCTCCGGTGTGCGACGCGATGCCCGGGCGGTCCCCTCGTCTCGCGACGAGGCCGCCGGAGCGGCCGTCACACCGAGGCGGAACGGCCGCCGAACGTCGTAGCGGCCGGGGAGGAGACCCCTAGGAGACCCCTAGAAGGAGCAGAGGCCGTTGCAGTCGAAGAGCCAGCCGGTGCCGCAGTCGTTCTCGACGAGGGTGCACCCACCGCGATAGCACTGCGTCCCGCAGTAGTCGCTGTCCGTCGCGCACTCGCACAGCACCGGGGGAGAGGCGGCAGCGGCGTCGGCCGGGCCGAGCCTGGCCAGCAGCGCATGGGCCTCGTCGCGCCCGAACTCCCGCTTCGCCGCGGCTTCCAGTTCCCGTACCGCCTCGGTGGCACGTGACCTCTCGTAGTGGAACACCCGCCGGAAGATCCGGGAGGCGTCCTCGATGACCGCGTTCTGCGCGGAGGTCAGCTCCGGACGCGCCGCGCGGTACTGGTTGAAGTGCTCGATCCATACGTGTCCCCGCTCCTCGGGGGACAGTTCGGCGAGGATCGCCTTACGGTACGGGATGGTGTGCCGTGTGATTCCCGCGTAGGTGCGGGGCAGGCCGGCGCTGTTGGCCGCCGCCCATTTGCGGGCTGTGGCCGCCTCCGACTGCGCGAAGGCCGGGGTCTGGCCGGTGAGGGTCAGCGTGGCCGCCACTCCCACGCCACCGCACAGTTGCAGGAACCGCTTCCTTCCGATGGCGTTTTCCGCCTCCGCCCGTGCGGGCGTGTTCCGTGCCTCGGACCGTAGCTGTCCCAGGGATTGCAGTACGCGGAGTGTTGAGCGCGGCCCCAACCGCCTGGCTAATTGCACGGCCATCAGCGGGCGCGTCCACGCGCGCACGTGCTCGTCACGGACGCGCAGAAGCGTCGGTGCCCACCGGGTCCGGGGCTTCTCGTCGAGCCGGAGCCACCGCTGAACCTCACGGTGCGTCAGCGGCAGTACCTCCAGCTTTCCCTCGCTGGCGCGCTCGACCGCCTTGGAGACCGCCGCGCATGTGCCGCATGTGCCGTCGAATGCCAGGACCCATCGTTCCGGCGTGTGTCGTTCGGACATCCTCGTTCTCCCTGTTCTTGTCGGCGTTGTTGTTGCCGGGGTGACTCAGCGCGGGGAGCGTCCCACTGCTGCATGTGCGCGACAAGATATGGAAAACGCCATTCCGCATCGCCGCCGCGTCTCATTCCGTGCGGCGCAGCGGGGGAGGGGTGAGGTCCGTGGCGGGGGAGGCGGCGGCCTCGCGGGCCCAGGCGGTGAGCGCCGCGATGTCGATGCCGTGCGGTGGGTCGTCGGTGAACGCGGCGAGGCCGTCGGCGGCGCGGAGGAGCAGCGAGGTGGCGCCGGAGGTGTTGCCGCGGGCGGCGTGGGTGAGGCCGACGGCGAACTGGGCCAGCGCCCGCCACAGGGCGCGTTCGCTGTCGGGTCCCGTCTTCCAGGCGTCCTCGAGGACCTCGTGTGCGTGGAAGGGCATGCCGGTGTCGATGAGGCGCTGGGCCTCGGACAGGGTCTCCGGCGGGGTGCGGACGAGACCTTCCGGGGCGCGGGCGACGCCCGGCGAACCGTAGGGGAGCGGGCGCCCGAGCCCGTCGCGGGGGCGGGCGTTCTGGGCCCGTCCCGTCGCCGGATCGCGGTCACGGTCGCGAACCCCGCTCCGGTTCTGGTCCCGGTCCCGGTCCCGTCGCCGGGTGCGTGGTGACGGAGTGGCGGGCCGTGCGACGGGCCCGGCCCCGGGCTCCGGCCCCGGTGCCTCGGGCCCCGGCGCGGCCTCGAACGCCGGACCCGGGGACGTGTCCGTGTCCGTGTCCGTTTCCATATCCAGGTCCGTGTCCGGCACGGTGCCGCAACGGGGACACGGCGCCAGCGGATCCGTCGTCTCCCTGACGGCCCCGCACTCCGGGCACACCAGCCCGGCCCAGCACGCCGGGTCGCCGCCCTCGGGACGGTACTCGCTCACTCGGTCACCCCTTCGCACACGCACCGGTCGCCGACCGCACCGGTCTCCACCTGGCACCCTAACGACCCGTCACGCGCGCCGAGCGCTGTCAGGTGTGCGGATGCGCGGACGGTGCCAGATGGGCGCGCTCGCCCTGCGCGCCGAACAGGGCGAGCATTTCGGCGGGACGGCTGTCCGCGCTGCCGATCCAGTGCGGTACGCGGGTGTCGAACTCGGCGGCCTCACCGACCCCGAGCCGGAACTCCTGCTCGCCGAGCACGAACCTGATGTGTCCGTCGAGGACGTAGAACCACTCGTACCCCTCGTGGGTCTGGAGCTTCATGGTGGGTGCCCGGCCGATGGGCGGGTGGATCACCTTGTACGCCTGGATGCCGCCTGCCCGCCTGGTCAGCGGCACCATCACCAGCCCCGACCGCCGCACAGGACGCAGATGCACGCGCGGGTCGCCGGTGGGCGGCGCCGCGACGAGATCGTCGAGCGGGACACCGTGCGCCCGGGCCAGGGGCAGCAACTGTTCCAGCGTGGGGCGGAGCCTGCCGTTCTCCAGGCGGGACAGGGTGCTCGCCGTGAGCCCCGTCTCGTCGGCCAGCGCCGCCAGCGTGGCGCCCCGCGCCTGGCGCAGCGCACGCAGCCGTGGCCCGACTCCGGCCAAGACGTCTTCCGAGGGGTTGTCCATGACCCGATGATGCGGATCCGCAACTTTTCTTGCAAGGGGGAAACGGCGGCGCCAATGCTGTCGGTACCTCACCGGCGCCGGACGCACGCAGCGGAACACGCTCGGCACGCCGGCCGACGCACACGAAGGGGCACCGCACATGGACTCCACCCGAAGCCGGCGACCCAGCACCGATGCCGCGGACAACGGCACGGAGGCGGGGAGCCAGGACGCCGAGCTGTTCTGGGAACGCCACTACCGCACCCAGCGCACCTGGGGCGCACGCGTCAACCCGCTGCTCGCCGGGACCGCCGCACCGCTGAGCCCGGGCACGGCGCTGAGCCCGGGTACGGCGCTGGACCTGGGCTGCGGCGCGGGCGGCGACACCATCTGGCTCGCCCAACTGGGCTGGCACGTCACCGCCGTGGACATCTCCACCACCGCCGTCGACGGGGTACGGGAACGTGCCCGCGACCTGGGCATCGGGGACCGGGTCGTCACCGAACAGCACGACCTGGGCAGCAGCTTCCCCGACGGTACGTTCGACCTCGTCTCGGCCCAATACTTCCACACCCCGTTCCCGCTGCTCCGCGGCCGGGTCCTGCGCACCGCCGCACATGCCCTGCGGCCCGGTGGTCTGCTGCTGATCGTCGACCACGGATCCACCGCGCCCTGGTCGTGGAACCAGGACCCGGACATCCACTACCCCACACCCGACGAGGTCGCCGCCGAACTCGCCCTCGACCCCGCTCGGTGGTCCGTCCTGCGCGCCGACATGCCCCAGCGGCGGGCAACCGGACCCGCGGGCGAGACCGCCACCGTCACCGACAACGTCCTGCTCATCCAGCACACCGCCGGAACGGAGTGACCCGATGCCGGAGAACAGTGCACAGCACCCCCGGACCCCGACTGGGGCCACCAACCGCACCCGCACGAAGGACACCGGACCCCCGTCGACCGGCGCCGACGAGAAGGCCACCCTGCGAGGCTTCCTCGACTATCTGCGGAACTCGGTCGCGGACAAGGTCGCGAGCACACCGGAACCACACGTCCGAGAGAGCGGCGTGCCCTCGGGCACCAGCCTCCTCGGGCTGCTCAAGCATCTGGCGTCCGTCGAACGGTTCGCCTTCCTCGGTGAGGACGCCGACGACTGGCGTGCGACGATGCGGCCGTCGACGGAGGACACCGTCGACGGCGTGCTGGCCGACTACCGGAAGAGCGTCGAGCGGGCCAACGAGGTCATCGACGCCTGCCCGGACCTGACCCTCCCCGCGCCGCGGCCCGCGCGACGGGGCCCCGGGCCCTCGATGCGGTGGATCCTGGTGCACATGATCGAGGAGACCGGCCGGCACGCGGGCCACGCCGACATCCTCCGCGAGCGGATCGACGGCTCGACGGGCCGCTGAACGGCCGTCGTGCGGCGCGCGGCCCGTCTCCTCATGACCCCGCCATGAGGAGACGGGCGGGCGGCCTGCCGCTCGTCAGACGTTCGCCTTGATGCATGCACGGGCGGGATCGCCGTTCACGTAGTAGTACCACTTCATGGCCTTGCGGGTCTCCGGACCGTAGATGCCGTCGACGTCGGCTCCTACCGCCGCCTGGACTTCCCGCACGGCGCGCTCCGTCGCGTCCCCGTAGATGCCGTCGTGGCCGCCGGTGCTCTTGCCGTAGCAGTGGATCAGATTGAACTGCAACTCCTTGACGGCCGACCCTGAGTTGCCGTTCATGAGCTGACAGTTCCTGCTGCCTGTGCCCGTGTAGTAGGGCTGCTTGACCGTCGTCGCTCCGGCGTCCAGGGTCACCTTCTTGACGCCGTTGCATGTCGGAGTCGACGCGGCGGACACGGCGGGCGCGGCAGCGATCCCGCCCCCGAGGAGACTCGCGGTGAGGGCTGCCGCGAAGAGGGCGGTTCTGGTGCGAGTACGAGGCAGGCGGCCTCGGAACATGGTTCCTCCTGTTGACGATGCGCATGGCCCGCGGTGAGCCGCCATGGCTCCTGTGACCCACGGAGCACCCTTCCGCGCGCCGGTTCGTTGCCTCAGCGTCCTGGACATATGCCTGGTCAACCAGCCTTTTCGGCTCTGACTGAAAGGCGCAGGACACAGGGGGGAACCGAGTGCCCCGGTCTGTGCCTGACCGGCTGAAGACGCGCAGAGGAGCGGCTCGCCGATCCGGATGTGCGGAAGTGGACGAACCTGGCACACATCCTCCATTGCCCCGGGAACCGCTGTGCTGGCGTACCCGGACCCGATGGTGTACGCCGTATCCCAAGGGGACAGCGAGCGGCCATCGCTCACGAGGTGGGGGAGACCCGATGAAGGCGATCGTCCAGGAACGCTTCGGCCCGCCGGACATCCTCCGGCTGACGGACACCGACCGGCCCGGACCCGGCGCGGGCGAGGTGCTGGTACGGGTGCGTGCCGCCGCGCTCAACCCGTACGACTGGCACATGATGCGCGGCGACCCGTACGTGGCACGGCTGGCCGGAGGCATGGGGCTGACGCGGCCGAAGCACCGGGTGGCGGGCCTCGACGCGGCCGGAGAGGTGGCGGCCGTCGGCACCGGCGTACAAGGACTCCAGCCCGGCGACGAGGTGCTGGGCTTCTGCCAGGGCTCCTTCGCCGAGTACGCGTGCACCCCGGCGGAGCTGCTGGTGCCCAAGCCCACGAAGCTGACCTTCGAACAGGCCGCGGCCGTACCGGTGGGCGCTGCGACGGCGCTGCGCGGCATCCGCACCGTGGGCCGCACGCGGGCCGGGCAGCGCGTGCTGGTCAACGGGGCCGCGGGCGGCGTGGGTTCGTTCGCCGTGCAGATCGCCGTTTCCCTCGGCGCGGAGGTCACCGGGGTGTGCGGCGCCCGCAACGTCGAGCTGGTGCGCTCACTGGGCGCCGCACACGTCATCGACTACACCAAGGCGGACTTCACCGCAGGGCCCGTGTGCTACGACGTGATCCTGGACAACGTGGGCAACCACCCGCCTGGCCGGCTGCGCCGGGTGCTCACCCCGACGGGGACCCTGGTCGCCAACGGCGGCGGCTCGCCCGGGCACGTCTTCGGCGCTGTGGGCTCCACACTGCGGGTGGCCGCGGCCAACACGTTCGTCCGGCAGCGGCTCCGCCCGATCCTTCCCGCGGTCCCCGCGGGACCGGCCCACGAGGATCTGCTCGCCGTCACCGTGCTCATCGAGTCCGGCGAACTGACCCCGGTGGTCGACCGCACCTATCCGCTGGCCGACACGGCGGAGGGCGTGCGCCATGTGGAGGGGGGCCACGCCCGGGGCAAGGCCGTGATCACCGTGCAGTGAACACGGGGGAAGCCGGGCCCGGTACCACCAGCGTGGCGGGAGGCGGTGTGCCGGAGTGTCCCCTGGCCGGACCGCTGCGTCGGCCGGTGGCGTTGCTAGAGGTCGTACACCGCGAAGTCCGTCACCGGGCGGTAGCCGATCCGCTGGTACAGGGCGTTGCTGGTGGGGTTGGCCAGGTCGGCGAACAGCAGCACCTCCGCCGCGCCCGCCGCCAGCGCCGCACGGCTGACCTCCGCCGTCGCGGCGCCCGCGTAGCCGCGGCCACGCAGCGGGGCCGGGGTGTAGACGGGGGACACCCTGACCTGGCCCGCGACCGTCGGTGTCACACCCGCCATGGAGACGGGAGTGCCGTCCGGGGTCTCCCAGAACGTGACACGTCCGTCGGCGATGCGCGCGTCGGCCCAGGAGCCGTCGGACGTGGACAGGGCCGCGCCGATGGCCCCGTCGAACTCCCGGTGCCAGCGCACGAGTTGCTCGCGGTCCTGCGGGCCCGCGACCCGCGCCCGGCCCTCGGGGCGCGGCTCCGGTGCGGCGAGGGAGCCGAGGCGGTACAGCCGCTGGCGCTCGCGGAGCTTCGGCGCCGCGCCGGTGTGCCGCTGCCAGGCGGCGGCGAAGGCCGCGGCGGTGTCGCGGTCCGCGCCGACACCGGGGACGGTGTGACCGAGGGCGGCCAGACGTCGGGCGAGCGCTTCGGACTCGTCGGGGGCGAGCGGGGTGAGGTTGAGGCGTTGGGGCGGGGTGCGGAAGAACGTCGCGCGGACCTCGCCCGCGCTCCCCAGGATGCCGAAGACGGGGTCCTCGGCGCCGTATGTGTGCGGGCCGCGCGTGCGCAGCGTCTCGGTCACCGTCAGAGGGATGGTGTGCGGGGCGGGGCGTGAGCGCAGGAAGTCTCCCGCGCGGGCCAGAAAGGTGTCGACGTCGTGGATGAGGTGCCAGTCGTCCGGGCGCATGCCCCATATTCGCGCGCCTTCGCGGGGCACGCCCGTGGTTTTCCGACGAGGCGGGCCCGGGGGAGCGTGGCAGGGGGCGAGGGGGCGAGGGGGCGAGGGGGCGAGGGGGCTCGTGCGCCGGGCCGGGTGTCGGACCTGTATGCGACCGTTCTCCGCACCAGCCGGTCCGCCCGTACCACCAGGGCTGGGCGGGACAGGCGGGCGCAGCATGCGACGCACCCGACGACCAACCCCACCGGAGCACCCCATGCACGACCAGGAGACCGCGCTCGCGCGCACGGCCTACGCACCGGAGAACCTC
Organism: Streptomyces sp. NPDC054796; assembly: GCF_053611545.1. Lineage (NCBI taxonomy): Bacteria > Bacillati > Actinomycetota > Actinomycetes > Kitasatosporales > Streptomycetaceae > Streptomyces > Streptomyces sp. NPDC054796. Next base: position 176,573 of record NZ_JBSHAO010000002.1, on the reverse strand, counting down.
GTGCTCGTCCATGACCTCTACGACGCCACTCCACCGGCATGGCAGATCCTCTGGCCGGACCAGCACAATCAGTTTCCCGGCGATGCACACTGCCTCCTCTCCGAGGGCGCCCAACTGCTTCTGTGAGCCACAGGCACAGAAGCAGTTGCGCACCCTGACCGGACAGTTCACGTTGTCTCGACGGGCTGCTCGGCCTTGGGCAGGTGGGCGACGACGAGTCGGTAGGAGTCGGTGACGAGCTCTCGGACGAGTTCCTCGTCGACGCCGTCCCCACCCTCCAGCGTGATCCAGTGCTTCTTGTTCATGTGGTATCCGGGGGTGATGTGGCTGTACTGCTCCCGCAGGGCGTGGGCCTCACCGGGGTCCGCCTTGAGGATCACGACGGGACGCCCCGGGACCTCGGTCATCAGCATGAACACTTTGCCGCGCACCTTGAAGACCTCCCAGTCATCGCCGAAGGGATGCTCCAGCTGGGCTCCGGGAAGCTCCTCGGCACAGTCGGCGGCGGTCTTGTGCAGGGCCGTTCCGTTCATGGGGCGTTGCCTTCCTCACGGGGTGGTCGCGGCGGCACACCCATTCTTCCTTCGAGGCGGACAAATGGGGCAGTAGGCTGCGGACACGTGATGGTCGACAAGCGACACCCCAGCCCGAGCGGACAGGCCGGACCGGCCGCGGTCCCGTTGTACGGTTTCCAGCCCCCGGTCGGCACCCCGTACGGCCTTGAAGTGAGCACCGTCGAGGACTTCTTCGCCCAGCACGACGACTGGCCGTGGAACCCTCCACGTCCGGGCCGCGCGACCTTCCACTACCTCATCGCCGTCACCGAGGGAGAGTTGCGGCACGACGTCGACCACCTCACGCGGACCGTCGCCTCCGGCCAGTGGCTGTGGGTGCGCCCGGGGCACACGCAGTGCTGGCATCCGCCCGGCGCCGCCCGCGGCCCGTTCATCCTGTTCGAACCGGATGTACTGCGGTCCGACATCGCCCGCCTACTGGCCCCGCTCACCGCACACGAGGCTCCTGCCGTGCTGAGCCCGCGCCCCGAGGACGCCGCCTGGCTCCAGCAGACGGCACTCCAGCTTCTGGACGAACACCGCGCACTCGGGCGCCGCCCCCTCGACGTCCACCACGCCCTGCGGCGCAGTCTGCTCGAATCGCTGCTGCTGCGCCTCGCCAACGCCCCCGGGATCACCCCCGCCGACACGGGTGCCGGCAGAAGCCGTGGTGACGCCTACCGGCGATTCGCGGACGCCCTGGAGCTGCACTTCCGCGAACTGCGCCGGGCCGCGGATTACGCAGAGTTGCTCGGCTGCTCGGTCCGCACCCTCAGCCGCGCCGCTCGGGAAGCCACCGGCAAGGGAGTGCGTGAGCTCATCGACGAGCGGCGCCTGCTCGAAGCCCGGCGCCTGCTGGGAAGCGCCCGATGGGATGCCCGGGCCGTGGCCGGCCACCTTGGCTTTGCCGACCCCGCGAACTTCGGCCGCTTCTTCCGCGACCGCACCGGTCTCACCCCGGCCGCCTTCGCGGCCCGCGCAGTGAGGACCGACGCGTGACGGAAACGCGGCGCAGGCCCCTTGCCCGTCAGGAGGCGATGGCTCCCGGCGCGGTCAGTCCGTGGTGAAGCTGGACAGGATCGCTGCGGGGTAGCGGCTGCCTGCCGAGCCGTGGGGAAGGATCTCAGTGATGCGGGCCAGATCGGCGGCGGAGAGCTGGACGTCGACGGCGCCGGCGTTCTCCTCAAGGCGCGTGGTGCTGCGGGTGCCGGGAATGGGCGCGACGTCCTCGCCCTGGGCGAGCAGCCAGGCCAGCGCGAGCTGGGCGGTGGTGATGCCCCTGGTGGCAGCCAGCTCCTTGAGCTGGTCGGTGGCGTGCAGGTTGTACGTGTAGTTCTCGCCCTGCCAGCGCTCGTCCCGGCTGCGCATGTCGTCCGCGGGGTACTCGCTGGCGGGCTTGACCTGGCCGGTGAGGAAGCCGCGGCCGAGCGGGGAGTAGGGCACCAGGCCGATGCCGAGTTCACGCAGGACGGGAAGGATCTTCTCCTCCACCTCCCGCTCGAAGAGCGAGTACTCGTACTGGAGCACGGAGACCGGGGTGACGGCATGGGCGCGGCGGATGTACTGGGGGCCGACGTTGCTCAGGCCGAAGTACTTCACCTTGCCCTCGGTGATCAGTTCGCCGACCTCGCCGGCGACCTCCTCGACCGGAACGGCGGGGTCGGAGATGTGCTGGTAGAAGAGGTCGATGTGGTCGCTCTCCAGGTAGCGCAGGCTGTTCTCGGCGACCTTGCGGATGTTCTCGGGGCGGCTGTCGAAGCCGGGGCTGAGCGGCGGGGCGGTCATGTCGAAGCCGAACTTGGTGGCGAGGACCACCTCGTCGCGGAAGTCCTTGACCGCCTTCCCCAGGAGGATCTCGTTGCTGCCGGTCCCGGCGCCGTACATCTCGGCGGTGTCGAAGAAGTCGATCCCGAGTTCGTGGGCGCGGCGGATGGTCGCGATGCCCTCGTCGTCGTTCGAGGCGCCGTAGGCCATGGACATGCCCATGGTCCCCAGGCCGAGCGCCGAGACGCGCAGGCCTTGAGAGCCCAGATTGCGGTGCTGCATGAGTGCACTCCCTCAGTGGTTCGCCGGCTTCACCCGAAAGGGCCAAACCGAACTGTTCTGTTTGACCTTACGCGCCGATCGCCCGCGATGCCAAACCAAACGGTTCGGTGCTCTATCCTGGTGCTATGTCCCAGTCCCGCGACTCCGGCCGGACCGCGACGCCCGCAGCGGCCGGCGGCGACACTACGCGCGAGCGCATTCTTGGCGCTGCCATGAAGGAGTTCGCCCGCCACGGCATCGCCGGCGCCCGCGTGGACCGCATCGCCAAGCTCGCCAGAACCAGCAAAGAACGCGTCTACGCCTACTTCCGCAGCAAAGACGCGCTCTATGCCGACGTCGCCGCACGGGAGTACGTCGTCATCGCCGAGGCCACCCAGATAGACCCGACCGACCTCCCTGGCTACGCGGGCCGCCTGTTCGACTACTTCGTCGCCCGCCCCGACCACCATCGCCTGATCACCTGGGGCCGCCTCGAACTGCCGGGCACCGCAGCCGATGCCGACGATCCCACCCAGGCAGTGATCGCCCGCAAAATCGACCGGCTCCGCCAGGTGCAGCAGGCCGGACAGCTCGACCCCGCCTGGGACCCGGCCGACGTCCTCGCCCTGGTCAACCAGATCGCCATGACCTGGGCGGCCCAACCCGAACTCAGCGAGGCCGCCGCCGCACACGCCGTGGACCCCACCACCGCCGCCCGCCGCGCCGCAGTGGTGACCGCTGTCGAGCGGCTCTTCCCTCGAGCGCGCTGAGGTCCCCCGGACCGACGGCAGCCCAGTTCGGCCGTCGGCGTCTGGCCCGGTGCGTCATCGAGGACGGCTGGCCGCTGCGACGGGCGGCCGAGCGTTTCCAGGTCGCCCACACCACCGCCGCCCGCTGGGCCGGGCGCTACCAGCGGCACGGCGAAGCGGGCATGTACGACCGCTCCAGCCGCCCGCACCGCTCCCCCTGGCAGACTCGTTCAGCGCGAACGTGCCGACGGTGTCGCCGTCCGCCGTGAGCGCGTCGCCGTCGTCACCGGCACCGGACTCCCACCGCGTCCATCAGCATGGGGAAGGAGGCGTGCAGTTCCCGTTCCCAGTAGCCCCAGAGGTGGCTGCCCGCCCCGTAGAAGTGCGCGGTGACATCGCCGCCGAGCCCGCGCAGCCTCCTCACCAGGGCGGCGCTCATGATCTCGCACAGTGGCTCGACGTCCAGGTCGGGCGGGTTGCCCGCCGGGTCCAGCGGGCCCGGGGTGCCGTCGCCGCTGGAGACGTGGACCGGGATCCGGGTCAGCCGCGCCGCGAGGTCCACGGGGGAGTGCGCCGCCCACACGTCGGCCTGAGCCTTCGAATCGCCCCACAGCGCCAGCGGGTCGAGGCCGTTGTCCTCCAGGATCATGCGGAGGAACGCCGGGCCGTCGTAGGCGCTGGGCTCGTGCGGTCCGGTGTACGGAGGGTGCAGCACCCCGCTGTAGGAGGCCGCCGCGCGGAACATGCCCGGGTGGCGGGCCGCGTACGACAGGGCGCCGAAGCCGCCCATGGACAGGCCTGCGATGACGCGCGCCCGCGCGGCGCCGTAGTCCCGTTCCAGAATCCGGCGCAGCTCGGCGAGGTGGAACGTCTCCCAGCGTGGTGCGCCGCCGGTCCCGCCGTTCCACCAGTCGCTGTAGAAGCCCGCGCGGCCGCCGTCCGGCATGGCCACGAGCACTCCCGTGTTCCGGGTGAAGTCCGCGACGTCCGTCTCCCGGGTCCATGAGTCGTAGCCGTCCCAGGCCCCGTGCAGCAGATACAGCACCGGCCAGGTCTGCCGTGTGCCCGGTCGCCAGCCCGGCGGCAGGAGCAGCCGGACCGTCGCGTTCCCGGCCAGCGCGGGCGAGGCGATGGTGACGTCCAGGGTGCGCGCGTCCCGTCGTTCCTCGGCGACGACGCGGGCGCGTTCCCGCACCCCCGGCGGGCCCTGTCGCCCGGTCCCGGCCCGGGCGGTGGGCGTCGGGAGGAGGGAACCGGCCGCGGTGGCGGCGGCTCCGGTCAGGACGGTACGGCGTGTGGCACGGCGCATGGTGTCTCCAGACGGACGGCGCGGGCGGTGACCGCGTGAGAGGTGGGAGGAGGCGGCGCGGGGGAAGGGCCGCGGCCCCGCCCCTCGGGACGGGACCGCGGACGGGGTCGGGGCCGGGGTCGGGGCCGGGGTCGGGCGGCGCGCGCCGTCAGGCCGTCGTGCAGGACGAGCCGTTGAGGGCAAAGGCGGTGGGCGGGCCCGAGTCGCCCGTGTGGGTCGCCTGATAGCCGATGTTCACGCTGGCGCCGGGCGCGATGGCGGCGTTGTACGCGGCGTTGGTCGCGGTGACTCGACCGCCGCTCGGGCTGAACGTGGCGTTCCAGCCGGAGGTGATCTTCTGGCCGCCGGGTAGGGTGAGGCCCAGTGACCAGCCGTTGACGGGGGCGCTACCGGTGTTGGTGACGGTGACCGAGGCGGTCAGGCCGCTGTTCCAGGTGTTGGTGGTGACGGCGATCTCACAGTCGCCGGGCTCGGGATCCGGGCCGGGCCCGGGGCCGCCCTCGTCGAGGCCGAAGAAGTGGATCGCGCGGGCCGCCATACCGCTGGCGATCAGATTGTGGCCGACGCCCTGCAAGCTGATGGCCTCCACGGGAGCCTGGTCACCGGTGCCGCCGTAGCGGGTGCGGGTCCAGTTGGGCTGGGGCGTGTCGGTCATGGCCGGGGTCTGGCTGACGCCGTGGACGTCGGTCCACTGCTTGATCTGCTCCTGGAAGTTCGGGTAGCGGAGTGTGTCGTCCGCTGTGCCGTGCCATATCTGCATCCGCGGGCGGGGACCCGTATAGCCCGGATACGAGCCGCGGACCAGGTTGCCCCACTCCTGCGGGGTGTGCGTGATCGTGCCGTTGGCGCAGGCGCTGTTCCAGCCGGAGCCGTCGGTGGTGGCGAAGCAGCCGAACGGGACGCCGCTGAACGCCGCACCCGCCGCGAACACGTCGGGGTAGTTGCCCAGCATGACGTTGGTCATCATCGCGCCGGAGGAGACACCGGTGACGAAGACGCGTTCCGTGTCGGCGTCGTAGGTGCGGGTCACGTAGTCGACCATCGAGCGGATGCCCACCGGGTCGCTTCCGCCGCCGCGGCGCAGCGCCTCGGGGGAGGACACGTCGAAGCACTGGCCGCTGCGGGTGGCGGACGGATAGATGACGATGAAGCCGTACTGGTCGGCCAGCGAGGCGAACTCGGTGTTGGCGTAGAAGACCGGTCCGGTGCCGGTGCACCAGTGCTGGGCCACCAGCACCGCGGGCCGTTCGGTGACGCTGTCCGGCACGTAGAGGTGCATCCGGAGGTTGCTGGGGTTGCTGCCGAAGCTGGTGACCTCGGTGAGGGCGGCGGTAGGGGCGGCGGTGTCGGCGGAGGCGGCGGGGGCGGCGGGGGCGCTGATCAGCATTCCCGCGAGCATGGGCAGAAGAGCCGCGACGAGGGTGCCGATCATCCTGCGGGCGGCGCCTCCGGCTCCGGTGCCTTTCGTGCCTCTCGTGCGCCTCCCGTGGCGCGTGCTCCTCGTGCCTCTGACGTTGTTCACACGGCTGACGGTGTTCGTGCGTCTGTTGGCCACGTCCATGACCCTTCCCGGCTGCGGGTATGAGGGAATGACTGCTGTGCCTGCCGTGGCATCGGCTCTGATGCGACGGCCATGGGGCGCGCGTCCCTCCGTGTCCTGGCGCTGTCGGGGCAGGGCGGTCCGCCCGTACCAGGTGGGCGGCAGCGCTCAGGGCCCGGCGGCGGCCCGTCCCGCGACGAGCGGTGCTCCCGGGGGCGGTGCTCCTCCTCGCTCCCCGGCTGAACGGCCGAGGCCAGGGCATCCGGGGGGCGTCTCCGGGAAGGCCGCCGTGTTGCCAGCAGTCTGTGGGACCGCTCCCACAAACTATCGGCGCAGCCTGAACACCCGTCAATCCCCGCGCATCACCCCCGGCACGCACCTCACCGTCAGAGCCGCAGTTGTGTCAGCTCGATAACGCGATGCGGCGGGCGACCCCGAGCTTCGGGTGGGCCGATCCCCGCCGGCGCCGCGCGCTCGGTCTTCGCCCCATCAGCATGTGCTGACCTCGGACGCGTCGCACGGCGCGATAACGATACTTATCCCGCTGTTCCAGTGACTTGAAGTGTTTCTACTGCCATTTCAAAGAATAAGAAGGTGATTGTGAGCCTCCCGGAGCCCTTTTCCGCCAGGAGGAATCACCGTGCACCGCCGTACCCGCCGACTGGGTGTCCTCGCCGCCGGTATCGCTCTCACCCTCACTTTCCCCACGGCCGGTGCCGTTGCTGCCGGGGCACGGCCGGGCAACGGCCCGGACCCCGTACCCCGTGGCATCGACACCTTCCCCGTAGCCCTCATCGCCTCGCTGAGCCGCCCCGACGCCTCGCCTCCCGGCGCCAACGACTGGGGATGCCGCCCCACCGCCGCCCATCCGCGCCCCGTGGTGCTCCTCCACGGCACCTTCACCAACGCCTTCAATTCCTGGAACGAGCTGTCGCCCAAATTGAAGAGGGCGGGCTTCTGCGTCTTCGCGCTCAACTTCGGTGCCCCCCGGGGCTCGGTGTTCAAGGCCACGGCGGCCATCCCGCGTTCCGCCAAGGAAGTCGCCGCCTATGTCGACAAGGTGCGCGCGGCCACCGGCGCTCGCCAGGTCGACGTCGTCGGATGGTCCCAGGGCGGCGGCGTGCTGCCCCGTTGGTACCTGAAGTACGAGGGCGGAGCCGACCGCGCCGCGCCGTGGAAGAACAAGGTCCACCGCCTGATCGGCATCGCTCCGAGCAACCATGGCAGCACGGCGAGCGGACTCATGACCCTCGCCGAGCAGCTCGGCCTGTTGGGCGCGGTGGGGGCCACTCTCGGCCAGGCCGTGCCGGACCAGGCCATCGGCTCTGCGGTCAACCGCCGCCTGGACAGGGGTGGCGACACCATGCCGGGCATCGCCTACACCACCGTCGTCTCCCGGTACGACGAAATCGCCACCCCCTACCAGAATCAGTACCTGAAGCCCGGACCGGGCGCGACGGTACGCAACATCACTCTCCAGGACGAGTGCCCCGAGGACCACACCGAGCATCTCGGGATTCCCTACGACCCGGTCGCGCTCGACCACGTGCACAGGGCCCTCGACCCCGCCCACGCGCCCACGCCACGCTGCACATACGTGCCCCCGATCGTGAGTTGACGGCACAGTCTGTGGGGTCAGCGGCGGGTGCCGGGCTGTCCGGCCGACGTCGTGCCGTCGCGACGGCCGCTCAGGGCACGGACACACCAGCCTATGAAGACGGCGTTGACGAGGGCGCCGAGACCGACGGCGACGAACAGCATCGAGGCGTGATCCGGCAGCACCAGCAGGACGAGGCTGACCGGCGCGGTGGCGAACACGGGCCAGACCCCTGCCAGGGAGGCGTCCGGCGAATCGATGTTCCCCATCACGAGGGCCCAGACGAGGAGGGCGAGGCAGGCGACGAGATAGACGCGGGCGAGGACGGTGCTCAGCGCGTCTCGGACGACACGCACGGCGGAACGGGACGGGTTGGCGCTGCTCATGGTGGTGTGCTCCTCGTGTGCGGTGGTGCTGGTCATGGTGGTGTTGATCGTGATGGTGCTGGTCATGGCTGGTGTCCGCTCGGTACCGGGCGGTGTGTACGGGCCGATGGCCGATGCGTCGTGCTACGGATCAGTGCGCGGGCGGTAGGGCAGGAAGGCCGTCAGAGGTGGGTGCCGGGAGGGTTCGGCCGGGCCAGGCCCAGGTCGTAGGCGAGAATCGTGGCCTGGACCCGGTCACGCAGCCCCAGCTTGCGCAGCAGCGCGTTCACATGGGACTTGACGGTGCCGACGGTGATGTTCAACTCCTCCGATATCTCCGCGTTGTTGAGACCGGAGGCGATCAGGGTGAGCACGAAGCGCTCCCGCGCCGTCAGCCGGTCCAGGACGCCCGCGTCCCTGTCGGCCGAGGGCCGGTCCGGCTGGCTGTCGGCGAAGTGGCCGATGAGCCTGCGGGTCGCGGAGGGCGCGAGAACGCTGTCCCCCGAGGCCACGGTCCGGATGCCGTCCAGTAGTTCACCGGCCCGCACGTCCTTGAGGAGGAAACCGGAGGCACCGGCGCGCAGCGCGTTGAAGACGTAGGAGTCGAGATCGAAGGTGGTCAGCACCAGGACGCGAGGGGCGTTCTCCCCGCTGGTCAGGATCCGGGTGGCGGCGATGCCGTCCAGTTCCGGCATCCGCACGTCCATCACCACGACGTCGGGCGCGAGTTGGGCGGCGAGGCGTACCGCGGTGGCGCCGTCGCCCGCCTCGCCCACGACGCTCATGTCCGGCTCGGCGTCGATGACGGCGGCGAAGCCCGCGCGTACGACGATCTGGTCGTCGACGACCATCACCGTGAGCGTCATCGGGGGTCCTCCTCGTGCGCCCCGTCCGGGGTGCGGTTCGTGTGCTCCGGAGCGGGAGTGGTGCTCTCGCCCGGCGCGGGTGCGGGGGTGGCGCTCCCGCCAGCGGCGGGGGTGGCATGTGGCGGGCCCAGGGGCAGGCGCAGCAGGACCGTGCCCGCCTCGGGGTCGCTGGTCAGGATGCCACCGAGCGCGGCGGCGCGCGTGGCCAGGCGTTCGCGCACCGCGGGCCGGGTGGCGCGGTGTGCGCCGGTCGCGGTGAGAAGCAGGGTGTCGTCGGCGACGTCGAGCGCGAGCGCGGTGGGCGTGTGGCGGCCTCCTGCCCCCACCGGCTCGCCCGCCGTCAGTATCGTCTCGGCGGCGCGATAGGCCGCGAGATCCACCTCGGCCGGCAACTGCTCCGGCACCCGGCCGGAGACATGGACCTCGACCTCGCGGCCGGTCGCCCGGCACTGGTGGGCGAGCAGGTCCAGCGCCTGGAGCGTGGGCTGCGGCCGCAGCTCGCCGTGCTCCTGCCCGTCGCGGACAGCGTCGAGCAGCGTGCGCATGGCGGTCAGCGCGTCACGCGCCCGCTGCGCGGCCTGCGGCAACCGTCCCGCCTCCGCCTCCTCGATCACCTCGGCCGTACGTGACAGCACGGTGGTCTCCAGCCCGGCCGTGATGCGGCGGCGTTCGGCCCATGCCTCGCGGACCGCTTCCCGCGTCCACGCGGTGAGACGGTCCTCGTGCGCGCCCCGCTCACTCCGTTCCCGCTGCCCGTACCGTGCACCCGCAACGCAGGCCACGCCCGCCACGGCGGCCGACACCGCGCACGCGCTCACGGCCACCGTCCCGGCGGACACGCCGTCACCGTTCCGGGCGAGAACCACGAAGGCGGCGGCGGTGTGCACCGCGACGGCCGCCGCGGGCAACACCCATGGCCGCCCGTCGGTGAACCGGCGGACCGTGTGCGCGTACGTACGTGCCGTACGGCCCTTGGCCGATGTGCTCCGGGAGGACGGCTCGCCAGAGTCCTGGTTCGGCACCTCCCGGTTCGGCACCGCGCGTTTCGCAGCCGCCCCCTTCGCCCCGTCAGCGCCGGGTGTGGCGCCGACATCCGGTAGGGGTGTGCTCTTCGCGGAGGTTTCGGTCCGTGGCGGGGCGCCGCGCTCGGCGGCGTGGCCGTTCGCCGCGCCGCGTGCCGCGTGCACGGCGAGCATCGTGCAGGTGGCGAGCCCGCTCAAGGCCAGGGGGAGGGACACCGGCCCCGCGTACCCGCCCTCGGCCATCGCGACGGGCCACAGCGCGGCCAGGACGAGCAGCGCGCCCGACGCGGTGCGTGGCGCGCGGCGCAGCCACAGCAGCGCCACCGCCTGCGCCCCGGCCAGCAGCGCGAACAGCACACCGGCCGAGACACCGGGGCCGCTCGACGCCTCCTCGCCCCGGATGACGGCCAGAGGCACCAGAGGCTGCACACACAGACCGAAGGCGGCGGCGAACTGCGCGACACGGAAGGACCGTGGCACGGACGCCGGGGGCGGCACAGCGGCCCGCCCCGGCAGCACCGCGCGCACCTCCCACCCCCCGTCGGACGTCGGCCCGCTCGTCAGCGTGCCGCCCGCCTCCCGCGCCCGGCCGCGCAGCATCGTCTGCCCGCGTCCGCCGCCGAGGCCCGCGCCGTGCGGGGTGCTGCCCTCCGGTGTCTGCGGGGCCGCGTTCGTGACCACGATCTCCGTGCTCGCCTCGCCGTAGGCGCACCGCACACGCGTCGGGGCGCCGAAGGCGTGGCGCACGGCGTTCGTCAGGGCCTCGCGGACGATCCCGTACGCGGCGTCGCCGACGGACCCTTCCGGCAGTGCCCCGATGTCGCAGGTGACGGGCTGTCCCAGGGAACGGAACCCGTCCACCAGGGCCCGCATCCGTTCCTCCGGCTCCTGGACGTCCTCCACCCGGGCCGTCGGAGCCCGCACCGCACCGAGGGCCCGGGTCACCGTTCGGCCCGTGTCGGCGGCGAACCGCAGCGCCTCACCCACCAGTTCCGGACGCCGCTCGCCGAGCCCGAGCGCCGCCTCCGTCGTGACGACGACGGCCGTCAGGTGGTGCGCGCTGACGTCGTGCAACTCGCGCTCCATGCGACGGCGCTCGGCCGCGGGGAGACGGTGCCGCTCGGCCTGGGCACGGTGCCGCTGCTGCTCGGCGGTCCTGCGCGCGGTGCGCAGCCGGCGCAGATGCAGACCGGTGCCGCAGGCGGCGGCGTAGAGCAGGGCCGTCAGCACGAGGTCCAGGCCCTGGCGCTCGCCGAGCCCGTGCAGGCTGATGTTGTATATGACCTGCCAGACGGCGAGGGTGGCCACGCACAGCACCGCTGTGGTGGTGTCGCGCTCCATCGCCACCGTGAGGAGCGCGAGGGCGACACCCGCGGTGCCGAGCACCGCCATCGCGCCGGCGGGCAGCGGGCCGGCGCCGACGGCGCAGGCGGCGACGACGAGGACCAGGACGGGCACGGGCCTGGTGCGCCGCGCGCACAGCGCGGCCGTCACCAGGGTGTCGACCAGGACCGCCGCGAGGAGATCGGCGGTCGCCGGTGTGGCGCCGAGCAGCAGCGCGGCACCTGGCCACACCAGGGCTTGGGCAGCCAGCAGCAGGACCGGCAGAAGCCGGTCGTCGGTTCGTTCCATGATGTGTTCAAGGCTAGCGAGCAGGGTGCTCGCGGGCCTCCGGCCACGGGCGGACAGCCGACTCCAACCAGGGATAGAGACGGGCCGCTCGCACCCCGTCCCGGGATGGAGCGTGAACGCCGCGCGCGTGCGCCGGGTCGGGGCGGTGGGCGGGCACCGCGTGGACCAGCGACCGCGCGGCGCCGGTCTCACCACAGTGCCCGTCTCACCACCGCGCAGTCCTCACCACTGCGCAGTCCTCACCACCGTGGGCGAGTGGACCAGCCGGAGCCCCATCTGGATCAGGAGCCATCCGGCACGGTCGCGCAGCCATGACCAGCGCCACGACGCCGGGGCAGCACCGCACGGCGTGCGAGGGCGTGTGCGTCGTGCTCGCTCTGCGCAGCCTCCACGCCGCCCACCCGGTAGCTTTCGACGACCTCATGGAGCCGGGTGGTCAGCTCCCGTACCTGCCGGGGCGTCAGGCTGAGCTGGAAGTCGCTGACGTCGGAGACTTCGCGCCACGGCGTCGGCCACTCCTGGAAGGCGCCGAGGAAGGAGGCGAGTTCCAGCGCGTGCTGGGCTGCCATCTCCTGGAGGAACAGGTGCAGCGCACCCCGTACCTCGGGGTCGGTGTGATCGAAGAACTCGTTGACGCTGTCGATCCGTGTCCCCTCGTGAGCCGACTTCCACCACCGTTCCCGGCCGGTGCCGCGCTCCGGGTCGTCCTCGGCGAAGCCGCACTCGGCGAGCTGCCGCAGGTGGTAAAAGGACCCCAGCAACCGCATCCGCAGGGGATGCGCTACCGCGCGCAGCGAACGGGCGTCGAGCCGGTGGACCGGGCGTTCATCGCTGGCCATGCTGAGGCGCTCATCCTGTCGCCCCATCACCGCGAGACGACGGTTCGGGCCCGGACAGGTGTGCCCGCCGGGGCAGCAGGAGCGGGGCGGCCAGCAGGAGGAGGCCGGAGAGGGTGATCGCCGTGAGGGGGCCGGTGAGGGTGGCGAGGACGCCCCAGGCCACCATCATGGCGGCCTGTACGAGCTTGCTGCTCACGCTCCATGTGCTGAGGACCTGCGCTGCGTGCCGTGCGGGAGTCCGGCGCAGGCGCTCCGTGGCGTAGACCGGGTTGAAGACGCCCACGCATGTGATCAGCAGGGCCTCGACGACGATCACGGTGAGGAGCCCGGGTACACCGGGCCCGATGAACGCGAGACCGAGCGGGAAGAGCGACCGCAGCCAGCCGGAGACCGACATCACCCGGTACCGCCCGTAACGCCGCACGAGGCGCGCGGAGAGGCGGGCGCCCGCGAAGCCGCCGAGTGCCGGGATGCCGAAGGCGAGGCCGTACTGCCAGGCCGGGTAGTGGTACTCGCCCAGCAGAAGGAGGGCAAGGAGCGGCACGGTGGCCATGATCAGGCCGCTGACGAGGATCGAGTTGAGGAAGAGGCCGCGCAGTGCGGGGTCGTGGAGGATGAAGCGCCAGCCGGTGAGCAGCCGGGTTCCGCGCGTCCCGGCGGCCGGGTCGCGGGGGGTCGCGACGTCGCCTCCGCGGATGCGGAGGACGCCGAGCGCGGACAGCAGGTAGCTGAGGGCGTCGGCCATGACGGTGACGACCGGGCCGAGCAGCCCGATGAGTGCCCCGCCGAGGGGCGGGCCTACCGCGGTCGCGACCCAGTTGGTGCCCTCGAACCTCCCGTTCGCGACAAGGAGGCGATCGCCTCGGACGAGGTGTTTCAGATACGCGCCGGACGCGGCACCGAAGGCGATGTTCGCGGTCCCGGAGACGACCGCGACGACCAGGAGCTGGACGTACGACAGCAAGCCGAGGGCGTACGCGACCGGCACACTCACCATCGCGAGGCACCGGGCCAGATCCATGGCGATCATCACCGGGCGCTTGGCCCTGTGCTCCACCCACGGCCCCAGCGGGAACGCGGCCACCGCCGCGACGGCGAGCCCGGCCGCCTCCAGAAGCGACACCGCGAACGCTGATGAGTGCAGCACTCGCACCGCGACCAGCGGGAACGCACCGAAGGCCGCCCATGTGCCGTACGCGCTGACGGCGTAGGACGACCACAGCCAGCCGAAATCGGACCCAAGCTTCACGCGCACATGTCTCCTCAGCGACCACCGGTGTGTGAGCCCCCGCATCACACCGGCCGCACCGGAGCAGGCGCAAACAACCACCTGCCGACGAGCCACAACCATCAGTTGGACGTACATAGGCTGGACCCATGGACACCGAGGCAGTGCGATCGTTCGTCAGGGCGGCCGAGTCCGGACAGTTGCGGCACGCGGCCGACGAGCTGGGCGTGACACAGCAGGCGGTCTCGAAGCGGATCGCGGCCCTGGAGCGACGGCTGGAGGTCCGCCTGTTCACCCGGACAGCGCGAGGCGTCGAACTGACCCCTGACGGGCAGGCGTTTCTCCCGCACGCACGGAGCGTCGTCGCGAGTGCGGACCGCGCCGTCGCCGCGGTCGGGCCGGGCTCACGCGCCCTGCGGATCGACGTTCTCGGCCTGCGCAGCGCACAGGCCGCCGTCCTGCACGACTACTGGCGGGCACACCCCGGAACCGGCCTCGACGTGGTGACGCTCAGAGTCGACGACCCGCACGTGGTGGCAGCCGCCGTTCAGGCGGGCGATATCGACGCCTCGTTCCGCACCGTCACCGATCCGGCCACACTGCCGCCCGACGTGCGGATGATCCACGCCTTCGACTCCCCGCTGGAACTCCTCGTCGGCCCCGGGCATCCGCTCGCCTCCGCACACACACTCACACCACCCGAGCTGCGCAAGCTCCGCATCTGGGTGCCGGGCATCGCGCCCCGGAGCGAATGGGCGGAGTTCTACGATCAGCTCGCCACCGACTTCGACCTCCGCGTCGACGCGGCAGGCCCGCACTTCGGCGACGAGGTGCTGCTCGAAGCGCTCGCGGACTCCGCCGACGTGGCCACCCTCGTCGGCGCGCGCGACCGTTACACCTGGCCGCCGGGCAGCGGCCTGCGCCGCATCCCGATCGTGAACCCGACGCTCGCCTACCCCCTCTCCCTCATGTTCCCCGGCACACACCCGCACCCGGGGCTGCGGGCCGTCATCCGCCATCTCGCAAGCCTGGCACCCTCTCCGGAGAGGGTCTGGCTTCCGGCCTGGGCAACGCCGTCGGACCGGAGGGTGTCCGCAGCCGCAGGACCGCCCGGCCTGCCCCTCGACGGGACTCCTCAGCCGGGCGCCCCCGCGACCCGCACACGCTGACTCTCCCCGTCGGAGAGGAACGCCGCCAGCGCCCGCCCCTCCTCGCCGACGTCGTCACGCTCGCCCCGCGAGAAGGCACGCAGCGGGGTGACGGCCACCGTGCCGTCCTCGACGTACCACGTCGCGGCGACGCGCCCGTCGACCAGCACCACGCGCGCACCGGCCACCGACAGACCACGGTGTGCGTCGTCGATGATCCGGCCTCGGTCGTGGTAGCCGAGGATCGCGTTGTCGAAGGCGGGGAGGAACCGGACCGGCGCGGGTGTGTCGGGGCCGGGGCGTGGTGCGTCGGGCAGGTCCAGCAGTTCCCGGCCCCGCTCGTCGCGGAAGACGACCAGCTCGTCGCGCAGCGCGGCCACAGCGGCGGGCAGCCCGGCGAGGCCGCACCAGGCGCGCAGGTCGGCCGAGGCGGCCGGGCCGAACGCGGCCAGATAGCGCCGCACCAGTGCCTGGCCCACCGGATCGGAGGGGTCGTCGGACGGCGGGTCGATCTCGCGGCCCAGCCACGAGGAGAGCAGCACGTTGCGCACCCCCGCCCTCGTACGCCACACCCCGCGCGGCGGCATCTGCACCATCGGCAGGAGCGCGGCGACCAGCATCTCGCCCAGTGGCCGTGTCCCGGCCGCGGGCCAGCGCTCGACGACCGCCCGCGCCAGCTCGGACATCGAGCGGGGCTCGTCGTCGGACATCACGGCCAGGCCCGCCGCCGTCAGCTCGTCCAGGTCCACCCCGTCCAGCTCGCGGCGGTAGGTGCCCAGCACTCGCTGACGCAGCATGGCCGTGTGGCGGGACCGCCAGGCCACGGCGTCGTCGGCGGTGACGAGATGGACCGTGCGGCGCATGAGGTGGGTCCGTACCACGTGCCGTTCCGTCAGCAGGTCGGAGAGCGCCGCCGGGGTGAACGCGTCCAGCCGCGACCAGAGCCCGGCGAAGGGCTCCTGCGGCTCCTGCGCCTGGATGCCGCCCAGGTGTGCCACGGCGTCGAGGACCGGCAGGCGGGCGCGGCCGAGCAGCAACTGCCGGGCTAGCGTCGCGCGGTTGAGGGCGCGGGCGCCGAGGACGGGCCTCGGGGTGGTCCGGCTCGTCGGGGTCATGCGGTGCTCCGTCCTTCGGCCGGGCGTCGGCGCGGGGAAGTGCGGGTGAGACCGGGTGGGGTGCAGGACACGTCGATCGGTCCGAGGCCGGTGGTGCCCGCCTGGCCGAACACCGGCTCGCGCGTCTTCACTGTGGGTCCTTGTCTGTGTGTCTGCGTGTCTGCGTGTCCGCGTGGTGCGTCGGGTGGTGTGCCCGGGGGCGAGGCACGGGGAGCCCGCCCCCGGGCGGTGCCGGTCAGCCCGCGTTGTACTCGCTGACGACGTCCAGGACCCAGGTCACGCCGAACCGGTCCTTGAGCATTCCGTACAGGGGCGCCCACTGCGCGGGGGCCAGGGGCTGGACGACGGCCGCGCCCTCGGCGAGCCTCTCCCAGAACGTGGTGATCTCGTCGGCCGACTCACCGCGCACCGACACGAAGAACGCGTTCTCGCCCCGGTCCCACGGCATGTGCGAGGGCACGTCGTAGGCCATCACACGAAAGCCGTTGCCGGAGGCCACCTGGCCCCACATCACCTGGTCCGCCTCGGACGGTTCCTGGACGATTCCGGCGTCCTTGTACGTGACCACGGCCACCTCTCCGCCGAAGACGGACCGGTAGAAGTCGAGCGCCGCTCGGGCGTCGCCCCGGAAGTTCAGGTGGGTCACAGTGTTGACGGACATGACGGTTCCTTGTCTCTTGATCCGGCTTGCCAGGGCGTGGCCGGACGCGTCCGGTGAGGTTGCGTGTGTCCGGTGACGTCCGCACGTCCCGTTCCGGCCTCGCCCTGTGATCACACAGTCGCAGGGGAAGCGGTCAGGGTGTGTCCGCTTCTTCGGGCAGCATGGGAACCATGCCGAAGACCTCAGCGCGACTGCTGTCGCTGCTCTCCCTGCTCCAGGCGCGCCGGGACTGGCCGGGTGCGCTGCTGGCCGAGCGGCTGGACGTCAGCCCGCGCACCGTGCGCCGCGACGTCGACCGGCTGCGGGAGCTGGGCTACCCCATCGTGACGTTCAAGGGGCCCGACGGGGGATACCGGCTCGACGCCGGTTCGGAGCTGCCCCCGCTGCTGTTCGACGACGAACAGGCCGTCGCCCTCGCCGTCGCGCTCCAGATCGCCACGACGACGGGCGTCGGCATCGAGGAGGCCGCGGCACGCGCGCTGACCACCGTCCGGCAGGTCATGCCCGCGCGGCTGCGCCGCCGTATCGACACCCTCCAGGTCACCGCCGTCGAGCGGCCAGAGGCACGCCCGTACCCGCAGGTCGGCAGCGGTGTCTTCATGGCACTGAGCGCCGCCGTCCACGCCCGCGAGGTGCTGCGCTTCGACTACACCCCCGCGCTCCCGCCGGGAGCCGGGGAAGCCAGGGAAGCCGGGGAAGCCGGGGAAACAGGAGGACCCGGGGGAGCCGCAGACGGTGGGCGTGCCGGGCCCGCGCCGCGTCGCGCCGAGCCCCACCACCTCGTCACCTGGGGCGGACGCTGGTACCTCGTCGCCTGGGACCTCGACCGCGAGGACTGGCGCACCTTCCGCGCGGACCGCATCACCCCGCGCACCCCCACGGGGCCCCGCTTCACCCCACGCGTCGTGCCCGGAGGGGAGGTGGCCACGTTTGTGGCCAACAGGTTCCGGGGCGCCGACGGCAGCGGCGACTGGCCCTGCCGCGGCGAGGTGATCCTCGGCCTGCCGGCCGCCGAGGTGTCCCGCTACACGCCCGACGGTGTCGTCGAGGCACTCGGCCCCGACCGCTGCCGGCTCGTCATGGGCTCGTGGTCGTGGCCCGGACTGGCCGCGTCCCTCGGCAGGTTCGACGCCGGCATCGAGGTCGTCGGACCCGCCGAGCTGAGGGACGCCTTCGCGCACCTGGCGCGCCGTTACGCGGCTGCCGCCACCCCGTCACGGGGGTGACGGGGCCTGCGGGGCCGGTCAGCCGGAGTGCACCTTCTGGTAGAGGTCACCCAGGTAGTAATCGGAGGGGTCGGGGTTTTCCGCGAGCTGCTTGTTGTGGACGAAGAAGTCCCCGAGCTTCTTCAGCCAGCGGTCCAGCTCGCCGTTCTTCGTCTTCGCCGCCAGCTCTTCGGTGGAGAGCGTCTCCACGTGCGAGGCGTCGGCCGTCGCCTGCGCCTTGCTCACGTCCAGCATCTTGGCGGTGAGCGCGATGGTCTCCTCGGGGTGCTTCTTGCGCCAGTCGTTGGCCTGCTGCAACACCTTGACGACCTTGGTGTTCTTCGACTCCGGCACCTTGTTCCCGGCGACGAAGGCCGTGGGGAAGATGTCACCGGTGTCCTTGGTGCTGGCCACCTCCTCCAGCTTCGGGACCTTCTTCCGCATGGTGTCGATGGAGGGGTAGAAGATGCCCGCGCCGTCGATCTTCCCGGAGGTGAAGGAGGAGACGACGGTGGACGGGTCCATGGCGACCTTCTGGATGTCCTTCGTGGTCATCCCGGCCTTCTCCAGTGCCATGTTGAGGATCATGTCGCCCGAGGTGCCCTCGGGCACACCGACCCGCTTGCCCTTGAGTTCCTTCATCGACGTGATGCCGGGCTGGGCGATGACGCGGTCGGCATACGTGAACGTGTTGACCCCCACCACTTTGGCCTTGCCGGAGGCGGGGAGCCACATCGCGCCGGGGCCGATGTAGCCGTAGTCGAGGTCACCGGAGCCGAGCGCCTGGATCTGCACTGGACCGTTGTTGAACACCTTCGTCTTCGCGGTGAGGCCCTGCTTCTTCCACATCCCCTGCTCCTGGGCGATGGCCAGCAGGGAGGCGCCGTTGTAGTCGCCTATGTAGCCGAAGTCGACGGTGTTGTCGTCCTCGGCGGCCCCCGTCGAGCAGGCGTTCATGGCGAGGGTCAGGACCGTGACGGAGAAGAGCGCCGACAACGTGCGGCGGAGGGTGCTTCCGGGCATGGCGGAGGTGTCCTATCAGGGAGGGGAGGTGACGGGGCGGAGGCGTGGGCGTGGGCGTGGGTGCGGGCGTGGGCGTGCCCCGGAGAGGGACGAGGCAGTGCCCGGCGAGGCCGGTGGTGTGGTGTGCGGTGAGGCGCTGTGAGGTGAGGCGCTCACGCGGCGGGCGCGGCGTCCTCCTGGTGGTAGACGGACGTCCACACCGCGTTCCGGATCTGCCGGAACTCGGCGGAGAGGCGGATCTCCTCGGTACGTGGGTAGGGCAGGTCCACGTCGATGACGCGGTGGACACGCCCCGGCCTGGCGGCCATGACCACCACCCGGCTGGCCAGATACACGGCCTCGTCGACGTCGTGGGTGATGAACAGGACGGTGCGCTTCTCGCGGCTCCACGTCGCCAGGAGCTGGTCCTGCAACTGCACCCGCGTGAGGGCGTCGAGCGCGCCGAACGGCTCGTCCATGAGGAGGACGCGCGGGTCCACCGCGTAGGCGCGGGCGATGGCGCAGCGCTGCTTCATGCCGCCCGACAGTGTCTTCGGGAGTGCGTCGGCGAAGTCGTCGAGCCCGACGAGGGATATCGCGTCGGCGGCCCTGCGGTGCCGCTCCTCGGCGGAGACGGCGGCGAGCTTGAGTCCGAACTCCACGTTCTGACGCACGGTCAGCCAGGGGAACAGGGCGTACTGCTGGAAGATCACACCCCGGTCAGGGCCCGGCCCCGTCACCGGCTCCCCGTCCACCAGCACCTGGCCCGAGCTGGGTTCCTGTAGCCCGGCGGCCATGCTCAGCAGCGTGCTCTTGCCGCACCCGGACGGGCCGACGACGGTGACGAACTCCTGGTCCGCGATGTCCAGGGACACCCCGTCCAGCGCGGTGAACTCGGCGCCCTTGAGCGGGAAGGTCTTCACCACGTCCCGAAAGCTGATCTTGCTGTTCATCGTCGCTCCTGCCAGCCGGTGAGCCGTCGTTCGGCGAGCAGCAGCAGCCGGTCCATGAGGAGGCCGAGCACGCCGATGGTGATGAGGGACACGAAGATGGTGTCCATCTCGAACCAGGTGGACGCCTTCTGCATCCGGTACCCCAGGCCCTCCTGGGCGCCGATCAGCTCCGCCGCGACCACCGTGGCCCACGAGGCGCCGAGCCCGATGCGCATGCCGACGAGGATGAACGGCGTGGAGGCCGGGACGACCACCTTGGCGAAGATGACCCGGTCCGAGGCGCCCAGGACCCGGGCCGCGTTGATGAGAGTGCGGTCCACGTCGACCACGCCCTGGAAGGAGGCGACGACGCAGGCCATGAACGAGGCGAGGTAGATCACCGCGATCTTCGGCACCTCGCCGATCCCGAGCAGCACGACCGTGAGCGGGATGAGGGCGAGCGGCGGGATGGTGCGGAAGAACTGGATGTAGGGCTCGACCACGGCACGCACCGTCGGGTACCAGCCCATGAGGAAGCCCACGGGCACGGCGACGACCACGCCGAGCGCGTAGCCGAGGAAGACCCGGCGCAGGCTGGCGAGCACGTCGGTCGCGAGGGTGCCGTCGGCGACCATGTCCCCGGCCTTGCCCGCCACGGCCGCCGGTGTGGGCAGGTTCTCGACCAGGCCCAGCGCGGCCACGACCGCCCAGACGAGGACACCGGCCACCAGCGCGAGGGCGTTGAGGACGAGCGGACGTCGCCGGGAGGAGCGTGCGGCGCGCTGCGAGGGCTGCGGCGGCTGCGCCACGGTGGTCTTCTCGGGAGGGACGATCACGGCCATGGGTGCCTCACTGGATTCACGCGTGCTCCTCGGTGACGGGCTGCGGATAGCGGGAGAGCAGGGGGGTTTCGTGGAGGACGAGGGCGATGCCGCCCAGCGCGCTGCCGGCTTCGCCGAGGGTGGCGCGCCGCACGCGTACGCGATCCCTGACCAGCGGCATCACATGGGTGTGCAGGGCCCGCCTGACGGGCTCGAGCAGGGCGTCTCCGGCGTCCGCGAGTTCACCGCCGATGACGATGACGCCCGGACCGACCGCGTTGCACACGGCGGCGAGCACGGTACCGATGTCGGTCCCCGCCCGCTCCAGCACCGTCAGCGCGACCGGGTCGCCCGACTCGGCCGCGGCCAGGAACGCGGGGAAGTCCCCGGCCGTGCCTCCGGCCTCGCGGTAGCGGTGCAGGACGGCGTCGAGCGAGGCGACGGTCTCCAGACAACCGGTGCCGCCGCACTCGCAGGGCGCGCCGTCGGGGTCGACGGTGATGTGCCCGAACTCGCCCGACATGCCGTGCGTTCCCCGGTGCAGCGAGCCGCCGACGACCAGGCCGCCGCCCACGCCGTGGGACAGCCGCAGGTACAGGACGTCGCCGCCGTCGGAGGCCGCGCCCCACACCGCCTCGGCGAGCGCGGCGAGCCTGGTGTTGTTGTCGATCAGCACCGGGACGCCGAACCGCTCGCGGAGCAGACCGGACAGGCCCTTCGGCCCTTCGGCGGCTCCGGGCGACCGGGCCTGCACCCCGGAGGGAGCAGCACCGGAGCCGTCGGCATCCCCGGCATCCCTGGCATCCCCGGCATCTGCGACGTCGCCGATCGGTCCGACCACGCCGACCCCGATCGCGCTCAGCGCGCCGAGCCGGAGGGTGCCGCGCCGGGCTGCCCTCCGGCCGGACGCCCCCGACGCACTGGACGCGCCTGACGTGCCGCGCTCCGCCTCGTCGTCCGGGGGAGCGCCGCCGAGCGAGCCGAGGAGACGTTCCGCGATGTCGGCCCGCTGGGACCAGGTCAGTCCCGGCGCGTGCGCCTCGCTGGCCGAACCGATCATCTCGTGGGCGACGTTGATCGCCGAGACATGGACCGCGCGACGGGCGAAGTCGATGCCGATCGCCTCCCCGGCGTCCGGGTTGAGGCTGAGCTTCTCGACCGGCCGCCCGCGCCTGCGCACCTCGGCCGGAGGGGTGGCGGCGACCACCGCTCCGCCCTCCACGAGACCGGCGACGATGTCGTACAGGGTGGTGCGGGACAGGCCGCTGTGCGCGCCCAGTTCGGCCCGGCTGAGGGGGCCGTGCTTACGGAGGAGATCCAGAACGGACTGCTCATGGCTCTTGCGCAGCCGCGTGAGCGGACCGTCGTGTGCCTGCATGCCGCACAGCATGGAGAGCGCCACGGTTTTTCGTCAATGAGTCGGAACAAAAAGATTTCCGGCCCCTGCGGGCCCGGACAAGCCACCGCCGCCCCGCCGTTGCGGGGCCGTCCCGCCCATGGCCGCCAGGGGGAGTGGCCCCTGGCGGCCCAATTATGTTCGCACTATTGACATAAATCTCGCGCAGGTCGGAACATGCCTCGCGTGGCACCGGTCAAGATCGCCCCACCACGCGGCGGTGACGACGGACGCCCGCGTGGACGCGCGCCCTCGGCCGCGGCGGAGCGGGCGGACAACGCACCGGCCACCCGCGACGTCCCCCGCCCCGGTCGCTCCCGCTGACCCCGGGACGGCCGAACCGAAAGGGTCCCCGTGCGCCCCAACATGCTCTTCCTCATGACCGACCAGCACCGGGTGGACACCCTCGGCGCCTACGGCAACCCGCACGTCCGCACCCCGAACCTGGACCGGCTCGCGGCCGAGGGCACCCGCTTCGACAGCTTCTACACTCCGACCGCGATCTGCACCCCGGCCCGCGCCAGTCTGCTCACCGGGGCCGCGCCGTTCCGGCACAAGCTGCTGGCCAACTACGAGCGCAACGTCGGCTATCTGGAGGACCTCGCCGACGACCAGTTCACCTTCGCCGGGCAACTGCGCTCCGAGGGGTACCGGCTCGGGCTGATGGGCAAGTGGCACGGTGGTGTGCGGCGCACCGCGGCCGACTACGGCTTCGAGGGCCCGGACCTGGCGGGCTGGCACAACCCCGTGGACCACCCCGACTACCTCGCCTACCTGGAGGAGAACGGCCTGCCGCCGTACCGCATCACCGACCCCGTACGCGGCACCACACCCAACGGCAGCCCCGGCAACCTCCTCGCCGCGCGGCTGCACCAGCCTGTCGAGGCGACCTTCGAGCACTACCTCGCCACCCGCACCATCGAGATGCTGCGCCGCTGGGTGGCAGACGGCGTGGGCGGCGGTGTGGGCGGCGGCGCCACGGGGTCCGGGGCGGGATCCGGAACGGGGGAAGAGGGGGAGGACCGGCCGTTCTTCATGGCCACCCACTTCTTCGGCCCCCACCTGCCCTACATCCTCCCGGACGCGTACTACGACATGTACGATCCCGCGCTGGTCGAACTGCCCGCCTCGGTGAGCGAGACCTTCGCCGCGAAGCCTCCGGTGCAGAGCAACTACAGCAAGCTGTGGGCCTTCGACACGATGCCGCTGGAGGAGAGCCGCAAACTCATCGCCGTCTACTGGGGTTATGTCACCCTCATCGACGAGCAGATCGGACGGATCCTCGACGCGGTACGCGAGCTGGGTCTGGAGGAGCACACCGCGGTGTTCTTCACCGCGGACCACGGCGAGTTCACCGGCGCACACCGGCTGCACGACAAGGGCCCGGCGATGTACGAGGACATCTACCGCATCCCCGGCCTGCTGAAGGTCCCCGGTGGCCCTGCGGGGCAGGTCCGCGACGAGTTCGTCTCGCTCACCGACTGCACCGCCACCATCCTCGACCTCGCGGGCAGCGACACCAAGCCCGCTGTGGACAGCCGCAGCCTGCTGCCGCTGGCCACCGGCGAACACCCCGAGTGGGACGAACACCACCTCGCGGAGTTCCACGGCCACCACTTCCCGTACCCCCAGCGCATGCTGCGCACCCGCCGCCACAAACTGGTGGTCAACCCCGAGTCGCGCAACGAGCTGTACGACCTGGCCGCCGACCCCGACGAACTGCACAACCGCTACGACCACCCCGAACTGCGCGAGGTACGGGCCGAACTGACCCGTACGCTCTACGACTTGCTGCGCGAGCGGGGCGACAACTTCTTCCACTGGATGACGCCCATGTACGACGTGGAGACGGACTACGACACCACACTCTCGGCGTTCGAGAGCGAACCCGCCGACTGACCGGCCGACCGACTCACCGGACCGACCCGCCGACCACCAGGAGCGGCGACGGCCCCGGGCCGTCAGCCCGTGGCCGTCGGCGGGCGGCCGGTGGTGTGTTCGGTCCGGTGCGGCGGCCGGCCGACCGCCCGCTGCATGCGGAGCTGGCCGATCTCCGCTGCGTTCTTCATCAGCTCGGCGTTCACCCAGGCGACCATGTGGGCGACCGTGTGCCGGGGGTCGTTCTGCCACGGGAACGGGGCGGTGGCCTCCAGGGCGTCATCGGTGAACCGGTCCAGGGCCGTCAGCCACTCCTCGCGTAGACCGCGCAGCCACTCGACGGTCGGCTCGCCCGCGCCCGGCCAGATGACGTCACCGCGCTCCCGGGCCGTTCTGCCGTGGGCGTGGTCGATGGTCACGCTCCACCACCAGCCGATGTGCCAGCTCAGCCAGGCGATCGTCGGCACGGGAACGGGGTCGGGCTCGGTCTCCGCCCAGTCCGGTACCCACGTACCGGCATCGGTCCGGCGTACCGTCCAGCAGTCGGCGGCGGGCTCCCACAGGAAGTCGTCCGGCTCGAGCCTCTCCAAGTGGTACTCGAACAGCGACCAGGTCAGGTCGAACTGCCAGCGCAGCAGGTCGAGCGAGTGCCGTGCGGCAGGCCCGTTTCGGGAGACAGTCACGGGCCGACCCTCGCACAGCACCGCCGCCGACGGGAATCGAGTATTCGGCGGCACGGATGATCACACGCCACCCCGGGGCCCTCGTGCGCCCGGTTCAGTGCCCCCGGTTCCGGCGCTTGACGTACAGGCGGTTGCCGCTCGGGCCTGTCCACTCCACGCGCACGACACCGGGGACGGCGGCGTCGGCGAGGCGCGACGGGTCGGACCAGTAGCCGAAGTTCGGGTTGCGGAAGAAGGTCGCCCACAGCTCGCCGTCGCGGTCCACGAAGAAGTTGTTGTGCCCGGCGCCGACACCCGCGGTCCACCGCTTCGAATAGGGGCCCTCGAAGGTGTCGGAGACGGCGACGACCGCGTCGTACTGATACTGCACGCGGCCGTCGCCGGGCGGATCGTAGGCGTAGCGCGGGCTGCCGTAGCGGTCGATCGACGTCCGGTCCCACGCGGCGTGCAGGAGGTAGTACTTGCCGCCGTGCTTGAACACGTAGGCGCCCTCCAGATACGGCTCGGGCGAGTAGCGTGTCTGCCGGAAGGCGGGGAGGTCCGTCGTCGGGACGATGTCCTCCATGTCGTCCCGGAACTTCGCGTACAGGTCGTTGTGCAGCACGAGCCACGCGTCGTCGCCCTCGCTGTAGAGGCTGCCGTCGATGTGGTGGTACGCGCCGGGCTCGATGAACTTCGGGCCGCCGATGAACGGGTCGCCGAAGGGCTTGTCCAGGTTGCCCTCGATCAGCCGGTACGGGCCCTCGACCCCGCCCTCGCTCACCAGCAGGAACGAACCCACCTTGCGCGAGTGGTCGCCCATGCACGCGACGAGGTACCACGTGTCACGGAAGTAGTGCAGCTCAGGGGCCCACGCCTGGCCGCGCTTGCCGAACTCGTCGTCGTGCCAGTACCGCTGCCAGTCGGCGACGACCGTGCGCCCGGGCCTGTTCTCGTCGGCGAACTCGGGCGACCACACCTTGCCCTTCTCCGTGCCCGGCCGGATGGTGCTCGTGTCGGCCAGCTTCCACGGCCCGCGCAGGGAACGGGAGGTCCACACGAAGATGCCGTCGTTCCACGGGGCCGCCGCCTCCAGGCCCGGCACGCGGGTGGTGCCGGTGGCGACGTAGAGCGGACGGCCGTCGACGGTGAAGCAGTTGACGTAGGTGTCCCGCATCCAGACCTGTCCGCGCTCCTTGTCACGGGGCCTCAGTTCGAGCGGGAGGACGAAGGAGTTGTCCTCGCGCGGCCACAGATCGGTACGCGCGTCGGCGAGGCCGTATGGCTCCAGCTCGGGAAGGTTCTCCGGGTGGCGGCCCCGGGGCACGGCCTTCCCCTGTGCGAACTGCTGTGCTGTCTGGGCCGGCGGCTCGGTCTGCGCCGCCTGCGCGGTGGTCGCGGGCAGCGCCGCCGCCGCTCCGAGGGAGCCTGCGGCGGCCAGGAGGGACCGTCTGCCGAGGTGCGAGCCGTTCTCGGAACTGGTCATCCGTCACGTCCTTTGCGTCGTCGAGGGATACGCCCGTGGCCCGGCCCGACCTGTCCCGCACGTCCTGGCCTGGCATGCCGCTCAGCATGCGAAGGCCCGCTGATTTTCGTCAACACCACGGAAAAATAATCCGGAGCGCCCGACGGCGGTGCGGAACCGCACGTCAGAGCGTTTCCGCTGTTCGCGCGAGGTGTCGAAGGGAATGCGCACAGGTCACGATTGCATAACGTGAAGGGGGTGACGGCCTCTCGGGCAGCCGCCGAATACTCGGCTGCGCGGGACACGGCCCCGCGGTTAGGCTCCCGCCCGAGGGGCTGACGAGGCGCCGTGCCGACGGCGGCCGGTCAGCGGACCGGGGGAGGTTCGGGAATGGCGAGTCACCTGTTCGCGCTCTGCTGGGACGCGGACGAGCCGCCGCGGCTGGCACGGTTCTGGTCCGGGCTCCTGGGCTGGGAGACGGCCGGAGAGCCGGACGAGGGCGCCGTCCTCGTGCCCGGTGACGACACCGGGTTCCGGCTCCGCTTCCTCCCGTCCACAGAGGGGAAGACCGGCCAGAGCCGGATGCACTTCGACCTGACGAGCACCTCCCTGGAGGACCAGCGGCGGACGGTGGCCAGGGCACTGGAACTGGGCGCACGGCACATCGACATCGGCCAGGGTCCCGAGGAACCCCATGTGGTGCTCGCCGACCCGGAGGGCAACGAGTTCTGCGTCATCGAACCGGGCAACAACTTCCTCGCCGACTGCGGCTTCATCGGCGCACTCGCCTGCGACGGCTCGCAGGCGGTCGGGTACTTCTGGAGCGAGGCGCTGGGCTGGCCACTGGTCTGGGACCAGGACGAGGAGACCGCGATCCGCTCGCCGCACGGCGGCCCCAAGGTCACATGGGGCGGCCCGCCGCTGATGCCGAGGGAGGGCAGGGACCGGCTGCGCTTCGACGTCGCGCCGCCTGCCGACGGTGACCAGCGCGCCGAGGTCGAGCGCCTGCTCGCTCTCGGCGCGAAGCGGACCGGCACGGAGCACGGAGCGGCAGGCGGGGTCACGATGGCCGACCCCGACGGCAACGAATTCCGTGTGCTGACGCCCCGGTAGCTCGGCGGGCGGTGGCCCGGCAGGGTGGGGAGGCCCTGCCCCTAGGGGGTGTCTTCAACGTCCCGTCTGGGCCGCGACGCCTGGCACGCACGCTCGCGACGTTGTCGATCGTCAGCGCAGCCCTCCCCCAGGCCCTGCGGGCTGGGAGGTACCCCCTGCGCTCTCCTCCCTCCGCCTTGCGACCGCACGCACCAGACTCCCCCAGCTACCGCTGGGAGGTGCCCCCGGCGGCCCCCGGCCTGGCGGCCGGACGACGCTACTTCGAAGACACCCCCTAGTAGATCGAGACCCCGTAAGCCGACAGCCACTCCACAACCGGCTGGTAGTAGGTGACGCCTCCCGTCGTGCAGTTTCCGCTGCCGCCGATGATGAGGCCCAGCGCGAGGCTGCCGGAGAAGGCGGGGCCGCCCATGTCGCCGGGCTCGGCGCAGATGTTGGAGCGGAACAGTCCGCTGACCGAGCCTTCCGGGAAGTTGACCGTGACGTTCACGGCGGTGACGGTGCCGCAGCGGTATCCGGTCGTCCGGCCGACATGGCAGACGCTCTGGCCCACGGTCGGGTTGGCGGCGGCGGTGATGTCCCGTGTCTGGCCTGTGGAGCCGAGCGAGACCTCTCCGGCGAAGACCACCGAGGAATTCGAGTAGCGGATGAGGGCGTAGTCGTTGCCGGGGAAACTCGAACCCGCGGTGGTGCCGACGAAGACGGTCCGAGCCGCGTCGGCGTACCAGCGGCTGGCGCCCTGGACACAGTGCCCCGCCATCATCCCGAAGTAGCCCGTGGAGTTACGGGCGTTGAAGCCGACGATGCAGCGTGTCCCGATGTCGCTGTAGAGGATGTCGCCGCCGCGTACCACGGTGGCCTGGACGGCGGCGCGACTGCCTGTGCCCGTGCCGCCCGGCTCCTGCGCGTACGCGGCGGGCCCGGCGGCACCGAACCAGCCGAGCAGCAGGGCCAGTACGGCGACGGCCGAGGCGGCTGTGCGCGGCCTCGCGCGGGACGTCGCATGTGAGGGTCTTCCGGCGCGGTGCGGATTCATGTTCCCTCCCCGTATGCCATGTCAGGGCATGGCATGCCATGTGCCTGTCATTGTGGGGGTGCCGGGGAGGGGGCGTCAGTACGGAAAGCGCCAATCGGCGGGCTGCGGCCGTGGGGCGCCGGGGTCCCGGAGCCCCGGGACCCCGAGGGCGGTCATTCGGTGCGGGGTGCGGCCTCGATGAGGCAGAAGGTGTTGGGCCGGGGCAGCGGGGTGATGGTGGGGGCGGTGAAGCCGGCCCGCAGGCACAGGTCGGTGAAGTCCCGCGCTGTGCGTTCCCTGCCGCCGAGATTGACGAGCATGTTGAGGTCGCTGAGATAGCTGAGCGCCGTGCCCGGGTCCGTGGTGTCGGGCAGGACCGGCTCGACGAGGAGGAGACGGCCGTGGTCGGGCACGACATCACGCACATGGCGCAGGATGGTGGTGCACTGCTCGTCGTTCCAGTCGTGCAGGACGCTCTTCAGGAGATACAG
Source organism: Streptomyces sp. NPDC054796 (assembly GCF_053611545.1). Taxonomy (NCBI): domain Bacteria; kingdom Bacillati; phylum Actinomycetota; class Actinomycetes; order Kitasatosporales; family Streptomycetaceae; genus Streptomyces; species Streptomyces sp. NPDC054796. The sequence goes on along the minus strand of NZ_JBSHAO010000002.1, from coordinate 147,943 downwards.
GTCGCCGCCCTCGGGCGCGGAGGCGAAGAAGTCGCCGGTCACGGCGGTGAACCGGTCGACCACCCCGGCGGCCTCCATGGTGGCAGCCGCCTGGGCGAGGCCCTGGGCCGAGTCGTAGACGACGCCCTTCGTCGCGGGCCAGCGCCGCAGCACGGCCGCGAGGAGGGTGCCGTCGCCGCCGCCCACGTCCACCACGGTGGAGAAGACGCCGAAGTCGTAGTGGTCGGGCAGCACGGCGGCGGTGGCCCGAGTGCCCTCGCTCATGGCCGCGTTGAACTGCCGGGAGAGCTCGGGATGCTGCTCCAGATAGCCGAAGAAGCTGGTGCCGAAGGTGTCGTCGAAGGCGGGCTCGCCACTGCGGACGCACTGGGCGAGCCGCTCGAAGGAGCGGACCATCAGTGGTTCGGTGAAGACCTGCGCGAGGGTGGCGAAGGAGCCCGGTGCTCGTGGGTGCAGCAGTTTCCCGCGCGGGGTGAGGGCGAAGACGCCGGGCCGCGGTTCGATTGCCAGGCCCAGGCCCGTCATCGCGCGGAGCAGGCGCAGCAGCGCGCCGGGGTCGGCGGCGCAGTCGGCGGCCACGTCGGCGGCCTCGCGTTCCCCGTCGCCGAGGTGTTCTGCCACCTTGAGCCGTGCGGCGGCGCCGAGGGTCTGGGCCGCCACCGTTCCGAAGATCATCTGCATCAGGGCCGCTCGTTCGGCGCCTTCGGAGGGCTGCCCCGACGTGATGCCCTGCCTGTTGCCGTCGCTGCTGCCGTCGCTGTTGCCGTCCGTCGCGGTCATGTCGCCCCCTGTTGTCCCGCACGTTCTCGCTGGATGCGCCCCTGGTGTGCTGACGCGCCGCCAGGGGCCGGGTTCACGGTAACTTAGGTAAGCCTAAGTTGGCGAGTGGTGGGGGTGTTCCCGGTGACGGAGCGCGTTGCCCCGGCGGGCGGTGCCGCACCGCGCGGACGCGGCCATGGGGGCGGACACGCACGGTGCGGGCGTGGTGCGGCACCGCCTCAGCATGACGGGGACGTCGTCACTCTTTGAGCCCCGCGGTGCCGGACGGCTCGTCCAGCACCGTCGAAGTGGACACGGGTGTACCGAAGTCGGGGGTGCCGTCGGCGTTCCAGTTCACCTTCTGGGCGCGGGTGGTGCGGGTGCCGCTGCAACCGTCGGACGACTTGGAGTTGGCGTGGTAGGCCATCCAGACCTCCTTCCCGTCGGGCGAGGGGAAGAAGAAGTTGTGGCCCGGACCGTAGACACCGTTCGCGTCGCTGCGCTGGAAGACGGGGCTGGAGAACTTGCGCCAGGAACCCGCGGCCAGAGGGTCGGAGCCCGTGAGTTCCATCAGCCCCAGCTTGTAGTCGGGTGTGTTGCAGTGGGAGGCCGAGTAGGTGAGGAAGGTCCGGCCGCCGTGCTGGAGGATCACCGGGCCCTCGTTGACGCTGCCCCCGGACTTCTCCCAGGAGTGGGTGGGGGTGGCGATGCGTGCGGCGGTGCCGGTCGGGGTCCACGGGTTGCTCATCCTGACCGCGTACAGGTTCTGCGTGCCGCCCTCCCAGAAGGAGTAGAGCATGTAGAGGCGGCCGTCGGGCAGCGTCAGATAGCTGCTGTCGATCATCCACCGGTTGTCGCCGTACGGATCGACCTGCCCCTTGTACGTGTACGGGCCGAGCGGGTTGTTCCCGGCGCTCTCCAGTACGTGGACGTGCTGGTGGTCGATGTTCGCGGACACGCCCGCGCTGTAGGTCAGATACCAGCGCAGCCCGTTGGGCCCGTTCAGCCGGTGCAGCTCCGGTGCCCAGAAGTTGCAGCAGCGGGAGGCCACGGTCTCGCGGTAGATGGTGGTGGGGGTGGCGGTCTTCAGGCCGCCCAGGGTGGTGGCCCTGCGCATCTCCCAGTGCGAGGCCCAGGTGGTGCCGAGGTGGTAGTAGTAACCGGCGTACCGGATGACGGTGGGATCCGCGCCGTTCTGCGACACGACGGGGTTCGTGAATGTCCCGGCGGCGGCCGTGGAACGTGCGGCCACCGCCGCGCCGGCGGCGTCGCTCGGGGGAGCGCCGGGGGCCGCCTCGGCGGCGGTGCCCGAGGGGGCCGGGGCGGCGAGGACGAGCAGGGCCGCCACGAGCAACTGCGCGGCTCTGAGGGCGGCTCTGAGGGCGAGGCGGCGTGGTAACAGGGCGTGGCTACGGGTCATGACGCGGCTCCTATGTCCGGTATTTCGAACGCCCCCCGTCATCTCGAACAGCGCCGCCCGAACGTAGAGCCACCGCACGCCACCGTCAACCCTTCCGGTGCGCGCCGGGGGGTCAGTCGGCCAGGCCGCCCGCGAACGGCATCGTCCGCCACTGGTCGACGGCCGGGTTCAGGTACTCCAGCAACGAGGGCATTCCCGGCGCGAGCGCGAGGGTGGCGAGGGCGCGCAGCATCCCCACCGCGTTCACGAAGGCCAGGACGTCCTCGTTCAACGGCCGCATGCCGTTGCGCCGCGCACCGCGGTTGTAGGCGGATTCGAGATCGGGCCCCAGCGAGGCCAGGTCCCACTCGACGGGGCCCAGCGTGACCAGCTCGAAGTCGGCGTACAGGTTCCCGTCCACCCCGTGGAAGATGTTCGCGGGCGGGGAGTCACCGTGGACGGGCTGGAGATCGATGCCCGGGAACCTCGCCTCGAAGGCCGCGCGGGAGCGCACGAGGGGTTCCAGGACGCGCCACTCGCGGTGTGCGCGGTCCAGGTCGGCCGGGGCGAGGAGGTCGGGGCGTGTCTCCAGCAGCGCGAGGCTCTCCGTCACGAAGTGCGGCTCGGCGGCGGACAGGAACGACAGCGGGCCGGGGTACGCGCGCATCGCGGCGTGCAGATCGGCGACGATCTCGGCGTTCGCGACGTAGTCGGGCTCCTTGTCCCGGTCCTCCTCGACGAACTGCCAGAACGTGATCGAGAACCCGTCGCGCTGAACGGGTTCCCGCGGCACGAGAGGGCTGGGCGGGATCACGGGGGTGCCCTGGTCGGCGAGCCACTGTGTGACGTCCAGTTCCGACTGCTGACGGTGCGTCAGGGTGCGAAGGTCCGTTGAGTGCGGCAGGACGGTGGGGATCCGGGCGACGACAGGCGAGGGTGCCAGGTGGACGACGACCGAGAACAGGTCGTGGAGCACCTTGGCAGCGCTCACGTCGAGTCCGAGGCCACGCCCCGCGCCGACGGCCGCGTCGAGGGCGGCTGAGGTGCGCTGGGCGAGCTGCTGAGGTGTCGCGAAATCGGGCATGGGGCCGATCTTTCCACGTCGCCGAGCGGGCCCGCGAGCTCAATTCGGTGCGCCACCTGGTGCGGTGCCCGGAACGGTGCTCAGCCGCTCAGCGCGCCCCCGTCGCACCCACCCCGCACCGTGTCACTCACCACCGCGCCGCGTCACCCACCCCGCACCGTGTCGACGAACGCCGCCGGGTCCCGGGGCAGATCGTCGCCGCGCCACGCCACATGGCCGTCCGGACGGACCAGCACGAAGGACCGTTCGTAGAGCTTGGCGACCTCCCCGTCGCCCCCGTGACGCACCGTCAGCGGCACGCCCCGCTCCGCGAACGCGCGCTCCAGGCCCGCGAGCCCGTCGTGATCCGCGAAGCGCAGCAGGACGAAGCCGTGTCCGAACAGGTCGAGCGTGGAGGTGGCGGCGTCCCACCAGGCGTGCGCGGCGCGGTAGCCCGGCTCGCTGCCGGGGCGCCAGTGTGCGTCGGGCCTGCCGCCGCGAACCGGCACGTCGGGGTCCTCGATGATGGCGGGGGAGCGGTAGCGCAGTCCGAAGTGGATCTCCGGCGCGTCGAACTCGCGTCGCGCGCCGCTGCTCTCCAGTTGCCGCGCCATCTCCGCGCGGGCCCGCTCGCCCTCCGGACCGTCGAGATGGATCTCGGACGGCACCTGCCTGCGCAGGGTGCGTTGCAGGTTGAGGTTGGCCTCCTCCAGGCTCTCCACGGCGATCGGCCTGCGCTCGGTCTCGTAGGTGTCGAGCAGCCCCTGCCCGGCCCAGCCGTCCAGTGTGGCGGCGAGCTTCCAGCCCAGGTCGGCGGCGTCGGCGATGCCGGTGTTCAGCCCGAAACCGCCGGAGGGCGAGAGGGTGTGCGCGGCGTCGCCGACGAGGAAGACGTTCCCCGCCCGGTACCGGTCCGCGACGCGGTGCGTCAGATGCCACTCGCCGTCGCTCAGCAGCTCCACGGGGGTGTCGACGGCGAGCGCTTCGCGGATCAGCGACAGCGCGTCGGCATGGCGGGCGGTATCGGCGGTGCCGGTCGGGTCCTCGGTATCGGAGGCGTGGGTGGCGTCGGAGGTGTCGTTGTCCACGCCCACGACCAGGTTGTACAGGTCGCTGCCGTTCAGCGCGCGCAGGGGGAAGCGGAGGGTGGAGGACAGCATGAGGAAGTGGACGAGCGCCGCGCGGTCGCCGAGTCGCTCCCGCAGCTCGGGGGCGCGGAAGAGGATGTTGCGGAAGATCTGGGTGCGGTGCCGTGCGGGCGCCTCGATGCCGCAGGACCGGCGGATGGGGGAGGAGGCGCCGTCGCTCGCGACCAGGAACCGCGCCCGGACGGTGCGGGTCTCGCCGGTGGCGTGGTCGGTGAGGATGGCGTCGACGTGCTCGTCGGCCCGCACCACGCGGTCGACGGTGGTACGGAGCCGTAGCGGGCCATCAGGGTGGACGCCGACGGCCCGCGTCAGCACCGGGTTGAGCCAGTGGGCCGGGCAGATCTGGTCGGGCTCGGGGGTGTGCGCGAAGACCGGGCGGTTCCCGGCCGTCCCACGACGGTACCGGTAGACCTCGTGGCCGCCGACCCGGGTGACCCAGGCGACATCGAGAGGGTGCTCTGACGGCCATCCCGCGTCGCGTACGGCGTCCGCGACACCCCAGCGGCGGAACAGCTCCATCGAGCGCGGACCGATGGTGCTCACCTTGGGGTGCCGGACGGTGCCGTCTCCCGCGTCGGCCACCACACAGTCGATCCCGCGGTACGTCAGGTCCAGCGCCAGCGCCATCCCGACCGGGCCGCCGCCCGCGATCAGCACATCGGTCCGCTCACCGGAATGCGTCATCTCGTCCTGCCTTTCTTCGGGGGCGGTTCGGTGCGGAAGGCACTGGCCGCGTGCCTGCGGTGGTGGGTGTGCCGCCGGGAGGGCACACGGGGGCCCTCCCGGCGTGGCGTGTCAGCGACGCGTCACGGGCGTTCCGCGATGGCCAGGAGGCAGCCGAAGTCGTCGACCCCGGCCAGGTCGGAGGGCCGGAAGGAGCCGTCGGCGAAGTCGAAGTTGCCCTCGTTCATGGCGGCGGGACGCTCCTCGACGGCCGCCAGCTTCGCCAGCTCGTCGGCGAGGCGCAGCGTGGTCTGCTCCGTGACGTCGAGGATGCCGCGCAGCCGCAGGCCCGAGCGGTGGAGCAGCGCGACGTAGTCGTCGATGTCCGCCGTGGTGGACATCAGATCGCGGCAGAACTTGTCGATGCCCACGTGCCGCACCTCCTTGCGCGGGTGGCGCTCGAACACGTCGGTCAGTACGAGCCGGCCGCCGGGCACGAGCACCCGCGCCACCTCGCTGAGCACCTGCTGCCTGTCCGGCATGTGGCAGAGCGACTCCAGGGCCATCACCGCGTCGAACGACGCGTCCGCGAAGGACAGCTTCATCGCGTCGCCGTGCTCGAACACCGCGCGGTCGGCGACCCCGGCCTCGGCCGCCAGCCGGTTGGCGGTCCTGATCTGCTCCTCGCTGATGCTGATGCCGGTGACCCGCGCGCCGGTCTGTGTCACGACCCGCAGACCGGGGCCGCCCACCCCGCAGCCCAGATCGAGGACGTGCGACGTCCCGTCCACCTTCATGCGCTCGATGAACACATCGGTGAGCCGGTCCATCGCCTCCTCGATCGTGGCCTCGGAGTCGGGTGTGTCCCAGTAGCCGATGTGCACGTTGGTGTTGAAGGAGCCGTCCTTCATCGCGCTCAGCGTGAGCTGGTCGTACAGCTTGCCGACGGCTTCCGGCTGGGGCAGGGTCTGGGCGGTGTCGGTCATGGCAGCGGCCTTTCGGTCGACGGGTGCGGGAGATGCGGGGTGGTACGGGGCGGGGCGGTGGGGACGGGTACGGGTACGGGGCGTCAGGCGTCCGCGGACACTGTCGTCGACGCGGTGTCCTGGGCGCGGCCCCACTCGATCTCCTGGCACCGGGCGTAGTCGGGCAGCAGCCCCTGCCGGTGCGCCTCGGCGAAGGTGACCGCAGCACGGTCCCGTTCGGAGAGGACCGGTTCGGTGTCCACGGTCACGGGCAGCCCGAGGGCCGGATCGAGGACGGACAGGGACAGCTCGTTCGCGGGTACGTAGCTCTCGGAGAGCATGTAGGACATGACGGTGTCGTCCTCCAGCGCCACGAACGCGTGGCCCACCCCCACGGGGAGATAGGTGGCCCGGTGGTCCCGCTGGTCCATCAGCACCGAGTCCCACCGTCCGAACGTGGGCGAGCCGACCCTGATGTCGACCACGATGTCCAGGGCGCTGCCCCGCGCGCAGTAGACGTACTTCGCGGTGCCGGGCGGCGTCACGGTGTAGTGGATTCCCCGCACCACGCCGCGCCGGGACATGCTGTGGTTGGTCTGCGCGACGTGGAAGAGCGGGGCGCCGTGCGCCTCGGTGAACGCCTCCTCCTGGAACGGCGAGATGAACAGCCCCCGTTCGTCGGGGAAGACGCGGGGGGTGAACTGGAGCGCCCCCTCGACGGCGAGTGCGTGTGCCTGCATATGTGCTCCCGTGGCTCGGTGGGCGGCGCGGTGAACGGCTCGGTGGAACAACGGAGTTGACGGGGTGTCACAGCGGGGTGTGACGCGGGGCGTCACAGGGTGTCCAGCACCTCGCGCACCGCGTGGATGACCTTGTCCTGGAGATCGGGGGAGAGCGAGGGGTACATCGGCAGGGAGAAGATCTCCCCGGCCAGCGCCTCGGTGACCGGCAGCGAGCCCTCGGGGCAACCGAGGTGGGCGAATCCGGTCATGGTGTGCACCGGCCACGGATAGCTGATGTTCAGGTGGATGTCGTAGGCCCTGAGCCGCTCGATGATGTCGTCGCGCCGGGGGTGCCGCACCACGTACACGTAGTACACGTGCTCATTGCCGGGCACGGTGCGCGGAAGCCCGAGGCCGGTGTCTCCGAGACCGTCGGCGTAGCGCCGCGCGACAGCCCTGCGGTCCGCGATGTAGGTGTCGAGCCGCCGCAGCTTGCGGCGCAGGATCTCGGCCTGGACCTCGTCGAGACGGCTGTTGTGGGCAGGGGTTTCCAGGGTGTAGTAGCGGTCCTCCATGCCGTAGTACCGCAGCCGCCGCAGGCGCCGCGCCACGGTGTCGTCCGAGGTGAGCGTCGCGCCGCCGTCGCCGTACGCGCCGAGGACCTTGGTCGGGTAGAAGGAGAAGGCCGCCGCGTCGCCGGTCGTGCCCGCGAGGGTGCCGCCCTGCCGCGCACCGTGTGCCTGGGCGCAGTCCTCCAGGATCACCAGCCCGTGCCGGTCGGCCAGCTCCCTCAAGGGGGCCATGTCCACGCACTGCCCGTACAGATGCACCGGGAGGAGGCACCGTGTGCGCTCGGTGATCGCCGCCGCGACCTGGGAGGTGTCCATGAGGAAGTCGTCCTCGCGGACGTCGACGAAGACGGGTGTGGCGCCCGTGGAGTCGATGGCCACCACCGTCGGCGCGGCGGTGTTCGACACCGTGATCACCTCGTCGCCGGGGCCGACTCCCAGCGCCTGGAGGCCGAGCTTGACCGCGTTCGTCCCGTTGTCGACGCCGACGCAGTGGTCGGCGCCGTGGTAGGCGGCGAATTCCGTCTCGAAGCCGCGCACGCTCTCGCCGAGCACGAGCTGCCCCGACCGGAAGACCGTCTCCACGGCGTCGAGAAGGTCCGCACGTTCGGCCTCGTACTCCGTCAGGTAGTCCCATACACGCGTGGTCATGCGTCAGTCAGCCTTTCCTCGTACCTCGTACTGCCTGCGGTGGGTGTGTGCCGTGAGTCGCGGTGACGGTGACGGTGACGGGCGGAGGAGGTGTGCGGTCACCGGACGCTCGCCTCCTCTGCCTGCTGCTGCCGGGCCAGTGCGGCGACGGTGCGGCGCACCCCCTCGGAGAGCGGGATCCGCGGGTGCCAGCCGGTGGCCGCGCGGAACGGGGAGGAGTCGATGGTCACGCTGCGGAAGTCCGTCCCCGGCGCGTGCGAGGGCGGTGCCACGGATTCCACGGCGACCGGGGGCCGCCCCGTGCGCGCCGACATGGCACGGGCGACGAGCCGGAAGACCTCGCCCAACTCGTCGCCACGGCCCGCGCCGATCAGCCAGTGGCCGCCTACCAGGGGGTCGGGGTGGTCGAGCGCGGCCGTGAACGCCGCCGCGACATCCTCGACATGGACCAGATCGCGCCGCACCGTGCCGTCGTGCCACATGGTGAGCGGCTCGCCCGCGAGCGCCCGCCGCGCCATGGCGGACACGACCCCCCGGTCGTCGGCGCCGGGCACCGCGCTCTCACCGAACACGGTGGGCAGCCGCAGGCTGACGCCGCGCACCGAGCCCTCGGCCGTGGCCTTCTTGAGTATCTGTTCCGCCGTCAGTTTCTGCTGGTCGTAGGCGGTTCCGGGGTGGTCGGGCTCGCTGCCGTCGAGCGGTTCACGCGGCGGCACCCCGACCTGCGAGGCGGCGCCGCCGTACACCACCAGCGGGGGCGCCGCGCCGGGCACCGCGCCGGGTGCCGCGCCGCCGGGGCCGGGGCGCAGCACGTCGACGAGGTCCCGCATCACCCCCACGTTCACCCGTTCGGCGCCGGGATCGTTCTCGGCGGCGCGCCAGCCGCCGTCCGCGAGGAGCAGATGCACCACCACGTCGGACCCCGCGACCGCCTCGGCGAGCGCCGAACGGTCGGTGAGATCGGCCGTGACGACGCTGGTCTCGGCCGGTCCAGGCGGGGGTGTGCTCGGCCTGCGCGCCACGGCACGCAGACGGACGGGACGACGCGCCAGCGCGCGGGTCACGGCCGAACCCACGAAGCCCGAGGCGCCCAGCACGGTGATCAGCGGTGCGGGGGCCGCGGAGGAGGTCGCGGATGGGGTCGCGGAGTTCGCGGGGGTCGCGGAGGTGGACGACGGTGTGCGCTGCATGTCACATCCCTTCTCGGGTCCGGGCCGCCATGGCGTTGAGGCAGGCCAGGAGTGTGCGGGCCTCGACGTTGAGGTAGTGCCCGTGCCGGGTGAGGGCCCGCAGTTGCGCCGGGGTGGCCCAGGCGTAGTCGGGCGGCGGGTCGAGCGGGACCACGGACGGGTCCGCCTCGACGGCGAGGTAGCGGCTCCTGGCGTTCAGGAAGCGGCCACCCTCCTCGGAGTGGACGGCCTGGTAGCGGATGCGTGACGCGGGCGCTTCCAGTACCGCGTCGAGGAAGAGCGGCCGGTCAGCGGCCGGGAGGTGGGCGTAGTTGCCCGGTGTGCACTGGACCGTCGGGCCCAGCTCGACCGTGTCCAGGAAGCCGCCCTCGGCACGCGCGTGCACCAGCACATGCGGCACGCCGCCGATCTCGCGCACGAGGAACGCCGAGACCCCCATGCCGACGGGTTCGATCAACGGCTGTGTCCAGCCCACCACTTCGCGGTTGCCGGCGCGCACGGAGACGGCGGCGACCTTGAAGTAGCGGCCGTCCTCGTGCTCGATCGTCTCCACGCCGTGCTTCCAGCCGCGCACGGAGGCGAGCGGTATGCGACGGACCCGCACATCGTGCCGGGAGCGCTCGCCCGTGAACCACGACAGGAGCTGCGCGTCGGTCAGCAGCGCACCGGGCGTGGTGTCCGGGTACGGCACACACGACAGCACGGTCCTGGCGTTCATGTTGACCATGTCGTCCTCGTGCAGCAGCCGCGCGATCTGCCCGAGGGTGAGCCAGCGGAAGTCGTCCAGCTCGGGCACCTCGTCCACGGTTTCGACGAGCATGTTGCGGTTGGACTTGTGGAAGAACCACGACCCCTGCTCCGACTGGAGCACGTCGACCAGGACACGCTCCGGATCGGGCCGCACGAAGTGGTCCAGGAGCTTGACGTCCATGCCCCGGTGGGCCCTGGTGTAGTTGCTGCGCGTGGCCTGCACGGTCGGGGAGAGCTGGAGCAGATTGTGGTTGCCCGGCTCCATCTTGGCCTGCATCAGAAAGTGCAGCACCCCGTCCAGCTCCTTGGCCAGGATGCCGAGGATGCCCACCTCCGGCTGCCTGATGACGGGCTGCTCCCACTCCCGGTAGGGGCCGTCGCCGTAGGGCCCGTCGTGCTCCACCACGTGCATGCCCTCGACGGTGAAGAACCGCCCGCTGCGGTGCACGAGGTTGCCGGTGCCGTGCTCGAACTCCCACGCGTCCAGTTCCGCGAACGGTATGCGGTCAACCTGGAAGACATGGGCGCGGCGGCGCTCGGCGAGCCAGGCGCGGACGTCCTCGGTCCGCAGGTGCGCACCGTGGGTGGTCGCGGCGGACAGGGCGATACGGTCGGCCTGCTCGCGGTCCTCGCGCGCACGCAACGTGGTCATGGCGGGGGCGGACACGGGGGCGAGGGCGGTGGCGGCGGGGGGCGGTGGGCCCGGGCAAGACGACATCGGGACTCCCTGTCTGCGGGGTGGCGGAGCAAAGGCGGTGTGCGCCCGGCCGTCGGAGCGACGGGCAAGCACGCTCGTCGGGTCAGGGCCGCCGCGCGGTGATCAGGACGTAGCCCGCGTGCGGGTGCTTCCCGAAGGTCTCCATCAGGCCGGCCGCCGTGGTGAGGTGCCGTGCCGCCTCGGCGTCGAGGGAAGCGGCGAGCTCCCGGAAGGCGGCCGAGGCGTGCCCGAAACTGGCGCGGACGCGCTCGCCGATGTCCGTCAGCTCCAGCAGCTCCCAGCCCGCTTCCGCCAGACGTGAGCGGTGCTCGTCGGGCGTGTTGATCCCGGCGATCTCGTACACGTCCAGCATCCCGTCCAGCACGTCCTTGTCGGCACCGGTGAAGGGTTCGCGCTGGCACAGATCCGCGACGACGAGACGGCCGCCGGGCCGCACGACGCGGCGGACCTCCCCCAGCGCCGCGCCCTGGTCGGGCATGTGCAGCAGCGATTCGATGGCGAAGGCGCCGTCGAAGGAACCGTCGTCGAAGGGGAGAGCCATGGCGTCGGCGAGCCGGAAGGAGACCCGGCCGCGCGCTTCGGAGCCCTCCGCCTCCTTCTCCGCCTGGGCGAGCTGCTGCTGGCTGACGGTGATGCCGGTGACGCCGACACCGTGTGCACCCGCGATGCGCAGGGCGGGCAGGCCGTTGCCGCAGCCCACGTCCAGCAGCCGCCGGCCGGGACCGAGGGCGAGGCGGTCGGCGACGAGGTCGGTGAGGCGGTCGGTGGCCTCCGTCATCGGAACCTCGTGATCGTCCTCCTCCCAGTAGCCCACGTGGATGTTGCCGCCCAGGGCGTTCGAGGCGCCCGCGTCGGCGAACACGTCGTACGTGCGGCCGACGGAGTCGGGGGTGGCGTCGGGCTGGTGTGTCATGGGTGCCTTCTCTTCGTGCGGCGTCGGTGACGGGGAAGGTGAAGGTGTCGGTGTGGGTGCTGCCGGTGAGAGTGCCTGTGTGGGTGTGCCGTGATGGGCCGCGGGCGGCCGGACGGGCCGGGCGGCACCGGGGAGGCTGAGCACCAGACGGGACGGTCCGTGGAAGACCATGTCGTCGGGATACTCGACCCGCTGGACGCCGTGGCCCAGCCCGGGGAGGCCGTCCATCAACGTGCCGAGGCCGATCTCCGCCTCGGCACGGGCCAGCGTCGCGCCGAGGCAGTAGTGGATGCCGAGCCCGAAGCTCAGGTGCCGGTCGGCGGGACGGCGCACGTCGAGCACGTCGGGGTGCGGGAAACGCGCGGGGTCCCGGTTCGCCGAGCCCAGCAGGGCGACTACGCGGCTGCCGCGCGGCACCGCCAGGTCACCGAGGCGGGTGTCCTCGTACGCCCAGCGCGTCACCGCCTGCACGGGCGGGTCGTAGCGCAGCAGTTCTTCGACGGCTCCCGGTATCAGCCCGGGAGCGCCGCTCAGCGTGTCGAGGACGCGGGGGTGTGCGCGCAGCGTCAGCACGGCCTTCGACAGGAAGTGGGTGGTGGTCTCGTGTCCGGCGGTCAGCAGATGGACGCAGGTGCCCACGATCGTCTCCACGCTCAGCGGCGCGCCGCCGTCGCGGGCGCGGACGAGGAGGGTGAGCAGGTCGTCGCGGTCCTCACCCTGGCGTCGGCGTATCTCCTCGCGGAAGTAGCGGTCGAACTCCCGCGCTGCCGCCTCGGCCCGCGCGTAGCTGTCCGTGCCCTCGCGCGACCGGGTACTGCTCGCGCCCTGGAGGGCCACCGCGTTGGCGCGGAGCCACCCTTGGTGTTCCTCGGGGACGCCGAGCAGCTCGGAGATGACGAGCACGGGGAACGGCGCCGCGAAGCCCTCGACGAAATCCGCCTCCCCGCTCCCGGCCATCTCTCCCAGCCGGGCCAGGAGCCCGTGCGCGAGGTCCGCGATGCGGGGACGCAGACCGGTCACGACGTTGGGGGAGAACTCCGCACCGAGCAGGGAGCGCAGCTCGGTGTGGCGCGGCGGGTCCAGGAACACCAGCCAGTTCTCGACGACGGCCCGCAGGGTCGCGTACGCGGCGGGAACCGGCCCGGGCGCCGGTCCGGACGCCGCTCCGGTGTCGCCCGACGCCGCCCGCGCGTTCCGGCCGAAGCGCCGGTCCGTGAGCACCCGGACGACCTCGTCGTAGGAGAAGACATAGAAGGTGCCGGTGCCCGGGCCGCTCCCCGCCTCCGGCGCCACGTGGTGTACCGGTGCCGCCTCGCGGTAGCGCCGGTACACCGGGTAGGGGTGGGCGATGTCCTTACGGTCCCAGCCCTTGAGGTCGAACCGCGGCAGCGTCGCGGATGACATGCGGTCTCCTTCGGTCGGCGGTGACGGCGCGGGGTGTGTGACGGCGCGGGGTGTGCCGGTGCGGCTCCGGGCACCTCGCCCGGAAGCGCTCCAGCGGCTCTACGGGCGCGGTGGCCGGAAGTGGTCGGCCCAGAACGCGCACATCTCGCCCACGCGCGCGGGCACCAGGGGGTGTTTGCCGCACGCCGCCGCGAGGTGGTCGAGGCGCAGTGCGATGCCGCGCCGTGCCACGTCGGGGCGGGAGACGGGCGCGGGCTGCTCGGTGAGCTCGAACGAAGGGCCCGCGGTCATGCCCCGGCGCCCCGACGGCATCGTCACCAGCAGTTCCGCCAGCGGACGCATCAGACCCGTCATCATGTCGATGGCCCCGTTCATCAGGTCGGACCGTCGCAGGCTCCCGTCCGGGCGCTCGCCGAAGTGCTGCACCATGAGCTGGAGCGCCATGAAGTAGGCACGGTTGAACAGCTCCATGACCGAGCGCGCTTCCTCGTCGGTGACCGTCTCCATGGCCGGGTTGCCCTGCCCGAGCGTCGGGTTCCGCACGACGGGGTAGGCCGGGCTCCACCGTTCGGTGCCGGGGCGGTGGTGTGCGTCCGGCGCGCCGCGCAGCAGCTCGGAGATCCGCAGGAACGCGGCGTAGTGCGACTCCTCAGCGGCACCCGGCGCTCCTCCTGCGCCCGGCGCTCCTCCTGCGCCCGGCGCTCCTCCTGTGCCCGGCACCCCCGCGATGCCCGGGCCGAGCACCCCGCCCTCCCCCTGCTCGGTGATGACGTCGATCGCGAACAGCGCGCTGGCCAGGTCGTCGACCTCCAACTGGTAGTCGGGGTGGTGCCGGTTGACCGACTCGCGCAGGAAGAGGTGGTGCTCACCGCCGCCCCTGCCCTTCTCCACCAGGAACAGGTCGGGGACGCTGTGCAGGCCCTCCCTGATGTCCGCGTACAGCTCGCTCAGCGAGCCGTACGGGTGCCGGTCGTCGCGGGCCGCGGGCGCCGCCGCCGCGTCGCCCCGCCGCACCTCACCGGCCAGGCCCTCCGGCCGCTCGATCCGCGTGAACCGCTCCACGCTGCCGGGCCCCAGCCCCTCCAGGGAGAAGTCCAGCGGCACCGGCAGCTCCTGGTTCAGGGTGCCGAAGTCGACGCGCGGCACATGGAACGGCTCGCCCAGCGCGGTGAGGATGTTGTTGACGAGGAGGAAGTGGACCATCTCCTCGCGGGCGATGTTCAGCAGCATGCCGCGGATGCCCTCGTCCCGCGTCTCCCCGCCGTCGCCGCAGGCGAGCCGGAGCTGCCCGGGCGTCCATATGCCCCGTCGCACATACTGCGCACCGGCGCCGTGGGTGGGCACGGAGTAGGCCGCGTAGAGGTACTGGAGCATGACGGCCAGCTCGACCGCCGCCGCGTCGCGCAGCACCGCGACGAGCCTGCCGCGGGTGGTGATCCGCCTCCTCGGGAGGGAGGCCGCGGGCTCGGTGAGAAGGACCGCGTCCGGCACCTGCTGGGCGCGCAGGAACGTCCGCAGGAGCTGTGCCTTCGGCTCGGACAGGTCCCGCGTCGGCGGCATGTAGTACGTCTTCGCCTTGTTGCGCGGGTCGCACATCTGCCAGATCAGCTTCGCGTACGTCTCCACCTTGCACCGGTCGGCCAGGCTGAAGACCTCCGCCTTCATGAAGGAGTACAGGTGCTCGTAGAACGCGAACACCTCCGTGTAGACGAGGTCGAAGGTCGCCTCGTCCCCGCCGGTCCCGGCCAGCCGCCAGTCGTCGGGGAGCACCCGCACCGACAGGTACCCGGCGCCGGGCCAGTAGCCGAGCGTGTCACCGAGGTCGTGGCCGAGGGCGGCGGAGCCGGGGAGGTCCACGTCGCACGGCAGATCACCGTCGTCCGCCGACAGCAGCACACGTGCCGTACCGGCCGAGGCGCCGCGCAGGGTGAACCACCCCAGGCCGGCGGCGTCCGTCTCCAGGACGCAGGTGCTCGACCACGCACCGGAGCCGTCCCGTCGGCCCGCGCGCACCCGGACGATGTCCACGTCCGAGCAGCGTGCCTCGGGGTCGCGCGCGGCCGGGTCGCACGGCAGGGCCCTGGGGTTGAAGAACTGCCGCACGCCGATCCCGCCGACGGCGGCCGGTCGGCCGCGTACATAGGACCGCACGAGCACTTCGACGTCGTGCTCCGCGTCGTCCGGGCCGCGAGGGTGCTCCAGGAAGAGACACGCGTCGTCGGCCTGGACGTTGACCTCCTTCTCGCGCAGCCGCGTCACCGTGCCGCCCGGCCCGGTGCTCACCAGGCACAGCGCCTCCCCGGCGGCGGCCTCGGCGGGCAGCTCGCCTGGCACCGTGACCAGACCGCCCGCCAGGCCGTACGTGTCGCCGAGATACGCCTGCCGGGGTATCCGGGCCACGAGCAAGTCGCTGTCCGCCGTGCGCAGTTCGAGGTCACCGACGTCCACGGGTGCGGGGGGCCCGGCCTCGGACGCCCCATGTTCCGGCAACGCTGTGACCATGTTGAGGGTGACGTGCTCGTCCGTCAGCCCGACGCAGAGGTTGTGCAGCCCGCCCGCTTCCCGCCCGCCCGCTTCCCGCCCGGACGCGCCGCGCTCCGGGACGAGCAGCCGCCCCGCCGGGTATGTGCGCGGCTCATGCGGACGCCAGGGCGCCACCGTGCCGCGCAACCGCCACCTGCCCGGCAGGTCCGGTGCCTGCGGCGCCGCCAGGTGGCTGAGGGCGAACTGCACCACCAGGCCGCCGCACTCCCCGGAGGCCACCGTGGCACGCAGCCGCCGCACGGCCGGGGACACGTCCGCCTCGTCGAGCCAGGTCAGCTCCTCCTCGGTCACGACGAACTGGTGGGCGACGGACCGGCGCAGCCGCCCCGCCAGCCAGTGCCCGTCGTCGGCCGCGTGGGGCGCGTGCCCCGCGTTGTGCCACCTCGGAGGGGAGAAGCCGTGGACGTTCCCGGTGGCCATGTACCCCACGTCGTGGGAACGTCCGGCGCGCCCGAAGCAGAACTGACCCACCATCAGCGTCGTGGTCCACTCGGAGGACGGGTCGACGTCGAAGACCCGTGCCCGGTTGACCGTCGTGGCGAGGTACTCGTTGTAGTGCCCCCACATGTCCACACCGCGGCCGACCAGCGGATCGGCGGTGTCGACGTCCCCCGCGCGCTCCTCGACGCCGACGATCCGCGCGTCGATCGCGAAGTGCCCGTTGCCCGCGAAGTCCTCGCCCTTGACCGCGCTGAAGGGCCCGTCGGGCGCCGGGCTGCCCGTGCTGTCGTACCTCGGCCCCAGCCGGTCGAGGTGGTCGTGGTACTCGCCGGGCGGGCGGTGCGCGGGGAAGGGCCGCCCGTCCTTGGTGAGCGCCGTGTTCGTCGCGAGGTCGACGAGGCCGCTGCGCGCGCCCGTGGGCAGGTGTGTCGTCGCCGTTCCGCCGAAGTGCAGACGGGGCACGTCGAATACGCTCACGACGGCTCCTGCGAGCGGCTCGTCCGGCTGGCGGCGAACACGCGGCTCGACCGTGGCTCGTACCACTCGATCTCGTGTGCGGCGTCGATCGCCGACTCGATCGCGCCCTCGATCCACGCGGGCTTCGACGAGCAGTGCTCACCGGCGAAGAAGAGCCCCTTCTGCGGCCGGGCGGCCTCCCGCCGCTCCGCCTCGCGCAGGGCTGCCTCCTGGCCCCAGCGGACCGTGGCCGCGCCCCACGACCACCGGCGCGCGCCCCAGGCCCGGCCCGCCACGCCCAGGACCATGCCGGGGCGCCGTAACTCGGGGTGCATGACGCTCAGTTCCCTGGCGACGACCGCGTTCCGCTCCGCCTCGCCGAGCTCGGCGAGCGCGTCGGCGTCGGGGCCGATGGTGTAGCTCGCGAGCAGTACCGCGCCGAGTGCCGGATCGCCGTCGGCGGGCGGGTAGTAGGTCTGCCGCACATGTCCGCCGGTGAAGGAGGCACCGCCGCTGATCCCGTCCTTCTCCCAGAACGCCTCGCGGCAGTGGAAGGCGATCTTCGTCGCCGGCCAGTACTTCGTCTGGTGGACGATGTCCAGCTTCTCCTGGTCGAAGCCGGTCAGCCGCATCGTCCTGAGCACCGTGAACGGGATGGTGCACACCACGTAGTCGCAGGTCCTGGTGACGGTTCTCAGGCCCTGGCGGACGCGCAGGACCACCCCGTCGTCCCGGACGTCGACACCCACCACCTCCTGGCCGGTCGAGATCGGCCCCCGGATGCGCGCGGCGAGCTGCCGGGGGAGCGCGTCCATCCCGTCGCGCAGCCGCACGATGGTGGAGCTGGTCTCGTCGAGCACGTCGTCGAGGAAGCGTTCGAGGCGTGGCGGGCAGAAGGAGCGCACCTGGGGGTGGTCGGCGAAGAACGCGTGCAGGTCGATCCTGTTCTTCGCGCTGCCGTGCCGGTACGGCGTCAGGTCGAAGTGGTCGATGAGGTTGAGGAGTTCGACGCCTATGTCGTCGTGCAGCCCGTCGTAGAACTGTCGGGGTGCGATGGCCCGTATGCTCGCGTCCAGCCAGGCACCGAACAGCAGGGTGTCGTCCTGGTAGTTCCGGTCCGGCAGCCTCGCGGCGAACTCGGCGACAAGGGTTTCGTGCGCGTCGCGCACCCGGAGGTACCCGGAGGAGGTGGGGAGGTAGGCGGCCTCGTCGGAGAACAGCGTCCGGAACTCGCGCACTTGTTTCTGGAGGCCGAGTTCGGCGATGTAGTGCATGGTCAGCCGGTGCCCGGCGGGGATGCGCATCGCGCCGAGCTCGGCGAGCGGACCGGTCCGGCCGCCGCCGGGGAAGCGGTGGGTGTGGATGCGTCCGCCGATCTCGTGGCTTCCCTCGATGACCTGGACGTCGTGTCCGAGGCGCTCCAGTTCGTACGCCGCCACCAGACCGGCGATACCGGCGCCGATGACGGTGACCTTTTTCGGGCCACCGATGGCGCCGTCCGGCCCGTCCATCTCCTTCAGGGGTGCCGTCACAGGTTCTTCCTCCAGTACGCGATGTCCAAGGCCGGATGCATGTCCTGGATGAACGCCAGCGCCGTTCCCGGTCCCGGAAAGGGCGTTGCCGGGGATTGCTGTCGGCAATTGTTTGCGTCGCGCGGCACCGTTCGTATCCCCCAGCGGACCCGCGCACGGGCGGGTTGACCGACGGTTCAGGCGCGCGATCGGGGCGGCACGGCGTCGCCACACCACGCGAACGCGCGGGATTTTGGGCGCGCCGCACCGTACGGCCCCGAGTGGGGCAATGCTGACGTGCGTCACCGGACGACCGGGTGGTGAGTGCCCGGACACACCCGACGGGTGCCCGGACACACCCGGCGAGCACCCGGGCACGCGCGGCGAGAGCGGCCAAGAACGGCCGAGCGCGGCCGACAGCGGTCGAGAACGGTGACGGTGACACGTGACCCCGACGGAGGCGACGTTGACGCGAGTGTTGATCGCTACCACCCCGGCACCGGGACACATCGTCAGCATGGTCGAGGTCGCCCGCGCACTGACCCGGCGCGGGCACGAGGTGCGGTGGTACACGGGGCGGGCCTTCCGGGACCGGGTGGAGCGCACCGGCGCACACTTCGAGCCCATGAGCGCCCGGCTCGACTACGGCGGCAAGAGCCGCGAGGAGGCG
Organism: Streptomyces sp. NPDC054796; assembly: GCF_053611545.1. Lineage (NCBI taxonomy): Bacteria > Bacillati > Actinomycetota > Actinomycetes > Kitasatosporales > Streptomycetaceae > Streptomyces > Streptomyces sp. NPDC054796. Next base: position 129,407 of record NZ_JBSHAO010000002.1, on the reverse strand, counting down.
TTTCCCGGCCACGCCGGGCTGACCGGGCTCGCCAGCTTCACCACCGGCATCCGGGACATCTTCTACCGCACGGCGCCGGGCCAGATGAAGGACCTGCTGGCGGTGCTCGAACGCTTCCCCGCCGACTGCCTGCTCTCCGACGACATGTGCTACGGCGCGTGCTTCGCGAGCGAGCACACGGGGATACCGCTGGCCTGGCTGAACAACTCCGTCTACATCCTCGGCAGCAGGGACACGGCGCCGCTCGGGCGGGGCCTGCCGCCGCGTTCGTCGCCGCTGGGGCGGGTACGCAACGCGCTGCTGCGACGGGTCGGGGACCACGTGGTGATGCGCGGCCTGCGCCGGGAGGCCGACAGTACACGTGCCCTGGTGAACCTGCCCCGCCTCAACACGGGCGCCATGGAGAACATCGCGCGCCCGCCGTCCCTCTATCTGATGGGCACTGTGCCCTCCTTCGAGTTCCCGCGCAGCGATCTGCTCCCGGGAACCCACTTCGTGGGCGGCCTCCACGGGCCGCCCCCGGAGGACTTCGACCCGCCCGGCTGGTGGGAGGAACTGCACGACGGACGCCCCGTGGTGCTGCTCACCCAGGGCACCACGGCCAACGACGTCGACTGGCTCCTCGTCCCCGCCGTCCGGGCGCTGGCGGACCAGGACGTCCTCGTCGTGGTCACCACCGGGAGCGGCCTGGACGTCCACCGGATACGGCCGCTGCCGGACAATGTGCGGCTGGAGCGGTTCGTCCCCTACCCGCACCTGCTGCCGCACGTCGACGTGATGGTGACCAACGGCGGCTACAACGGCGTCAACGCGGCCCTCGCCCACGGTGTGCCCCTGGTCGTCGCACCGCGCTCGGAGGAGAACCCCGACGTGGCGGCGCGGGTCAAGTGGGCCGGGGCCGGTGTCGTCCTGCGGGGGCGTGCCGTGTCGGAGACCGGTCTGCGCGACGCGGTGACCACCGTGCTCGGCGACCCGCGCTACCGGCGCCGGGCACACGCACTGTCCGTCGAACACCAGACCCGCGACGCCCCCAGAAGGGCCGCCGAACTGATCGAGTCCATGGCCGGTTATCAGGGCCAGATCCCCACCGGAGGTGTCACACGGTGAACGTCACCACGAAGACCGGCGAGCAGAACGAGCAGACCGACGCGCAGAACAAGCACGACACTCAGGCCGGTCTGAAGAACCCGCCGGAGACGGCCATGCCCGTGGACCCGGGCCCCTTCGACTGCATGCCGGAACTGCTGGCCGCCGCGCGCGTCGCGCCCGTCGTCCGCATCCCCTACCTGGGGCAGCACGCCTGGGTGGTGTGCGACCCGGAGCTGGTGAAGGAGGCGCTCACCCACCCCCGGCTCGCCAAGGACATCACCCTCGTCCCCGACTTCATGCGCCGCCCCGGCCTGATGGTGGGCTCGCAGCCGCCCCCCGAGTACGCCCGCGCCATGATCATGAGCGACGGCGAGGACCACGCGCGCATCCGCCGGGTGCACGCCCCGGTGCTGAGCCCCCGCAACACCGAGAGGTGGGGCGAGCGGGTCGCCGTCAAGGTCGAGGGCTTCCTGGACGAGCTGGAGCGCTCACGGTCCGGAGAGGCCGCCGAGGTCAACGTGGTCACGGACTACACCCACAAGGTCCCGCTGGCGTTCATCTCGGAGATGCTCGGCCTGCCACTGGAAGCGGAACGGCGGCTGCGCGGCATCACCGACGTCATGCTCTACTCCTCCGACTACCCGGCACGCACCGAGGCCGTCGGGGCGCTGTTCGGCGCCGTCGAAGGCTGGGTGCGCGACCCGGCACCGCTGCGCGACGGGGTGATCACGGGCTTCCTGGAGGCCGCCGAAGGGCCGGACGCGGTCACCGAGGGCGAGGCCGTCGTCTGGACCGTCGGGATGATCATCACGGGTTACGAGACGACCGGGAGCCTGATCTCCGCCTCGCTGTACGAGGCGCTGCGGCGGCCGGCCGACGAACGCCCGCGCACCGACGAGGACATCAAGGCGTGGGTCGAGGAAGCCCTGCGGGTGCACCCGCCGTTCCCGCACCCGACCTGGCGCTTCGCCCTGGAGGACATCGACCTCGGCGGTTACCTCATCCCCAAGGGCTCCCCGGTCCAGGTCAGCATCGCGGCGGCCAACCGCGAGCCGGACGAGGACGCCGACAGCTTCGCCGCCGAACGTCGGGGACACGGACACCTCACCTTCGGGCTCGGTATGCACTACTGCATCGGCGCCTCGCTGGTCCGCCTGGAGGCGCAGATCGCTGTGGGCAGCTTCCTGCGCCGCTTCCCGCGAGCGCGGCTGAGCGACAGCACCGCCGTCGAGTGGGAGTCGGAGTGGATGATCCGCCGGATGAGCGTCCTGCCCGCCGTGCTCGCGTGAAGGCCGTCCTCGGATACGGAGTGGGAGTGGGAGTGGGGGAGACGATGGCACGTACCGTCGAGACCGTCGCGACCGGTGAGACCGACGCACCTGTGGTCGCGAGCCACCCGTGTCCCGCCGCGGCGAAGGGGCGCCGATGAAGGCACTCGTGCTCGCGGGAGGGTCCGGGTCCCGGCTGCGGCCGATCACCCACACCTCCGCGAAGCAGCTCGTGCCCGTCGCCAACAAACCGGTCCTCTTCTACGGCCTCGAATCGATCGCCGAGGCGGGCATCCGCGAGGTCGGCATCGTCGTCGGCGAGACGGCCGCCGAGATCGAGACCGCAGTCGGCGACGGCTCGCGGTTCGGCCTGGACGTCACCTACCTCCCGCAGGAGGCACCACTGGGCCTGGCACACGCCGTGCGCATCGCCAGGGACTACCTCGGCGACGACGACTTCGTGATGTACCTCGGCGACAACTTCATCGTCGGCGGCATCAGCGCGCTCGTGCGCCGGTTCCGCAGGAACCGCCCGGACGCGCAGATCATGCTGACGAGGGTGTCCGACCCGCGCGCCTTCGGCGTCGTCGAGCTGGACGCGCGCGGCCGGGTGACAGGACTGGAGGAGAAACCGGAGCACCCCAAGAGCGACCTCGCACTCGTCGGCGTCTATCTGTTCACGGCCCGCGTGCACGACGCCGTGTGCCGGATCAAACCCTCGTGGCGCGGCGAGCTGGAGATCACCGACGCGATCCAGGAACTGATCGACACCGGCTGCCGCGTGGACTCCACCCTCGTGTCCGGCTACTGGAAGGACACCGGCAACGTCGCCGACATGCTGGAGGTCAACCGCCTGGTCCTGGACGGTGTCGAGGCCGACTGCTCCGGTGAGGTCCGCTCCAGCGAGCTGATCGGCCGGGTGGTCATCGAGAAGGGGGCGACCGTCACCGGGTCGCGGATCGTGGGCCCCGCGGTCGTCGCGGCCGGTTCGCGGATCCGCGACTCCTACGTCGGCCCGTTCACCTCGATCGACGGCGACTGCGCGGTCGTCGACAGCGAGGTCGAGTACTCCATCGTGCTGCGCGGCGCCTCCATCGTCGGGGTGCGGCGCGTCGAGCGCTCGCTGATCGGCCGCGAGGTCGAGGTGACCTCCACCCCGCGCATCCTGCGCGCCCACCGCCTCGTCCTCGGCGACCACAGCAAGGTGCAGGTCGGCTCATGAGGATCCTCGTGACCGGCGGCGCCGGATTCATCGGCTCGCACTTCGTGCGTTCCTACGCCGACGAGGACGAGCTGACCGTCCTCGACAAGCTGACGTACGCGGGCAACCCGGCCAACCTGGCACCCGTCGAGCACCGGCTCACCTTCGTACAGGGCGACATCTGCGACGCCGAACTGCTCGGCAAGGTGGTCCCGGACCACGACGTCGTCGTCAACTTCGCCGCCGAGACACACGTCGACCGGTCGATAGCCGGCGCTGACGCGTTCGTCCGCAGCAACGTGCTGGGCGTGCAGACCCTCATGCGGGCCTGCCTCGAAGCGGGCACCCCGAGAGTCGTCCACGTCTCCACCGACGAGGTGTACGGCAGCATCGGCACCGGCTCCTGGGACGAGAGCGCCCCGCTCGCCCCGAACTCCCCCTACGCGGCGGCCAAGGCGGGCGGCGACCTGATCGCGCTCGCCTACGCACGCACACACGGACTGCCGGTCAGCATCACCCGCTGCGGCAACAACTACGGCCCCTACCAGTACCCGGAGAAGGTCGTCCCGCTGTTCGTCACCAACCTGCTCGACGGAGGGGAGGTGCCGCTGTACGGCGACGGCGGCAACGTGCGCGACTGGATACACGTCGACGACCACTGCCGGGCCGTACGGCTCGTCGCCGAGCGCGGCGCGCCGGGCGAGGTCTACCACGTCGCCGGAACCACCGAGCTGACCAACCTGGAACTGACGGCCCGGCTGCTCGACGCGCTCGGCGCCGGCTGGGAGCGCGTCACCCGTGTGCCCGACCGCAAGGGCCACGACCGCCGCTACTCCCTCGCCGACGGCAAACTGCGGGCACTCGGCTACGTGCCGCGCGTCCCCTTCGAGCGGGGCCTGGCGGAGACCGTCGCGTGGTACGCCGCCAACCGTCCGTGGTGGGAGCCGCTGAAGGAGCGCGCGGCATGAGCGGCCGGAGGACCATGCCCTGAGCCGCAGCACCATGCCCCGAGCGGAGGCACTGTGCCCTGAGCCGGAGTGGAGCCATGCCTTGAGCCGGGGTGGAGCTATGCCTTGAGCCGGGGTGGAGCTATGCCTTGAGCCGGACCAGCGCCGTACGGGAGCGGATGCCGAGCTTGCGGTAGATCTGCCGCAGGTGGAAACCCACCGTGTGCGGGGAGATGAACAGATGGCGCGCGGCCTGCCGGTTGGTGAGCCCGTCGGCCACCAGGTCCGCCACCTTCCGCTCCGTCTTGGTGAGGCTCTCCCAGCCGGAGACCGGCCGCTTCGCGTGCGACCAGTGCCTGCGCCGCACCCCGAGCCCGCGCAGCTGGGCCCGCACACGTGCCGCGTCCCGCTCGCCGCCGAGCGCGCCGTAGGCACCCATCGCACGGTCGAGCGCGCCGATCGCGCCCTCGTGGTCGTCGCGGCCGAGCAGGAGACCGGCGTGGTCCTCGGCCGCCGCGGCCCGTGCCCACGGGTTGCGGTGCAGCAGCGCGGCCTGCGCCAGCGCGTCCGCGTCGCCCTCCGCGAGCGCGCGGGCGTGCATGGCGGCGGCGAGCACCGCGGGGACGCGACGGTTGCGTGTGCGCAGGTACTCCGTGGTGTCGACCACCGTCCGCACGATGTCCGGCATACCGGCCGCGCGTGCGCAGCGCACACACCAGGCGGCCGCTGCCGGGTCCTCCAGGACGAGTTCGCGCAGCGCCCCGCCGTGCGCGCCGATCTCCGCCAGCACCTTCGCCGCCGCCTCGGCGCCCGCCTGCGCCTCGGCCAACTGCGCGTTCAGCAGCAGGCGTGCGGCCCACCAGGGGCTGGAGGCATGCTGCGGGAAGTCCTTCTCCAGGGTCTTGATGTGGTCCTCGGCCTGGGCGAGCGCCCCCTTCCGCAGCGCGACGAGGGCCAGCACCAGCCACGCCTGCGGAGCGAGCATCGGCACATACGGGCCGTCCGCGCCCACCCCGGTACGCGCCGCCTCCTCGGCCTCGTCCAGGCGCCCCTGCGCGAGGTGCAGCGGTGCCCGGAGCACGGCCGGGACGGCGGCGGCCAGCGTCCCCGTCTCCGCCGCCGCCGACCGTACGGAGCACTGGACGGCCTCCGCCGCCTCCTCGTACTCGTCGGTCCTGGTGAGCGCGAAGGCCAGGAACCAGCGGGGGTCGAGGAGCTGCCCGTCCTCGCCCGCGCGGTCGAGCGCGACGGCCTTGCGCAGCGTCCCCACCGCGTCGCCCACCTGCCCCTCGCGCCACTGGCCGAACGCGTGGAAGGTCATCGCGCCGACCCGCACGGACTGCGTGTGCCGGTCGGGCGCGCCGAGGATCCTCTGCACGCGGTCGGCCGCGGTGCTGTCGCCCGTCAGGCAGGAGGCGGCGAGATGGGTGATCAGTGCTTCGTGGTGCTCGCGGTGCGGGAAGCCGTCCTCCTGCGCCGCGAGCGCGTCGTGCGCGGCCCGGTGCGCCCTGGGCGCGTCGCCCAGCAGCAACAGCGCCGCTGACCTGGCCGCTTGCAGCGCGGCGATGTCCTCGGCGAGCGAAGCGGAGAAGGGCACCGTGAACCGCCGGGCCTCGTCGACCGTCTCCTCGGCCAGGGCGATCGCCCGGTCCAGGTCGCCCGCCCAGGTGAACGCCTCGACCGCCGTCTTCGCCAGCCGCACCCGCTCGGCCTGCCCGGGGGCCAGCAGCTCCATGCAGCGGGTCGCCAGCGCCGCCGCGGTCGCCGGATCGGAGGCCAGCAGCCGCTGGGCGCCCTCCGCGATGACGCCCAGTTCCTCCTCGTTGCCCGGCTGGGCGATGTGGATGAGCTGGAGGGCCGCGCGTTCGACGCCGTCGGGCCGCGCCCGCAGCATCTGTGCCGCCTGACGGCGCAGCAGCGCGCACATGGGCGGCGGCACGGAGTCGAGCAGCACGCGCCAGATCGGCTCGCTGCGGAAGGAGATGTCGTGCTCACCGCAGACCAGGAGCCCCCGGCAGACGGCTTCGTCGACCGCGGCCAGCAGGCCGACCGGCGCCTCCCCGAGCATGGCCGACAGGTCCTCCGGAGCGAAGGGCGAACCGAGCACCGCCGCCAGCCTGAGCGCCTTCATGGTGGGCTCCGAGAGCGACCGCAGCTCCTCCTGGAGCAGCGCGGCGAAGCGTTTCGGCACCAGCGCGGGCAGGGCGACCCCGGCCCCGGTCCCTGCTCCCGCCCCTGTCCCGGCGGGCACGCTCCCCGACGGCCCCGGCTCCAGCCGCGAGGTGCCGTCGACCACGCGGATGTCGCCGTCCTCCATGAGCCCGCGCATCAGCTCGATCACCGCGCGGGGTGTGCCGTCGAGGCTCTCCGCCAGGGCGAGGAGCGCCGGTTCCGGCACGGCTCCGGTGCGGTCGGCGACCAGTTGCGCCAGCGCGTCGCCGACGAGCGGCCCCAGCTCCGGCAACGGTTCCACCGGGAGCCTGCCCCGGAGCTTGCCGAGAGCGGCCCGCACCTGCTCGTACGAGGCGGTGTGCCTGCCCGGCGTGTAGGCGAGCAGCCAGAGGACCGGACGGCCGCTGAGCGCCAGGATCAGATCGCACAGCGCCGTCAGCGCGGGCGGGTGTGCCAGATGCAGATCGTCGAGCACGACGAGGGTGTGCAGGTGTTCCGCGTCGTCGCGCAGCCGGGTGCGTGCCGCCTCGATGGCCGAGGACACGCCCGGGTTGGGGAAGCCGCCCTCGGTGGTGCGCGGTGTGCGGGGCCGGGTGCCGCCGGGGGCGGTGTCGGGGCCGGGCGGTACGCCGTTGACGGACGTGAAGCCGCTCCTGTCGGCGAGGTCGAGGGCCTCCAGGAGAAGGCGGGTCTTGCCCGCACCGGGCGCCGCTTCCACCAGGAGGACCTTGCTCCGCCGGGTGCTCTTCACGCTGTGCAGATCCGCGCTGATCTGTGTGAGCTGTTGTTCCCGGCCGCGCACCTGTGGCGACGATCGTGCGTGAGGACCCATGACGCTCCGAATCACGATGTGGTGGGGTGGGGACGGTGCGGTTCACAGAACAGGTCGTCCGGGACCGCCCGTGGGTGGCCGCGGGGAACGGGTGCCTCGCGCGCGGAACTGCCCCTCTCCGTTTCCTTCTCTCCGTTTCCGCCCGGCTGTCCGGTGGGCTGATGTCCCGGTGCCGTACGACCCGTCTCGTCCTCATCAGGCATACGGTTTCCCGCGCGCACGCACTCACCGTTTGCCGTGCGATGGCCGGTCTCAGCCGCCAATGCGGGGTCCGTGGCTCATTCCGCGTACTGGACGGGCGCGACGGCGACGTGTGCCCGGAAAAGCGGGGGAACCGTCCCCGTGACATGCGGGTGTCGCGGACGCGAAGCGCGAAGCCGTCACCGGCCTCGCGTACCGGAGAGAGGCGGGCCGCGGGCCCGTCGGCACGGTCCTGGTCGTGAGCACGTGCGCTCCTTGATCGGCTTCCGGTGTTTCTTCCAGGCGAGCGATCCAGTTCACAGCGCCTGTCAGCCCCCGAAGACGAGGAACAAGATAGGACCTTTGAGGCACCGGACGGGAGGAGCTGGCCGGAACGCATCGCGAGGCACCGACGGCGGCGCCGTGCCCGCATCCGCCGCCGCCGCGACCGTTCGGTCGTCGCCGCCGGAGATTCCGGCAGCCGCTCGTCCGGGCGGTGTTGTCCTGGCTGCCACATGTCCGGACGCGCCTCCGGTACCGGCGCAGGCGGTGGCGGAACCGCCCGTTCTGCCATGCGGGGCGACCGCTATCGACCACTCACCGCTCCTTGGGCGGAAGCGTGCGATTGCGAAGTCGCGCAACGGCCGACCGCGCCGAAAGTTTTCGGACCGGCCCATGACGAGGGGAAAGAAAGGCAAATAGAAACCCTGTTCCTTTCTGTCGCGGGTCGCATCCGCCTTTGTTGACTTTCCGTCTGAATTGCTGAGCGTCCAGGTCGTGCGGCGGAATGTTGTCCGGTTTCTTGTCCGGGATGGGCGGCCGGTTTGTCTCGGACCCGCCCACTTCGGAGCGCGGGTTCGGCAGTTGGCCAAAGAAGGTAGAAAGGTAGCGTCGGCCGCCGGGCAGATGAACCACGAAGAGGGGACGGAGGCGCGGAGTTGGAGTTCCGTGTGCTGGGTCCGACCGAGGTGCGGGGAGCGGACGGCGAACCGCTGCCGCTGAGCGCGCCGATGCTGCGCGGGCTGCTCGCGGCACTGGTGCTGCGGGCCTGCCGGGTCGTCCCCGTCGAGGACCTGGCGCACCAACTGTGGGGCGAACAGCCGCCCGCCTCCGTACGCACCACACTGCGCAACTATGTGATGCGGCTGCGGAAGGTCGTCGCCGACGAGCGCATCCGTACCGTGGCGGGCGGCTATCAGCTCTTCGCCGAGCGGGAGGAGACCGACCTCGGCCGCTTCCAGGAACTGCTGCTGCGCTCACGCGAACTCGCCGCGGGCGACCCGGAACGCGCCGTCGCACTGCTCGACGAGGCGCTGGCGCTGTGGCGGGGCAGCCCGCTCGGCGGGATCGGGGACTGCCCTTTGCTGACCGTGCACCGGCCACGGCTGGAGGAACTGCGGCTGACCGCGTGCGAGGAGCGCTTCGAACTCCGCCTGCTCCTGGGCCGGCACACGACCGTCATCGACGAACTCCTCGCCACGTCACGCCAGCACCCGATGCGGGAGCGGCTCACCGGGCAGCTCATGCTCGCCCTGCACCGCGCCGGACGCAGCGCGGAGGCGCTCGCCGCTTTCCGCGCGGCGCGCGACACCCTCGTCGACGAACTGGCCATCGAACCCGGCGCGGAACTGCGGGAGTTGGAGGCCGCCATCCTGCGGGGCGATCCCGCGCTCATGGAATGGCGCACCAGTTCCGGGCCGGGGGAGCGGGGCCAGGGCGCGCCGGGGCCGGAGCCTTCGGGCGGGGACACGGACACCGCGCCGGACCCCCCGGACGCACGGCCCCCCGCCCCCGGAACACCGCCCGCGCCCGCCCCGCCGTCTCCCGCCGCCACGGAACCGCCCCCGCCGCCGCTCCCGCCCCGCGCGGCGTTCCCCTCGGGCATCCCCACCTTCGTCGCGCGCGGCGTGGAACTCGCCCGCGTCAGGGAGTGGCTCACCGGTGCCGTCGACGCACCCGCGCTCTGTCTCCTGGACGGGCCCGGCGGGGTCGGCAAGTCGAGCCTCGCCGTACGCGCGGCGCGGGAGGTCGCCGACAGGTTCCCCGACGGGCTGCTCCACGTCGACCTGCGCGGAGCCGACCCGCACCGCGCCCCCCTGGAGACCGAGGAGGCGCTGCGCCGCCTGCTGGCCGCCCTCGGTACGCCCCGCGAGGCCGCGCCCCAGGACGAGGAGGCCGCGCTCGCGCTCTACCGCGAACGGCTCGAAGGCAAGCGGGTGCTGGTGCTCCTGGACAACGTCTTCAGCACCGCGCAGATCGCGTCCCTGCTGCCCGCGCAGCCGGAGTCCGCGTGCCTCGTCACCAGCCGCACCGTGCTCCTCGGCCTGCCGGGCGCCCACCATCTTCACCTGGACGTGCTCGACACCCAGGACGCGATCGCCCTCGTGCGGTCCGTCTCGGGCCGCGCTCCCGAGGCGGGCGAGGAGAGGGACTGGGAGGAACTGGTGTGCCTGTGCGGACGGCTCCCGCTCGCGCTGCACCTCATCGCCACCCGCATGGCCTCCCGGCCGTGCTGGAGCGCCGGGGACTGGGCGTCCACACTGCGCGACGAGCGCGCACGGCTGGACCAGCTCGTCGTGGCGGACCGCGACGTGCGCGCCAGCCTCCTCGTCAGCATCGACCAGTTGGCGGGCAGCGGCGCCCCGGACGACGAGCGCGCCGCGGCCCTGTTCCCGCTGCTGGGCGTCGCGGCGGTCACCCGGCACAGCGCGGAGTCGGCCGCCCGGCTGGCCGGGTGGGAACCGGGCGACGCACGGCTCGCGCTGGAGAGGCTCACCGACGCGCAGATCGCGCTCAGCCCGCAGCCCGGCGCGTACGCGCTGCACGATCTGGTGCGCGCGGTGGCCACACGCGAGGCGGCGCTGCTGCCCCCGGAGGAGGCACGGGCCGCTCTCGGGCGGCTCTCCTGCTGGTACCTCGGCTCGCTGCACCGGGTCAACGGGCCGCTCAGACTCGACGAGAACTTCGCCCGCCGCTACCGGCAGGGCGCACGCCGCTTCCCCGACGGCCTCTCCTTCGACGGTACGGAACAGGCGCTGGCCTGGGCGGACGGCGCCGTCGACGAGGTGCTGTCGCTCGCGGACCAGCTCTCGGGCGCCGAGTACGACACCGGCGCTTACGAGGAAGAGGAAGAGGAAGGGGACCCGCGAGGTGCCCGTCCCCAGGGCGAGGACGGCCCGCTCGACGGCGCACCGCCGGGGCCGCCGAGTCCGCCGGGACAGCGGAGTCCGTTGAGCACGCTGTCCGACTTCGCGCTGGAGGCGGCGCGGGCGCTGGAGAGCTACTTCGCCATCCGCCTGAGCTGGCGTGCCCAGCGACGCCTGTGCGAGACCGCGCTGGGGGTGGCCGGGCGAAGGGGCGACCGGCGCGCCGAGGCCGTCGCCCTCGCCCAGCTCGGCAAGGTGGAGGGCCAGCGGGGTGAAGGCGCGGCAGGGGCGAGGCTCCTGCGGCGCGCCATCGGCCTCTTCCTGTCGCACGGCATGCACGAGGAGGCCGCGGGAGCCATGAGCAATCTGGTGCCCTGCCTGGCCTCGGCCGGACGCCTGGACGAGGCCGTCGAGGTGGGCAACGAGGCGCTGCGCGAGGTGGAGACGCACGGACCGGAAGGTGTGGCCTACTCCCTGCGCAACAACCTGGGCCGCTGCCACCTCCACCTGGGGGACTACGAGCAGGCCCGCCATCTGCTGGTGCGCAACTACGAGGCGGCCGACCTGGCGCAGTACCAGATCGCCACCGCGGGCTCGCTCGCCGAATACCACCTGCGACTGGGGGAGTTCGAGGAAGCGGCACGCTGGGCCGACCGCGGCCTGGGGCACGCGGCCGAGCAGCCCTTCGACCCCTTCGCCGTGGCCGAGCAGCACGCGCTGCTCGCCAGGGCGCTGGACGGCCTCGGCCGCGCCGAGCAGGCCCGTGCGGCCGAGGACCGCGCCCTGGCACTGCTGGACGACCTCAACACACGCGAGGCGGCGCGGCTGAAACTGCGGCTGCGGCGCGACGGGGACACCGCGGCGCAGACGTAGACCACGGCGCGCGGGAGACAGCGGGAGACGGACGTAGCGCGGCCGGGCGAGCACGCCCCCGGCCGCGCTACGCCGTTGCTACGGAGCTGATACGGCCGGTGCGTAGCGTGCTGTTCGCACGACGCACGACGCACGTGCGGCAGGTCTTCCCTCGGAGGAACGGCGGCGCTCGGGGGAGCAGCCGGACCTCGGGGGAAGCGGGGGAGCCGAGGGGTCCACCACGGCACGGGCAGGCGGCCCGCACCACACGGCCGCCGACGGAACGGCAGCGGGGGCGGTCCGTCTCCGTGCCCGTCCGTGGTGGGCCCCGGAGGCTGCGGCTCCGAGGCGCCGGGAGCTTTGCGGCGCCGGGAGTTTCGAGGTGGCGCGGGGCCGGTGGTGGGGCGACCGCACGGGGGTCGGCCGCCCCTCCCTCCCGCGCCCGGTTTGTTGACGGCGGACGATCAGCGGTAGTAGCGCTTCCCGCCTGTTCGGTCGAAGATGTGCGGTGGCGGGGGCCACGCGATCAGACCAGGGGCAGGTGTGACGGATTCCGATGTGGGTCTTGAGCCGGGCGGCACGGGTGGCATGGGGGGTACGGGGGATCTCGGGGAGGCCCTGGCGGTCTTCACGAGCGTGCGGCCGCGCCTGTTCGGGATCGCGTACCGCATGTTGAGCAGCGCCACCGAGGCCGAGGACCTGGTGCAGGAGGTCTGGCTGCGGTGGCAGATGTGCGACCGCAGTGCGGTGCACAATCCGGGCGCGTTCCTGGCGACGACGACGACCCGGCTGGCCATCAACGCGCTCCAGTCCGCGCGGGTACGGCGTGAGACGTACGTCGGGCCGTGGTTACCGGAACCCGTCGACACGAGCGCTGACCCGTATTTGGGCGCCGAGCGCGGTGAGGCCCTGGAGTTCGCGGCGCTGATGCTGATGGAGAAGCTCACGCCCAACGAACGAGCCGCCTACGTGCTGCGAGAGGCGTTCGACTACAGCTACGGGAAGATCGCCGACGTTCTGCATTCGACCGAGCCCGCTGTGCGTCAGTTGGTCAGCCGGGCCCGCAAACACATGACGGGCGCACGACGCAGGCCCGCGCCCGCCGCCGCACAGCGGCATCTGCTGACCACGTTCATCACGGCCGCCCGCTCCGGTGACACGACCGCACTGGAGCGGCTCTTCGCGGCGGACGTGGCCAGCCTGTCCGACGGCAACGGCAAGCCGAGGGTCGCCCGTCGGCCGATCGTGGGCGTGCCGCAGGTGACGCAGTTCCTGCACACGATCTCCGCCTGGTTCTGGGACGACATCGACGTGCGGTGGGCGAGCACGAACGGTCGGACCTCCGCTGTGCTGCTGCGCGACGGCGCCGAGTTCGGCGTGCTCACGGTCAGCGCCACCGCCGAGGGCATCGACCAGGTCCTGTGGATGCTCAACCCCCAGAAGATCGCGACGCTGGCCGGCCCGGCTGAGTCATCGACGTGGCAAGCCGATGGGGCTCCCGGTCGTGGGCGCGGGATGCGAAAGAACTGAGCTGCCCGGCACACCGCACGACCGCCAGTAGGCCATGGACGGGCCCGCGCGTCATCTGCCGCGCGGGCCCGTCGGGTCAGCGCGCGAGCCAGTCCCGATAGGCCGTCCTGGAGATGACGGCGCCGTCCTCGGCGATGAGGGCCTTGCCCGAGGCGGCGGCGAACATGCCGGCCGTGTCGTCGGTGACGACGGCCCGCCGGTCGCCGTGGGCGGCGAGAGTGATCCTGCCCAGTTCGTCGAGCCGGAAGACCTCGGGCCCGGCGACGTCACGGGTGCCCCGCAGCGGGGCACCCGCGCTGACGTCGGCCACGGCCCGGGCGACGTCGGCCGAGGCCATGGGCTGGACGAGCGTGGCGGGCAGGCGGACGGTGTGCTCGTCGGAGGTCCAGGACAGCACCGAGTCGACGAACTCGAAGAACTGCGTGGCGCGGACGATCGAGTACGGCACGGGACCGGCCTTGAGGACGTTCTCCTGCAACACCTTGGCGCGGTAGTAGGCCAGATCCGGCACCAGGTCGGCGCCCACGATCGAGAGGACGACCGCGTGGCCGACGCCGGCCGCCTCGGCGGCTGTCAGCAGGTTGTCCATGGTCTGCTGGAAGAACGCGGGTGAGGCTTCGTCGAAGGTCGGCGAGTTCGTCAGGTTGACGACGACGTCGGCGCCGTTCAGCGCCTCCGCCAGGCCCTGCCCGCTGAGCAGGTCCAGGCCGGTGGACGGGGAGTGCGGCACTGCCTCATGCCCGTCCTCGTTGAGGATCTTGACGACCTGCGATCCGATCAACCCGGTCCCACCGATGACAGCGATCTTCATTTCTTCGCCCTTTCGTGCAAGCTTCCTTGAGTAATGGGTCCGTGAGCCAGGACCGGCCGGGCCCTGCCGCCGAATCGCGCGGGCCCGGCTGTTCAGGCGTCGTTCACGCGTCGGCTCCGGCCGGACGGGTCAGTAGTCCCAGGTGGCCGGTACAAAACGGAAGGCGTCGCCGGCGACCGCCACGTGGCAGACGGAGGGGAACGGCAGGTGAGTCGCCAGCAGTTGCTCGCCGCTCGCCGCCATCTCCGTCAGGAGACGGACCCGGACGCGGGCTGACTCCTCGGGGTCGTGCTCGAAGCCGTTGTACCAGCCGGGGTTGTCGAACCCGCACTGGAACACGGCGTCACCGGCGAACGTGAGCCGGTCGCCACCGGACTCCACACGGACGATGCTGTGACCGGGGGTGTGACCACCGGTGCGGACGACCGTCACTCCTGGCGTTACCTCGTGCTCCGTCTCGAACGGCTTCAACTGGCCGCGGTACACCTCCAGGAACTTCGAGGCGGTCGTACGGAGCACCTCCGGAACCGGTTCCGGCATGGCGGTGCGGGAGAAATCGGGCGCTTCCCAGAACTCGGCCTCGGCGGAAGCCAGGTGTATCCGCAGATCCGTGCGCAGCCGACCCCTCAGCCCGTCGACGAGCAGCCCACCGATGTGGTCCATGTGCAAGTGGGTGAGCACGACGTCGGTCACGGAGGCGGGAGGGATCCCGGCCGCGTCCAGCCGCACCGCCAACTGCCCGGCCCGCGGGAAACCGGGGAACTCCGTCCCGAGCCCGGAATCGATGAGGACGGTCCGGCCACCGCTGCGTACCACGGCCACATTCAGCGGATAGACGACCGTCTCCGGCAGGAACTGGTCTCTGAGCCAGGCCGACAGGTCGGCCTTGGCGACGTTGGTGGCCAACGTCTCGGCGGCTATCTGGAGTGTCCCGTCGCTGATCACCGTCACGTCGATGTCACCGACCTTCAACGCGTAGCGGGACGGCACCAGTTCGTCGTGCACGGGCGCGTCGGGGTGTGCGAGCTTCATGGTGTTTCTCCTCGTGAAGAGCGTCAACCGAAGACACCGACGGCGCCGTGGGGTACTGGTACGCCGTCCGGTCATCCCCTACGACCGGACGGCAGCCCGGTCTGTGACAGCCGCTCCGTCCCCTTCACGGCCCGTCGGGCTGCTCCGGTTCGCCGCACGGGCCCGGTCCCTCGTGATGCCGGGGCCGCTCACCCCGCCAGGGCCGGGGCCGGCCGCCGTTCCTCGGGGTAGAAGATGTCGATGTCGACCTCTTCGCCGCCCACGGTCTGTGTGTCCCACGCGCCACTGCGGACCAAGGTGTGCAGGGTCCGGCCGTCCAGCGCCGACAGGTGCTTCAGCAGGGTCGCGTCGTCGGGCGTCCCGGGGAGCCGCGGTGCCAGGCGGGCGCGGATCGCACGCAGCTGCCCCATGAGAGCCTCCAGGTCGGCCTGCCGGTCCGGGCTCCCCTCCGCGGACTCGGTGATGCCCTGCTGGATCAGTTCCTTGATGGCGCGTGTCGTCCCGTTCTCATCCGTGGTGATCATGGAGTTCCAGGCGCGGCTCTTGTGCCGGTACTGGAGCATCGACATGGCCGCCTCGTGGCGGACGAAGTCCGCGTCGCGGAACGGCCGCCCCCGCCATGTGCCGCTGAGCGACCGGGCGAGTGAGACGGCGGAGCCCAGGCCGCTGTTGAGGCCGCGTCCGGGCCAGAAGTGGATGGCGTTGGCGGCGTCCCCGAGCAGGAATCCGTAGGTGCCCGGACCCGCGGGCGTCCTGGGGTGCAGCCGCGCGGTGAACCGGGGCCGCTGCACCATGTCCAGCCTGAACGCGGTGACGGCTGTCAGGTCGGGCTCGGGTACGGCGAAGAGCCGCAGGCCCTCCATCACCCGTCTCCACAGCGCCGATCCCTTGAGCAGCGCAGGCAGGAACAGGGTGCTGTGGGTGTCGCAGCGGAAGTCACCGTCCTCGTCGCGGTTCATCACGCACGGGCGGGAGGCGACGCACTCCTCGAAGACCTGCCGGACGGGGTCTATGCCCACGACCTCCCTGGCCTCCTCGTCGGTGAGCCGCATGTTGAGGAAGCCCTCGCCGTGCTGCGAGTTCAGCAGGAACCGGTTCTGTGCGACGGTCAGCAGCACGGACATCGGGTCCGGGAGCCCCGATCTCACCCTCAGACCCAGCACCACGTCCTGGAGGTGCTCGCCCTCCAGGGAGTAGATGGACTTGTCCGCCCGGCCGAACTTCTCGGCGAAGTGCTCGCGTGTCCGGGAGCGGCTTCCCTCGCAGATGGCGAGCACGTGGTCCGACGCCGCTCGCTGTCCGTGCTCGGCAGGGTCGAACCGCTCGGGTACCAGGCGGATGCGGTCCGGCTTCTCGTTGGCCATCTCCAGGAGCGTGTCCTCGACGTAGGCGATCCGGATGTTCCGCGGCTGGTAACCGCGGACCGAGTCGGGGCCCGACGGCCACATCTCGGTGTACGTGCCGCTCCTGAACAGCCTTGCCCGCACCTCCTCGGGAAGGTTCAGATACTGGCGGCTCTGGACCGTGACGACCTGCTGACGCCGTACGTTGCCCTGCTTCTCGTCCTTCCACACGACCCTGCCCCCGGCCCGGGTCCAGCGCCCGTCGTAGACGGTGAGGGCGACTTGGGCACCGAGGAGGGATTCGAGCAGCAGGGCGAAGGCCAGGCCGACGGGCCCGCCGCCCGACACCGTGACCCTGAGCACCGGCACCGGCTCCTCGGCAGGGGGCGGCGTGAGCGCCTGGAGCACGGACAGGTCCATGATGGTCTCCATCGGACCGGCCGCCTCGAAGCGGAACGTCTCCTCACCGATCGTGATCAGATCGCCGGGCTGGAGCACGCGGGAGGTCATGCGTTCCCCGTTGACGAAAGTCCCGTTGCTGCTTCCCAGGTCGTACAGGACGAAGCCGTGCCCCTCGCGGCGTACCTCGGCGTGGAACCGCGAGATGCTCACCTGGCCGATCACCACGCTGTTCGCCGCCTTGCGGCCGAACGTGAGGGGCCGCGTTCCGATACCGAACCGCCTGCCGGCCAGAGAACCTCGACGACCAACAATCTCGGGAGGCATGAGTCCTCGGGTTCCCTTCGTCCGACGAGTTGACAATCCTGGGCCGTCCGCACCGAGGCCGACGGAAGTGGGACCGCGCGGTGGGGCGGCCGAACCGCGGCGCCCTGCCACTGCACCCATACGGCGGGGCACGGCCACATGTTCACGAGGCCACGAGCACAGCGAGTCGGCCACGAGGGCGGTATCCGGCCGACCTGCGCGCCGAACCGCCCGCCGAGACCAGCTCGGCGGGCGGTTCGACTGCACGGGCTACGAGATTCCGCCGGCCCCCCGACCGGCGGATCCTCGCGCCCAGGGCCCGCAGGAGCGGCCCTCCGCCGCCGCCCCTGCCGCCCGCCCTGATCCGGCGGCGGACACCACGTGCTGCGCCCCTCGGTACGACGCGAGGACGGACATCAGACGCGGCGCTGCCAGGACCAGGAGTCGTCGTCGCGGCCGTGGTTGCGGTTGATCATTTTGCGCTCCTTGGAAGAGAGGTACGGGCGCCCTGAACAGGTACGCCCGGTGCGTGCCACTCATGGTTCGCAGACCTCCCGGCATGGGCAACGCGGGAGCGCAGCCGCGGGAGAACACGGGAAGCCCGCCCCGCCCCGCCCGTCTGACCTGCGAAGACGCATCGCCCGATGCGCCCCGGCGGGTCGTGCTGGGACGCCTCGACGGGCGTCGCGCGGGCCGTGCCGGGCGCGTCGCCGGACCGCGCGCCTCGGCCTCGTCGGCCCTGACCGGAAACCGGCGGACGCGGGCCACCGGAACGATTCACTGGTCGCCCGGGGAACTCACGCGCCCGCGTGGAGCGTAGGACCCGGTGAACGGGCGCGGCGAAGCGCTCCGTCGCGGGGCCGTTCCCGCGCGCCAGGGCCGGGGAGGTCGGCAGGGCTGATGGCACGGTGGCGTCCACTGCCCGTGGAGGTGCGTCCTGAAGTACGGCGCCTCGTGGAACGGCTGCGCCTGCTCAAGGACCGCACCGGGCTCAGCCTCGCCGCCCTCGCGCGCAAGACCGTCTCCAGCGCTTCGTCCTGGCAGCGCTATCTCAGCGGCGCCGCTTTCCCGCCCTGGGAGGCCGTCGCCGCGCTCGGCGAGCTGGCGGGGCTCGACGAACCCGCCCGGGTCCGGCTCAGAGTGCTGTGGGAGTCGGCCGCCGAGGCATGGGCGCGTGAGGAAGGGGAGCCCGGCGCGCCGCCCCGCGCCGGACCGGCCCCCGCCGCCGGACCCGTCTCCACTGCCGCCCTGGCGCCCGGCGGCCCCGCGGACCAGGGTGCCGCGGCGTGGACGCGGGAGACCGCGCGCCCGGCAGGACGCGTCGGGCGGGCCGGAACCGGAGCGCTCCGCTGGACGGTGGCCGTTCTCGTCCTGCTGCTCCTCGCCACCGTTCCCGGCTCCGAGGGGAAGCCGGCCGGCCGCCCCGCATGGCCCTGGCCCGTCCCCCCGGAGATGACGGGCGAGTACCCCGCGCGGGCGGCGCCCCGCTGCACGGGCGCACGCTGCCAGGGGCGGGACCCCGTGCGCACGGGCTGCGCCAAGGACGGCCAGGCACTGGGCCGTTACGACACCAGGCAGCACCGTGTCGAGGTCTTCCACAGCGCCGCCTGCCGTGCGGTCTGGGGCCAGGTCACCCCGGCCGACGGCGTCGAAGGGCTCTCACTCAGCACTCGCGGCTCGGGGCAGCTCTGGGCCGACGCCGGTGCGGAACGCACGCGCATGGCGGCCGTCGGCGCCGAGGTCGGCGCGAACGTGCAGGTGTGCGCCGTGCTGGAAGGGCACCAGTCCTGCGTGGACTCCGGCGACCGGGCCTGGACCGACTGATGGGGCGCCGTCGCGAACAGGCCGTGCGCCGACGGCTGTTACCCGCGCGCCGACGGCCGTCACCCGCATGTGCGCGGCCGTCGCCCGTGCTGCGGTGCCCGTGGACCGCGCTGCCGTGCCCGTCACCGGCGAGGACCCGCTCAGCCCTTCGCCTTCGCGCACACCTCCAGCGTCGCCCGGTCCCGCCGCAGCGGCTTGTAGGTGCCGGAGTCCTCCACCAGGTACCTGCCGTCGTCCGCGCGCCGGAAGGACACGGAGTGCTGCTCGCCCCGGTAGATCACCATGCCCTCGCGGCGGACCAGCCGCTCCCCGGCGGCGGCGAACGTCTGCGGGCCGACGATGCCGTCGGCCGGAAGGGAACGGTTGCCCTGCCAGGTGCGGGTGGCCTCACGGGTGGCCTTGGCGTAGTGGCAGTCGATTCCCGGGCGCTTGAGGTAGCCGTCCGACCACAGCACCGTCTGCCACATGGCCACGAGATCGCTGTGCGCCGGCAGATTCTCCCCGAGCAGCCCCTCGTCCGACCAGTCGTCGGCGAGCGCACCGCCCCCGCTCACGTACCGGTGCTCCGGGCGCTCGGAGGGGGAGGGCCGACTCCCGTCTTCCTGGGTGCCTCCCGCGCAGCCGGTCAGGGCCAGCAGGACGGTGAGTGTGCGTGCCATCCGCAAGGACATGTGACCTTCCCGTCGTCCCCGTCGATCCGGTTGTCCCCGTCGTCCGCGCATTCGTCCGCCGCGCCGTCACCCGGAATTGAACCAGAGAACCGTGCGAGCCCGAGAGAAAGAGGACCGAGGAGATGAACGGTTGGAAGGCGCTGCCCGACACGCTGGAGCCGGATGTGCGGCGCCTCGTCGAAGAGCTGCGGCGTACGAAGGACACGCTGGGCATCAGCCTGGCGGAGCTGGCCAGGAGCACGGCGTACAGCAAGTCGTCCTGGGAGCGGTATCTCAACGGCGGCCAACTCCCGCCGCTCCAGGCGGTGCAGGCGCTCGCCGCGAGGCCGGACGTGGAGGCCGCACGGCTCCTGGCGCTGTGGGAACTGGCCGAGGCCGCCTGGAGCGGCCGGGGCAGGGCGCTCGCGTCCGGCGGCCCCGATGAGGCGCGGCAGGAACCGGGCCCTGCGGGGGAGGAGCCGAGTCCGGCGGGCGCGGGGCCCGTCGGCGGCACCGGGGCGCGCGGCAGGCCGTCCCGCAACCGGCTGCTCCTCGCGGCGCTCGCGGTCGGCGTGGTGGTCACCGCGGCAGGGGTGATCGTCGGGGTTTCGACGGGGGACGACGAGGGCGGCGCACAGCGGGCCGCCGGGGGTGCCACGTCGACCGAGGAGCCGGTCAAGGGCGTGAAGGCCAAGTGCCACGGCTCCACGTGCGACGGCAAGGACCCCGTGGACAAGGGCTGCGGCGGTGACGCGTGGACCTCGGCGGCGGAGCAGCCCGAGAAGTCGTATGTGGAGGTCCGCTACAGCAGTGTGTGCCGTGCCGCGTGGGCACGTATCAAGTCCGCGCATCCCGGCGACCGGATCGAGCTGGTACGCGAGGACGGCCGCACCTACGACGAGACCGTGCCCGACGACGCCAACCTGGCCGCCTTCACCTTCATGCTGGGGGCGCCAGCGCCGCAGGACGTCAAGGCGTGCTGGGAGCTGAAGTCGGGGGACAAGGGGTGCACGGACTTCGGCGGCAGCACACCGCTGCCCGAGGCGTCCCCGGTGCCGTCGTGAGGGGGGCGGGGCTCACGAGGGCCCGCGCCCGGGGCAGCGGCCCCGTCAGATACCACGTCAGGCACCCTGTCAGGTGCTCCGTCAGGACGTGCCCTGGCTCGTCAGCTCCATGGCCTGGCGCAGCAGGTCCAGCGGGTCGCGGTCGGGGTTCTCCGAGGCTTCCTGGCCGCAGACGCGGAGCAGCGCGAGGAACGACGCCGACAGCATCCGGGCGTGCAGGGCCGCGTCGGGCCCCGCGGGGAGCCGTGGTTCGAGGGCCGAGGCGAGATCGCGCTCGATCGCGGTGTAGGTGGCGGCCAGTTCCCTGAGCAGGGCCGGATGCTGGCGCAGCTCCTGGTACTGCTTCCCGTCCACGACGCGCCGCGTGCCCCCGCGCTCCGTGCCCCCGCCGTGTCCGGTTTCCCCGTCGCGTCCCGCGTCCCGGTCGCGCTCCGCGCTCTCGGCGCGCATCCGCTCGGCGGCGTGCAGCAGCGCCCGCACCGGCGGTTCGTCGTCGGGCCGGGCCCGTACGTGCGCGACGAGACTGGCCACCTGCGTTCTGTCGCGGTGGAACAGCGCCTGTTCCTTGCTGGCGAAGTAATTGGAGAACGTGCGGCGGGAGACGAACGCGGCATCGGCGATCGCCTCCACGGTGACGTTCTCCACCCCGTGCTCCAGGGCGAGGCGGACGGCGGCGTCGTGCAGGGAACGACGCGTCGCTTCCTTCTTGCGTTCACGCAGGCCAGTGCTCATGACCGCCCTAGCTTAGATCCGATGGCCGACGGCAATCCGGAGGGCCCAACCTAGGCGGAAAATCACCCATGGGGAAATGTTGCACGGTGAGAAAAATTTATGCGACGCTGCGGATCCGCCCTGACGTCCGCGCTCCGCGCGCGTAGTCGGGCGCGTCTCCCCCGAGGGAAGGAAGCCTGGATGTCCGCCCCCCACACCACGGCCGACCCGAATCCGCGCGACGTGCGGGAGGCCGGACTCGGCCTCGATCTCGACGCGTTGCGGGCCCGGTACCGCGCGGAACGGGACCGCCGGATCCGGCCCGACGGTAGCCGCCAGTACCAGCGCGTCACCGGCGAGTTCGGGTACTACGACGAGGATCCCTACGCGGACGGCGGGTTCACCCGCGAGCCGCTGTCGGACCAGGTCGAGGTGGTCGTCGTCGGCGGCGGCTTCGGCGGGCTGCTGGCCGGGGCGCGGCTGCGGCAGGCCGGGGTCGAGTCGATCCGGGTGATCGAGAAGGGCTCTGACTTCGGCGGCACCTGGTACTGGAACCGGTACCCGGGCATCCACTGCGACATCGAGGCGTCGATCTACCTGCCGCTGCTGGAGGAGGTCGGCTACGTACCGAAGTGGCGGTACGCGCCGGGCGAGGAGATCCGGCAGCACGCACGGGCCGTCGCGCGCCACTTCGACCTGTACCGCGACGTGTGCTTCCAGACCCTGGTGACCGGCCTGGACTGGGACGACGACACCTCCGAGTGGGTGGTGAGCACGGACAGGGACGACCGCGTCCGGGCCC
Organism: Streptomyces sp. NPDC054796; assembly: GCF_053611545.1. Taxonomy (NCBI): domain Bacteria; kingdom Bacillati; phylum Actinomycetota; class Actinomycetes; order Kitasatosporales; family Streptomycetaceae; genus Streptomyces; species Streptomyces sp. NPDC054796. Next base: position 107,248 of record NZ_JBSHAO010000002.1, on the reverse strand, counting down.
GGTACGTCGTCACGGCCTCCGGCACGCTGAGCGAGGTGAAGCTGCCGGGCATCCCCGGGATCGAGACCTTCACCGGGCACACCTTCCACACCAGCCGCTGGGACTACGCCTACACAGGTGGCAGCGCCGAGGGAAACCTGCACAAGCTCGCCGACAAGCGCGTCGCCGTCATCGGCACGGGCGCCACCGCCATCCAGTGCGTGCCCCACCTCGGCGCGGACGCCGAGCACCTGTTCGTGTTCCAGCGCACCCCCTCCTCGGTGGACGTGCGCGCCAACCGGCCCGTCGACCCGGAGTGGGCGGCCACCCTGGAGCCGGGCTGGCAGCGGCGGCGGATGGAGAACTTCCTCACCCTGGTCACCGGCGGCCAGGCCGAGGAGGACCTCGTCGACGACGGCTGGACCAGCACCGCTCGGTTGCAGCGCAAGCTCATCCCGAGCACCCACGACGGGCGGGAGCTGCCGGAGGCCGAGCGTGAACGCGCCTACGAGCTGGCCGACTTCGCGAAGATGAACGAGATCCGCACCCGCGTCGAGGAGATCGTCACCGACCCCGTGACGGCCGAGGCACTGAAACCCTGGTACCGCTACATGTGCAAGCGGCCCACCTTCTCCGACCACTACCTCCAGACGTTCAACCGGCCCAACGTCACCCTTGTGGACACCGCCGACACCCACGGCGTGGAGGAGATCACCGAGAACGCCGTCGTCGTCGGCGGTACCTCCTACGAGGTGGACTGCGTCATCTTCGCCACCGGCTTCGAGGTCGGCGCCTCCGGGATCCTGTCCGGCGCGATCCCCGTCACCGGGCGGCAGGGCGTCAACCTCTTCGAGGCATGGGCCCAGGGCCCGCGCACCCTGCACGGCTTCTACACGCGCGGCTTCCCCAACCTCTTCCAGCTCGGCCCGCTCCAGAACGCCGCCTCGGTGAACTACGTGCACATCCTGGACGAGCAGGCGAGCCATGTCGCCCACGTCGTCGCCGAGGCCCGTCGGCGCGGTGCGCGGGAGATCGAGCCGACGGCGGACGCCGAGGAGGGCTGGCAGCGCACGCTCCGCGAGAAGGCAGTGGACCTGTACCAGTTCCACGCCGAGTGCACCCCCGGCTACTACAACAACGAGGGCAACCCGCGCCGGGGCCTCCGCGCCTTCGGCGACGGCCCCGTCGCCTTCCACGCCCTCCTCAAGGAGTGGCGCGAGAACGGCGGCATCACCGACGTCCTCGCCGGGACCGGCAAGGAAGGTGCCTGAACGGATGGCGGAGCACATGGCGACACCGCCGAGCAGATACGGGCAGGACACGGCGGGTGCCGGCCCGGCGTCCGGCACCCGCCGGCGCGTGCGGCGGCTCCTGGAGGCCAACCCGCTGTGGGGATCCAACGGTGTCGCGTTCGGCCCCGACGGCCGTCTCTACGTGGCCCAGTACCTGGCCGGACAGATCAGCGCCGTCGACCCCGCGACCGCCGACATCGAGGTCGTGGTCCCGATGGACGGCCCCGTCCGGTCGCCCGACGACCTCGCCTTCGGCGCGGACGGCTCGATGTACATCGCCGACCTCGTGCCCGGCATCGTGTGGCGCCGCAGCCCCCGGGGCGAGTACACGGTCGTCTCCGACCAGGTGCGGGTGCCCAACGGCATCACCTGCGTGGGCGACCGGCTGTTCGTCAACGAGATGCGCCCTGACGGCCGCCTGCTGGAGCTGTTCCCCGATGGCGGCGGCAACGGCGGCGCCGACGGTGGCTCCGACGCATGCTCCGGCGGCGCGGCCCCGTCGGAACTCGCCGGAGGGCTCGCCATGGGCAACGCGATGCAGACAGGACCCGACGGCTGCCTCTACTACCCGCACATGCTGACGGGCCAGGTCTGGCGGGTGCCCACGGACGGCGGCCACGCCGAACTGGTCGCGGAGGACGTGCACGAACCCGTCGCGGTCCGCTTCGACCAGGGCGGCGTCCTGCATGTGCTCTCGCGCGGCCGGTCCGGGATCGTCACCCGCATCGACCTCCACGGCACCGGCTCCCGGACCGTCGTCACCTCCGGTGTCGTGGGCCTGGACAACGCGGCCTTCGACGCGGAGAACCGGATGTTCGTCTCCAGCTACGCCAGCGGTGGCATCGCCGAGATGCGTCCCGACGGCCGCACCCGCGACCTCGTGCCCCGAGGCCTGGCGGGCCCCTACGGTGTGACCGTCGGCCTGGGCGGCACGGTGTACGCGGCCGACCACTACCGCGTCGTCAGCCCCGAACCGCCCGGGCCCGACGTGCGCGACGTCGTGACCACCCACGTCTTCGCGCCGTTCGCGCACGGCATCGCCGCCGACGGTGAACTCCTCCATGTCACCTCCCAGTTCGGCGAGGTGAGGACCTACGACACGGCGAGCGGGGAATCACGCGTGCGGACGCACGGGCTGAACCGGCCCACGGGCATCGCGAAGGGCCCGGACGGCACGCTCGTCGTCGCCGAGACCGGCGCGGGACGCGTGCTGGCCGTCGGCGAGGACGACGCCGTCACGGTGCTCGCCGACGGCCTCGGACACCCCGTGGACGTGGCCTTCGACGCCGAAGGACGCCTCCACGTCAGCGACGAGCGGCGCGGCGCCGTGCTCCGCCTCGACGAGGGGGAGGGTGAGGGTGACCGCGCCGCCGTCACCGTCGCCGACGGACTCGAAGGACCGCAGGGGCTGGCGGTCGTGGGCGACGACCTGTTCGCCGTGGAGACGGGCCGACGGCGCCTCGTGGCGGTCTCGCTGACCACGGGAGAGCGCAGGACCGAGGCGGAGGACCTGCCCGTCGGACCGCCCCCCGGCACGGGGCCGCGCCCCGGGCCCGCCCTGTTCGCCCACGGCATGCCCGGCACGCCCCACGCGTTCGCGGGGCTCACCGCGGCACCGGACGGGTCGCTGCTCCTGTCCGCCAACGGCGAGGGCACCGTGCTGCGCCTGGCCCCCGTCGCGGCCGGCGCCACCGGACCGGAGGGCTGAGGCGCGGGCGGCCGGTCCTGCGGCGAGAAGAGCGATCACCGGTGTGGTCACCCGTCAAGGCAGCCGGTCTGCCCCGAGGAGTGTTCGCAGGCCCCTGGCCGCGCACGGCGGCACGGCCGACGCTTGAGCTGGAGATCAGCGGACGCCGATGCCGGGGGAGAGGTCAGGGCCATGGGAGCGCACGCCCGCGACGAGGAGAAGAGCGCCGGATCCCGTAGCGGCACCACACGCCGCCGCCCGGGCCGAGGCCGGTCCACGACACCCGACAACGCCCCTGCGTACGACGCGGCGAACCGTCCCGGCCGGGCGACGCCGGAGCAACTGGTGGCGTTGCAGCGCACCATGGGCAACGCGGCGGTGATCCGGATGCTCCAGCGCGAGCGGCACACCCACGACGCCTCCTGCGGCCACCAGCCTCCGGTGCCTCCGGTGCCTCCGGTGCAGCGCTCCACCACCGTCCACGACGTGCTGCGCGGCCCCGGACGGCCACTGGACGCCGCGGTGTCGGCGGACATGGAGGGCAGGCTCGGCGCGGACTTCTCCGACGTACGCCTGCACACCGGCCCCGCGGCGCAGCGCTCCGCCGCCGAGATCGGGGCGCGCGCCTACACCTCCGGCAGCCATGTCGTCATCGGCGAGGGCGGCGCGGACAAGGAGACCCTCGCCCATGAGCTGATCCATGTCATCCAGCAGCGGCAGGGCCCGGTTGCGGGCACCGACACCGGGGACGGACTGGCGGTCTCCGACCCCGGAGACCGCTTCGAGCGCGAGGCGGCGGCCGGTGCGGCGCGGGCCGTTTCCGGGCCCGCACCGGCCGGCACCGGAGCCGCGGCGGTCGAGCACGGCACGGATCATGGGGGCGCGACACGCACGGACGCGGTGCAGCGCGTTTTCACCGATGCCCGTGGCAGGCGAATCAGCCGGGAGAGACTCGCCCAGAGCGGGCTGCTGACCGAACTCGTCGAGCAGTTCCATCCCGATGTGCGGGCGTACGTGGAGCTGGTGGTCGACGTGCTGACCGAGGACGACGAGCGTGTCTCGTGGGACGACGTGATGGACATCCTCCAGGAGGATTTCGACGTCCACCCCGGAGTCCAGCAGGCACCCCCGCAACTCCCGCTCGCCCCGCAGGCGGCGCCGCAGCACACCACCATCAGCCTGGCCGACGAGGCGTCCTTCCTGGAGTCCATCGCGTCGATCTGGCACATCAGACAGGGCAACACGGGGTGCGGGCTGCTGGGCAACACCCTGTACCTCTCGTCGTCGTCCGCCAACCGCCCGGCCTTCTTCAACGACATCTGGGACGCCGTGGAGGACCTGAGAGCCAACACGGCGGCCCTGCCGGGCTGGTTCCCGACGGCCGTGGAGGTGTGTCCCGGCTACGTGGGCACCACCGCGAACCACGCGGAATGCCGGATCATGAAGGTGTGGGGCGACGGCGGCGGCGCGGGGGCGATCATCCGGACCACCCAGCCCGCCTGCGCCGACTGCGCCCACCTCATGGGCGAACAGGGCGTACGGCACGACAACGCAGCACAGCGCAGCTATGGGAAGACCGGCTGGATACACCCGTTCACCCTCCAGGCATACGGACCGCAGATCACCGGCAGCCCGCGATACGCACCCTGATCCTGATATGTCCCCTGCCGCGCCCCGCTCAGGCGAGGCGTTGCGTGAGGTACCGGGTGAGGGCGGCCGGGGTGGGGTGGGTCCACAGCAGGGTGACGGGCAGATCGAGTGCGGTCGAGCGTTGCAGGCTGCCGCGGATGGCGATGCCCATGACGGAGTCCAGCCCGAGATCGGCGAACGGGACGTCGTCCTCGACGCGTTCGGCGGGGATGCCGGTCTCCGTCGCGACGTGTCGGCGGATCTCCGCCGCCACGGCGGGCGGAAGGTCTTCCGGGCCGAGACCGCGCAGGGACGTGGCGCCCTGCTCGGGGGCGTCCTCGCCCTCTGCGGCGGCCTCCGGATCGCTGACGTGCTCGAAGAGCGGTTTGCGTGGTGTCTCGGCGCGGGTGGGCCGCACGATCACGGTTTGCGGGTGGACGGCCGCGTGGGCGTGGTCCCAGGCACGTAGTGCTTCGGCGGCGGTGATGTCGCCGAACGCCTGGGCCTTCATGGCCTCGTGGTCGAGCGGGGTGATGTGTGCGCCCATGCCGGTGTCGCGCCACACGGTCCAGGCCAGCGCCTTTGTTTCCGGTGCTGTTTCCGGTGCTGTGTCCGGGGTGTGCTGGTGGCGGTGTGCGGCGAGTGCGTCCAGGAAGGTGTTCGCTGCGGCGTAGGCGGTGCCGCCGGGCAGGACGACGAGCGGCGCGGTAGAGGAGAACAGGACCAGGAAGTCCAGGGTGCCGGGCGGGAAGAGCCGGTGCAGGGTGTGGGCGCCCCGGGCCTTGGCGTGCAGGGCTGTGCGGATCGTGCCCTCGTCGAGTTCGTCGATGACACGGCCGCTGTAGACGCCCGCGGCGTGCACGATGCCCCGCACCGGAGGCAGCCCCAGCTCCTCGGGCCGGGTGAGGATACGGGCCGCTTCCGGGTCGGTGATGTCCAGGGAGCGGGGCTGCACGGTGACGCCGAGCTGTTCGAGGTCCTCGATGGTCCCGATGGAGCGCAGGATCGCCGGGTCGGTCTGCTCCGGCCAGTGACACCGTTCGGGCAGGCCACGGCGGCCGAGGAGCACCAGCCGACGGGCACCGCGCGCGGCGAGGTGGCGGGCCGCTTGCAGGCCCAGCTCGCCCAGACCGCCCGTGACCACGTAGGTGGCCTGGGGCGCGCAGCGTAGAGGTGCCGGGGCGGTGAGAGGGGTGGGCACCATGCGGGCGGCCTGCGGTTCGGGGCCGTCGAGCGCGAGCCAGTCCTCCTCGGGCGGCGCGTGCAGGAGGCGCAGGAGACGGCCGACGGCGGTGTCGATGGCCTCGTCGCAGGGGTCACCTGGGGTACCGGGATCGCCTGGGTCACTGGGGTCGCCCAGATCGACGCATCCGCCCCACAGCTCGGGGTGCTCGGAGGCGATGCCCCGTCCTGCGCCCCACAACGGCCGCTGGGCCAGCGACTGTTCGTCGGCGCAGGCGCGGGCCCCGGTGGTGACGGCCCACAGCCGGTGTGTGTGCTGCCGGCCTCCCGCGAGAAGCGCCTGTGCGGTGCGGGCCAGCAGCTCCAGGTTCTCGGCCGTCCGGTCCACGGGGTCGGACCCGGTGTCGGTAACGGGCCCGGCATCGGCCAGCACCAGCACGTGGTGATGCCCGGATTCTGCGCCGGCGGTGGTGAGGGAGCGGGTGGTGAGGGTGTCGGGGGTGGTGGTCGTGGTGCAGGCGATGCCGCTCTCGTCGGCCCGCCGGGCGATGCGGTCGGCCACCGGGGAGGGCCGTGGCGCCACCAGGGTGAGCCGGGGCGCCGGTCCGTCGGCGGCGGGCTCCTCCACAGGCTGCCACTCGAGATGGTGCAGGAGCTTCTTGGGATCGGGCAGCAGATCCTCGGCCGCGTCCAGGACACCAAAACGCAGGCCGTCGACGCGGGCCGTCGAGGCACCGTCGGCGGACGACAGTTCCACGTCGACGGTGTCGGGTGTGCCGGGACGCAGCCGGGCGCGGACCCGCGCGGCGCGGGGGACGGGGCCGCTGAGGTGGACGCCCCCGATGAACGTGGGCATCCGACGGACACCCCGCGCGGCCAGCGGCAGTGCCGCGAGGGTGGTCGCGGCGTCCAGAACCGGCGCCCAGGTGGTGCTGTCGGCAGCGTGGACGCGGGCATCCACGCCACTCTCGTCGTGGGTGACGGCCCGCACCTCCCAGGGGAAGGCGAGGCCGCCGACGCCCAATGGCGCGAGGAGCTCGAGGAGTTCGTCCACGTCCATGGGCGTCGCGCCGTCGGCCGACTCGTCCAGCTCGTCCAGCTCGTCCAACTCGCCAGGGAGCCGCGGCTCGCGCTGAGCGGCCGAGGAGTCGGCGAGGCGTGCGGTGGTGTGGGTGATCCAGTGACCGGCGGCCCCCTCGTCGGCCGGACGGGAGGCGAGGGTCAGTTCGCCCTCGCGCGACAGGACCTGGACCTCCCGCTCCTGCTCCACCGGCAGCGGCGTACGCAGCGACACCTCGCGCAGATGGTGTTCCTCCGTGTCCTTCTCACCGGCGCCCGCGGAGCACAGCGTCCCGAGCAGCACGGCGGCGGGCACGATGTCCACACCGTGTACCACGTGCGGCGCCGGGTAGGGGCGGCTGTCACCGTCCAGCCGCGTCGTCCACACCGTGGAGGGCGGAACGGCACACACTTCGGTGCGCGTACCCAGCAGGGTGTGCGAGACCGGATCGTGGCCGCGTGTGTCCCGCGGCGGCGCCGCGGGCAGCCAGTAGTGCTCGTGCCGCCACGGCTGGCGGGGCAGGTCGACCACGTCCTGCGGCGGCAGGAACGACGCCCAGTCGACGGCCGTGCCCGCGCAGTGCAGACGGCCCAGTTGGGTCAGGAACTCCTGGAGCTGCGGACGGTTCCGGCGCAGGGTGTGAGCCACCGTCACCCCCTCGGTGCCGGACGCGTTGACGGTGTCCAGCAGGGAGTGGGTGGTCACCGGATGTGCCGAGACCTCTAGGAAGGCGCGGTGGCCGTCGTCGAGAGCCGCTCGTACGGCCCGGGCGAAGCGCACCGGCCGACGCAGATTGGTCTGCCAGTAGTGGTGGTCGCGCGGTGTCCGCGCGCGGGGGTCCGCCAGCGCGGTGCTGTACAGCGGCAGCGTCGCCTCACGCACCGGCAGCGGTGCCGCGGCGGTGGCGAGGTCGTCGAGCAGCGGCTCCATGTGGGGGCTGTGGAAGGCGACGTCGGAGGCGATGCGCCGCACCGTCACCCCGTCCTCCCGCCAGGCGCGGGCCAGTTCCCCGACCGCCGCCGTGTCCCCTGACGCCACCGACCAGCCCGGCGACGACTCGATCCCCGCGGCCACGTCGGCACGGCCCGCGAGCTGTTCGCGGAGCGTGTCGAAGGGCAGGGACACCATGACCATCGCCCCCGCACCGGCCACCGTCCGCAGCAGCGACGCCCTGCGGCAGGCAAAGCGCACCGCGTCCTCCACGTCCCACACACCCGCGACCGCTGCGGCGGCGATCTCGCCGACGGAGTGACCGATCACGGCAGCGGGCCGTACCCCGTGCGCCCGCCACATCCGGGCCAGCCCCATCTGGACGGCGAACAGCACCGACTGGATCCGGTCCACCTGTGTGAACGGGCCCTCCTCCAGCTCCTCCAGCAGGGAGAACCCCGCCTCCTGGCGGAAGACAGGGTCGAGCTGACGGCACATCTGCGCGAACTCCGCGCTGCCGTGCAGCAGTTCGCGGCCCATACCGGCCCACTGCGCCCCGTGCCCGGAGAACACCCACACCGGGTCCTGCTCCCGTGCCTCGGTGGCGCGTCCCAGCGCGACACCGTCGCACGGCTCACCGGCGGCCACCGCCTCCAGCCGGCCCGTCACCGTGTCCCAGTCCTCACCCACGACGGCCGCGCGGTGCGTCAGAGGGGAGCGGCGTACGGCGAGGGTGTGTGCCGCGGCCTCCAGCGCCGGGGGCTCGTCCGCCGCCCGTACGGCCGCGGCGAGCCGGTCGGCGGCCTCGGCCAGCGCGGCGGGGGAGTCCGCCGACAGCGGGAGCACCTGCGGGCGGTTCGTCCTCGGCCGCAGAGGCCGTGGCGCGGGCGGTTCCTCCAGACACACATGGGCGATGGTCCCGCCGTAGCCGAAGCTGGACACACCGGCCCTGCGCGGCCGGTCGCCGTTCTTCCACGGAGTGGGTTCGCACACCACCCGCACCCCGGGCACGGCCGCGATCTCCGGATCGACCCCCGCCCCGCCGCCGGGACCCACGGTGGCGGGCAGGGTCGCCTCCCTCATCGCCAGCACCGTCTTGATGACGCCCGCGACGCCCGCACCCGCCTCCAGATGGCCGATGCTGCCCTTGACCGAGCCGAGCAGCACCTCACCGTCCCGTCGCCCGGCGCCCAGCACCTCCGCCACCGCTTCGACCTCGGCCGGATCACCGGTCGGCGTCCCCGTGCCGTGTGCCTCCACGTACTGCACGCTCGACGGGTCCACGCCCGCCCTGTCGTACACACCGCGCAACAGTGCGGCCTGCGCCTCGCTGTTGGGCGCCATGATGCCGTTGGTGCGCCCGTCCTGTGCCGCCGCCGAGGCCCGTACCAGGGCCAGGATCCGGTCCCCGTCGCGCATAGCGTCCGACTGCCGCTTGAGCACCAGCACCCCGGCACCCTCGCCGCGCCCGTACCCATCGGCGGTCGCGGAGAAGGGCTTGCTCCACCCCTCGGGCTGCATGGCGCCGGAGGCGGCCAGCGAGAGTGTGTGCCCCGGCGCGGGAATCAGGTTGACGCCACCGGCCAGCGCCAGCCCCGCCTCTCCCGAACGCAGCGACTGGCACGCGGCGTGCAGTGCCACCAGCGAGGAGGAGCAGGCACTGTCCGTCGCGAAACTGGGGCCCGTCAGGTCCAGCACGTAGGACACCCGGTTGGCGACGGCGCAGTAGGCGCCGCCGATGCTGCTCCACGGGCCGATCCGCTCGGCGTCGGACAGCAGCAACTGGCTGTACTCACCGCCCCCGACACCGATGATCACGGCGGTGTCGCTGCCCGCCAGGGAGTGTGGCGGAATACCGGCGTGCTCCAGGCTCTCCCACGCCACCTCCAGAACGATGCGCTGCTGCGGGTCCATCTGCTCGGCCTCCCGCGGTGTGATCCCGAAGAAGGCCGCGTCAAAACCACCGGCGTCGCTCAGATACGAGGCACGCCGCACCGTCCGCTCCACAGCGCCCAGCGCAGCCCGGCCCGGGACGGGGTAGGCATCCCACCGCCCCTCGGGCAGATCGGTGACGGCGGAGCGTCCCTGGGCCAGATGCGACCAGAACTCCTCCGGACCGTCGATCCCCCCGGGAAACCGGCAGCCCATCCCCACGACGGCGATCGGCTCGGCCTGCGCCCCGTCGTGCTCCTGCCCCTGCGTCTGCCCCTGCTCCTGCTCCATAAGCGGTACCTCTCACGTGCGGCGGCCATCGCGGACCGATGGCGCACGCCAGCCCCGGGCCTCGTCGGCCGGGCGGGGCATGGCCCTTCCACACAAACCCCTGGACCAGGGGCCCGGAATGGCTCCGGCCCTGTGGACCACGTGAAGGTGTTGAAGACCGCCGTACGGGCTCAGAGGTGTCCGACGTCACAAACCCCTGGACCAGGGGCCCGGAATGGCTCCGGCCCTGTGGACCACGTGAAGGTGTTGAAGACCGCCGTACGGGCTCAGAGGTGTCCGACG